>CAYOHS010000030.1:0-10408 GCA_964403865.1 uncultured Candidatus Saccharibacteria bacterium
TGCTACAATCCCGCGCATGACTGACAAAAACCTCATCGAGAAAGGGCAGAAGCGTATCGAGTGGGCCGAGCGAGATATGCCGGTCCTCAAGCAGGTGCGTGAGCAATTCGCCAAGGACCAGCCGCTCAAGGGCAAGGTCCTCGCCGCTGTGCTGCACGTGACCTGCGAGACGGCCAATCTCGTCCGCGCGCTCAAAGCCGGCGGTGCCGAGGTATATCTTGCGGCGAGCAATCCGCTCTCGACCCAAGACGATGTCGTCGCTGCGCTCAACGAGGTATACGGCATCCCGACCTTCGCCAAGAAAGGGGAGACCACCGAAGAATTCTTCGAGCATATCGAGACCCTCATCGCCAAGAAGCCGAACCTCACCATGGACGACGGCGCCGATCTCGTGACCACCATCCATACCAAGCACCCGGAACTCCTCGCCACGATGTATGGCGGCACCGAAGAGACCACGACCGGCGTCATCCGTCTGCGCGCGATGCACAAAGATAGCGCACTCAAGATGCCAGTGGTGGCCGTCAACGATGCGAAGACCAAGAACATGTTCGACAACCGCTACGGAACGGGTCAGTCCACGCTCGATGGCATCATCCGCGCGACCGACACCTTGATCGCGGGCAAGAACTTCGTCGTCGCCGGCTACGGCTGGTGCGGCAAGGGCCTGGCCATGCGTGCACGCGGCGCAGGTGCCAATGTCATCGTCACCGAGATCGATGCGGTCAAGGCGCTCGAAGCGGCGATGGACGGATTCCGCGTCATGCCGATGAGCGAGGCGGCGGCGATCGGCGATATCTTCTGCACCGTCACCGGCAACAAGGCCGTCCTCCGCGAGGAGCATTTCAAGGTGATAAAAGACGGCGCTATCGTCTGCAACTCCGGTCACTTCGACGTCGAGATCGATCTCGTCGCGCTCAAGAAGATCGCGGCATCGTCGCGTATGGCAGTGCGCCCCAATGTCGATGAGTACACCGTCGGCTCGAGTCGTATCAATGTCCTCGCCGAAGGCCGCCTCGTGAATCTCGCCGCCGCCGAGGGCCACCCCGCCAGCGTGATGGACATGAGCTTCGCTACCCAGGCGCTCGCCTGCGCATGGATGGCGACGCAGAAAGAGAAGCTTCCGCCTGCGGTCTACGAGGTGACAGACGAGATCGAGAACCAGGTCTCGACCCTCAAGCTCGCGAGCATGGGTCTCACCATCGACACGCTCACCAAGGAACAAGAGGAATACCTCACCGGCTGGCAGGAGGGGACATAATTCTGTGCTATATTTTTGGGACCCTAGACCGCGTTCGATTCCGGATGTGACGTGTGTCGACGGTGGGGGAGCGAACGTCCTTTGCGACGCGGTCTCCCCCTTTTCTTTTGTATTAAAATCTGCTGGAAAAACCCACAAAAATAGCCTAGAATAGCGCCCATGCCAGAAGCAGCCCCAGTACCCACGCTCTACGACGCCCCATCTGTCGAACGCACCGAGTCCGCACCGGCGGAGGCGGCCCACGAGGGCGGCATCCACGTCGAGCTCAAGGCCGAACAACTCGGTATTTTCCACGGGCTTCCCATCACCAACACGCTCGTCACCAGCTGGGTCGCCATGGCGATACTCATCGTCGCGGCGTTCGTCGTCGGTCGTCGTGCAAAGATGGTGCCCGGCAAGGTGCAGATGGTCTTCGAGGAGATCATCACCTTCGTGCGCGATTTCATGACCGAGACCCTCGAGAACGAGAAGGTGGCATCCAAATACCTCCCGCTCCTCCTTACGATATTCTTCTTCATCCTCACCTCCAATCTCTTGGAGTTCATCCCGGGCGTCGGTTCGCTCGGATTCCATTCGGGCGAAGGATTCATCCCGCTCTTCCGCTCGGTCAATACCGATCTCAATGTCACGCTCGCGCTCGCGATCATCGCGGTGATCATGATCGAGATCGCTGGTGTCGCCGCGCTCGGCTTCTGGTGCTACACCGGTAAGTTCATCAACTTCTCGTCGCCCTTGAACTTCGTCGTCGGCATCATCGAGCTCGTCTCGGAGGTCGGACGCCTCATCTCGTACTCGTTCCGTCTCTTCGGCAACATCTTCGCCGGCGAGGTATTGCTCGCAGTAGTGGGGTATTTCGCCCCATACATCGTCCCGGTGCCCTTGATGAGCTTCGAGCTTTTCGTGGGCTTCATCCAGGCCGCCGTCTTCGCCCTCCTGACCCTCTTCTTCATCAAGCTCGCTATCACCGACGCCCATGCGGATGAGCACGCCCACTAGGCGTGCCACCCAGGGGCTTTTGTGCTAGGATGAGCCATCTCATTATTATTGAATGTAGAGTAGAAAAAACGGTATGGACGCAGATTCAGCAAAGCTTATCGGCATGGCACTCGCAGCAGGTCTCGGTGTCTTCGGCCCGGCTATCGGTATCGGTATGATCGGTGGCAAGGCGATGGAGGCCATCGGCCGCAATCCTGAGGCTTCCGGCAAGGTCGTCTCCAACATGATCCTCGCGATCGTCTTCGCGGAGGCTCTCGGTATCCTCGCCCTGGTCGTCTCCTTCATCATCAAGTTCGTTTAATTCGCCTGATTCTGGCGCAATGCGTCGTTGGGCTTCGACTCCTCAGCGCTCACCGTACGGTCTTGTACGGCTCGCTTGAGAAGCCTCGCCCGCCTAGCCTTGCATCCAGAATAAGTCGAATTACCACTCTAGACGTATGGACCAACTTTTCTCGACATTCGGTATCGACGGCAAGCTCCTGCTCACACAGGTGATCAACTTCGCCGTGCTGCTTACCGCGCTCTCGTACTTCTTGTACACGCCGCTGATGAACCTCATCGACGAGCGTCGCAAGAAGATCGCGGAGGGCGTGGCTGCCGCCGAAGCGGCCTCGCAGCGATTGGCCGCTGCTCAGGCAGAGAGCCAGGAGCTCGTCGGAGCCGGTGCGCGCGAGGCCGAAGGGCTCGTCGCGGCGGCCCGTGTCCGCGCCGAGGAAAAGGGCACCGAGATCGTCGAGGGTGCTCGCTCCAAGGCCGATGCGCTGCTCAAGGAAGCACAGGCCGGCGCCGAGGAATCGAAACGTCGCGCGATGGCCGAGAGCGAGAAAGAGATCGCGAAGGCCGCGCTCTTGGCTGCCGAGAAGATCCTCGCAGCAAAACACTAGCTATGGAGACTGCATACGCACAGGCACTCTATACGGCGATAACGAACGGCACCGATGCCACAAAGGCGGTGCGTGCGCTCGCCGAGCGCCTCAAGCGTGAGAGCCGCAGTGCCCTCATGCCGCGTATCGCCAAGGCATTCGCACGTGTCGCACAGCGCGAGGGCGCCAAGAAGAGCACCAAGCTCTTCGTCGCGCGCGAGCACGATGCGCACCAAGCACTCGCAGCGGCAGGAAAGTTTGCGCAGGTAGCCAAGCACGACGTGCATGTCGACGAGTCTCTGATCGGCGGGTGGCGATTGGAGCATCAGGATATGCTCGTCGATGCGAGCTACAAGAAGCATCTATTAGAAATATTTAATCGCGTCACGGCTTAGCTTATGGATTCAGCAGTAATCGAGAAGATAGTGAAGGAGATCGAGGGATTCACCCCGTCTGCGCACGAAGCGCACGTCGGGCATGTCACCTCGGTCGGTGACGGCGTCGTCGCCATCGAAGGGCTCTCCAAGGCCGTGATGAGCGAGATCGTCATCTTCGAAGAAGGGAAGGGCAAGCACCTCAAGGAGGCGATGGAAGGAGGAGTCGAGGTCATGGGCCTCATCCTCAATCTCGAAGAGGACGGCGTCCGCGCCGCCATCTTGGGCGACACGTCGCGTGTCTCCGAAGGTATGACCGTGCGCTCCACCGGCAAGGTCCTCTCGGTCCCGTCTGGCGAAGAGGTCATCAGCCGCGTCGTCGATGCGCTCGGTCAGCCGATCGACGGCAAGGGTCCGTTCAAGAAGCCGACCATGATGAACGTCGAGCGCGAGGCGTACGGCGTCATCGATCGCAAGCACGTCTCGACACCGCTCCAGACCGGTATCATCGCTATCGACGCACTCATCCCGATCGGTCGCGGTCAGCGCGAGCTCATCATCGGTGATCGCGGTACCGGCAAGACCACCATCGCCATCGACACGATCATCGCGCAGAAGAACGAATCGAAGGAGAAGCGCCCGATCTGCATCTACGTCGCTATCGGCCAGAAGGAGAGCAAGACCGCACGCATCGTGCAGCAGCTCAAGGAGGAAGGTGCGATGGAATACACCATCGTCGTCGACGCACCGGCTTCTGCGCCGGCCGCGCTCCAGTTCTTGGCACCGTTTGCCGGCGTCGCTATCGGCGAGTACTTCATGGACAGCGGACGCGACGTCCTCATCATCTACGATGATCTCTCCAAGCAGGCTGTCGCGTACCGCGAGCTCTCGCTTCTCTTGCGCCGTCCGCCAGGTCGCGAAGCGTATCCGGGCGACATCTTCTATCTCCACTCTCGCTTGCTCGAGCGCGCTGCGCGCCTCTCGGATGCCAAGGGCGGCGGTTCTATCACCGCGCTCCCGATCATCGAGACCCAGGAAGGCGACGTCTCGGCATACATCCCGACCAACGTCATCTCCATCACCGACGGTCAGATCTTCCTCGACGGTAGCCTCTTCAACAAGGGACTCCGCCCGGCAGTCGATGTCGGTATCTCCGTCTCGCGCGTCGGTGGTGATGCGCAGACCAAGGCCATGAAGTCCGTCGCGGGTACCTTGAAGCTCGAACTCGCGCAGTTCCGCGAGCTGGAGGCATTCATGCAGTTCGCACAGGATCTCGACAAGGCGACCGCCGATCGTATCGCATCCGGTCAGCGCATGGTGGAGATCCTCAAGCAGCGCAACGGAGAGCCCTTGGCTATGGAAAAGCAGGCAGCGCTCCTCTTGGCCGCACAGCACAAGCTCTTTGCCGAAGTACCGGTCGCGCGCGTGCGCGAGGCCGCAGCAGCCCTCCTCTCGTTCTACGAGAGCAACTACGGCGACACCCTCGCCGAGATCAAGAAGTCGGGCCTCTTCTCCGACGACACTAAGCTCGCCTTGAACAAGGCCAACGACGAATTCCGCGTGGCGCATAAGGAGCTCTTTGCTGAGACGCGGTAGATGTAATCTCTATGGCTTCGCCTGACCAGTTGCCCAGATCTACCATCCAGCCGCGGGAACAAGATCAGCCGTTTGTGGTCATGCAGGAGATTGCTGCTCGATTAGACTCAGCAAAGATGATGGAGACGATATTGGAGAAACAGGTGCATGCCCTCCAGAGATTCATAAACGAACCTGATAACTTCACGATTGCAAATTCGGAAGGTCTGAGAGAAGAGATCGCAGCGACACGCAAGCTTCTCACTGACTACTCAGAAGTGGTTCGAAGCCTCGAAAGGGCGCTCGCGCTCGCCGTTTCCGAATCACGGAATGTCGCTCACCTAAGACACTAGGACATATGGCCTCACTCAAGAACATCAAGCTCAAGATCATCAGCGTCAAGAAGACGTCGACCGTCACCCGTGCCATGGAGGCGGTGTCGGCCGTGAAGATGCGCAAGTCGCAAGAGCGCGCACTCTCGAGCCGCCTCTACGCCGCCGCGGCACTCTCTGCGCTCGAGCGCTTGGCGGGCTCGGCGGATCTCTCGCGGTATCCTTTGATGCAATCGCACTCGGGCAAGACACTTATCATCGTCGTCACTAGCGACAAAGGTCTCGCGGGTTCGCTCAACAGCGCCGTCATCAAGAAGGCAGAAGCCGAGATCCGTGAGCGCGGGCTTTCGGTACAGGATGTCGTCATCATCGGCATCGGTCGCCGTGGTGCAGAATACTTCGCCAACCGCGGCTACGAGGTGCGGCTGCGCCACGAGAACGTGAGCGACGACGTTTCCGAATCCGATGTCCGCTCGATCACCGACGCGCTCCTTGCTGCACACGAGAGCGGGGAAGTCGGTGCCGCGATCGTCGTCTACCAGAATTTCATCTCGACCTTCGAACAGCATCCGACCGCGCGCCAGATCGTGCCGGTATTGCCGCAGACGATGCACGATTTCGTCACGGGCATCCGCCCCGCACGCGGCAAGTACGCCCCGGCTCCGTCGGAAAGCGAGTCCGAGGCTACCGCGCCGTACACCATCGAGCCGGATGCAGAGACTGTGCTCGGGGTCCTCTTGCCGAAGCTCCTCAACATCGCCGTTTTCCACGCGCTCTTGGAGAACAAGGCGTCGGAACACTCGGCACGCATGGTCGCCATGAAGAGCGCGACTGACAACGCCAAGGAGCGCGCCAAGCAGTACACCCGCCTTTTCAACAAGATCCGTCAGGCTTCCATCACGCGCGAGATATCCGAGATCACCTCTGGTATCGAGGCGATGAAGTAGGGGAGAGAAAATAAGAAACTAGAAATCAGAGATATGAAAAATGAAGATCCGCTCAAGATGCGTTTGATACAATATTCCGTTTCCGTCATGCGACTTGCACACGAGCATGCGGCAGATAGGGTACTCGGACCGGTCTTCAATCAGGTGATCCGCAGCGCTTGCTCGATAGGGGCGAATCTGACCGAAGCTCACGGCGCAAACACGAAAGCCGGATTCAAGAATTACTTTCATATCGCACTCCAGTCAGCTCGGGAGACACGATACTGGCTCGAAGTGCTTTCCGCCTACGGCATCAAGGAGCAGACTGCAATCGAGGGTCTTATCCGAGAGTCAGACGAATATATCCGTATCATCGTTGCTAGTCTGAAGACGATGAAAAACCGCTCATAATATAGCTTTCTTATTTCTTATTTTTGGTTTAATATCTCCCCTATGTCCACAGGCACAGTCACCCAGGTTATCGGTCCGGTCGTCGACGTCAAATTCGAGGATGGCGTCCCCGCCATCAAGAACGCCCTCGTCATCAAGCATGCCGGCGGCAGGCTCGTCCTCGAGGTCGCCCAGCACCTCGGCCTCAACCGCGCTCGCTGCATCGCCATGGGTGAGACGGCTGGTCTCGCGCGCGACACCGAAGTCACCGACACGGGCGCCCCGATCTCGGTCCCGGTGGGCTCCGCGGCCCTCGGCCGCATGTTCAATGTGATCGGTGAGCCGATCGATGGCAAAGAGGCTGTCGGAAAGGAGTCGCCACGCCTTCCTATCCATCGTGATCCGCCTCCGTACATCCGCCAGTCCACCAAGGCCGAGGTCTTCGAGACCGGCATCAAGGCCATCGACCTTCTCGCACCCTTCATCAAGGGTGGTAAGGTCGGCCTCTTCGGCGGCGCAGGCGTCGGCAAGACGGTGCTCATCCAGGAACTCATCCACAACGTCGCATCCGAGCACGGCGGATATTCCGTGTTTGCCGGTGTCGGCGAGCGCGTCCGCGAGGGCAACGACCTCTACGGCGAGATGAAAGACTCGGGCGTCTTGGACAAGACCGCGCTCGTGTTCGGTCAGATGAACGAAGTACCGGGTGCTCGCGCACGCGTGGCGCTCAGCGGCCTCACCATGGCCGAGGCGTTCCGCGACGAAGGCGGCAAGGACGTACTCTTCTTCATGGACAACGTCTTCCGTTTCGTCCAGGCAGGCTCGGAAGTGTCCTCGCTCCTCGGTCGCGTGCCGTCGGCGGTGGGTTATCAGCCGACACTCGCAGAAGAGATGGGTCAGCTCCAGGAGCGCATCACCTCGACGACCGAAGGCTCGATCACCTCGGTGCAGGCAATCTACGTCCCGGCCGACGACCTCACGGACCCGGCTCCGGCGACGACCTTCTCGCACCTCGACTCGACCGTCGTGCTCTCGCGTCAGCTCGCATCGCTCGGTATCTATCCTTCGATCGATCCGTTGGAATCCAACTCCACCGCACTCGCGCCGCACATCGTCGGCGAGGAGCACTACCGTGTTGCAAATGAAACGAAGCGCGTCCTCCAGCGCTACAAGGACCTTCAGGACATCATCGCGATCCTCGGTATCGAAGAGCTTTCCGACGAGGACAAGAAGCTCGTCTATCGCGCGCGCAAGATCCAGCGCTTCCTCTCGCAGCCGTTCAACGTCGCGCAGGTGTTCACCGGCAAGCCGGGCAAGTACGTGTCACTCGCAGACACCATCCGCTCATTCGCCGAGATCCTCGACGGGAAGCACGATTCGATAGACGAAGGCGCCTTCTATATGAAGGGCGGCATCGACGAGGTCGTCGCGGCAGCTAAGCAGGCCTAACCTATGCAAAGCCACGTGAACACGTTCCGACTGGTCGTGGCATCGGTCGGCGAGACTCTGTTCGACGGCGCAGCCGCTTCCGTGACGCTGCCGGGCACGTCGGGCGAATTCACGCTCTTGCCCAAGCATGAGGCGTTCGTCACCACGCTCAAGAAGGGGACGGTGCGCATCAAGGACGGGAGCGGAAGCACGAAGGAATTTCCTATCGAGAACGGCGTGCTGGAATGCTCGCAAGGGAGAGCGGTGGTGTTGTTGTAGATCGGACGAGATTTGTGCACAGACATGGCGTCCAAGCAGGTCCTATCACGTTATACTTATCTGCATGAACCGCTACGTGCTCGCGGCCCTCTCTGGCGTCGTACTTATCGTCCCGTTGTCAGCGCACGCCATCCTGACGCCCGGCCAGTCAGGTGATTGGAAGCTTGTCAGCACAAACCCGATCATTGCAGCTCCGCGGAGCGATCCGAGACCAGAAATGGTAGTTCCTCCCGCGCAATGTGAGCAGGCATGCAGTCTTTCAAATGCGGGAAACTGCAAAGCGGGCGATGTTACGGGGAATCCGAACGGTGACCCACAATGTGCGGACTCTCGCGTCGGATATCTTGAGTATACGAAATTATCTTCGTTCGGAAGTTCTGGCAGTTGTGTCGATAAGGAAGACAACAATCGTTGCGCGTCGGGGTCATGCACCACGTGGCAAGGTCAACCGGTATATGGCGTTGCACATCGCACGTTTCCTTTCGGAACACGCATGGAGGTTTGTAATCTAAAAAATGGAGTGTGCCAGATCGCTACCGTCGTGGAGAGGGGCCCGCATTCTCGTATAGGCAGTGTCACAGTCGATGCTCGTGCAGAATTGGCGAGCGCTCTTCTCATGGGCTGTAATAATACGACACAGGCGACGTACCGTGTCCTGTCCGTCCCAGGAGGCTCGCGCACTGCCGAGCCATCGGGCCCAGCAAGAGTTGCGTTTGATGCGCTTTTAGCGGCAGGACATATAAATGGTGATCTGGGCAATGGGGCAGGGAATCCAGCAGGATATACGGCGGTCAACACCCCGTATGGCCAGGGCTATCTCGGCACCCCGACCTCGAAGCCCTATTACGCGATGCAGCCGTCAGGCTCACCATATGCATCAGCTTCGCCGGCGCCGATTCAGACGAACGCGTCACAGACAGGGACGCCGATAAGCCAGCAGCTGGGCTCGTCGCCATACAGCGCGCTCACATCTTCGAATGCAGCGGCGAATACTCTGCAGCAGGCATTACAACCGACTACTCCGAAAAATCCTCCACAAGTGATCGTGCCCGGCGCGCCATCCATAGGGTTCATCTACGCCCAGCAGCACGTCGTCTCTCGCTCGAGCTCGGTGATGCTTTCCTGGACGACACTCAATATGAAGCAGGGCTCGTGTGCCGTCTCACTCAATAATCAGAAGCTCGCGACAGGAGAGGAGGGGACGAAGTCCATAACGGCATCATCGCTCCCGACAGGTTCACTCGTCTTCATCCTCACCTGCACCGCGGCAAATGGGACACCGTTCTCCAAGTCTGAGACCGTCACCGTGCAGTGATATGGGATTCCAACGTCGCAAAGAAGATTTCGTGTGCGCGCACTGCGGTACGGCGGTAGAGGGCAACGGTTATACCAACCATTGCCCGAAGTGTTTATGGAGCAAGCACGTGGATGTCATGCCGGGTGATAGGGCAGATACCTGCGGCGGGCTCATGCGCCCGATCCGGATAGAAGGGGCGACGCCTGGGTACATCATCATCCACAAATGCGAGCGCTGTGGGGCCGAAAGGCGAGTCCGGACGGTCGGCGAAGATAGTCCCGATGCACTCATCGCCCTGGCGCGATTGCGTGAATAACGCTCTCGCGCACCCGAAAATTACGGTATATGCTGTAGGCCTATGATACGCAACGACGTACCCGGAGACCGCATCGATTATTCCGCTCAGGAACCGTGGCTCTACCGCGAGCACCCGGTCGCTCATTACTACGGCGACATCATCCGCCAGCTGATGCTCTTTGCTGCAGCGGTCCTTCTCGTCGGAGCGCCGTTCTACGGCAGCGATCTTCCCAACGAGCTCCCATTCGATGTGCTCGGCGCGCTCGTACTCGCATGCCTCGCCGCTTTCACCTCGCCCGTCACCCGCGGCATCCTCTGGGCCGATACCATCGTCGCAGGCGTCGGGATGGTGCTCTTCGAGCTGTGGGCGCTCTCCTCATATCAGACGAC
>CAYOHS010000031.1:0-10018 GCA_964403865.1 uncultured Candidatus Saccharibacteria bacterium
GCCGCCAAGAAAACTTTTACATCCTCACACTCGACTTCAGCATCTTGATATTGCGCAGGTGCCTGTCTATGCGCTGCCTCAGTGGGCGAGGATGTTTGGTCCGTGACACGTCTGTGGTCCGGACATGCGCGAAACCCGACTGCGGTGCGTAGTGATAGGTGCCCACCGAGATACGTTCGTCGTCGATGGTCACGAGATTGAATGATGGCGGTTCACCGCGCAATCGTGATGAAAGGGTACCGGCATGGATGTCGAGCGCGTGCAATCGCTCCACATGCGAATGGTGTCTATGTCCGCTCATAAATACGTCGGTGATCTCGGAAAGATGGCGATGTGCGCGCTTGCCGCTCAGACAGGTGAGATGGCCCATGCGCTGAGCATTCGGTCTCAGCGGATGATGCGTCACGACGATCTTGAGGTGATCGGGGAATCGGGCAAGCCATGATTGCGCCGCATCGACCTGTTTGCGTGTGATGCGACCATTAGCGTACTGCGAGCGCTGAACCGTGTTGATGCAGGCGACCGCGATCTCCTCATCGTGGAAGAAATGCTCCGTATTTTCTGAGATGAAGGCCCGATAGTTCTGGTATGCAGAAAAGACACGCTCGAGCGGTCGCGTGACAGGGGCGATATCGTGATTGCCTGGGATCGCGAGATAGCGCGTGCCGTGGGTCTCGATCGCGCGCAGAAATTCGCGCGCTGCCGTGAATTCCTGTGGCTCTGCGCTCTGTGTGAGGTCTCCTGAGACGATGACGAGGTCTGGTTTCAAGGCCCGGAGAGACTGGTGCAGAGCATCGAGGACCGACGCATCGGCCCGTCCGAAATGCAGGTCAGAAACATGGAGAAGAGTACGCATGGTACGCCGTTACCCGGCCAGTATACATGAAATCACCATGAGTCGCAGCGGATGCTAGAATGCCTCGATGACACGCGGGCGCAATGCCTATGGAGTCTTGATAGCAGCTGCGGCGTTCTTGTTGTTCTTGATCGAGCCGATGATGGGCAAGCGCATCCTGCCGTATTTCGGAGGTTCTACATCAGTGTGGGCCGGAAGCCTGCTGTTCTTCACTGGCATGCTCTGTGTCGGGTATGCCTATGCGTATCTCTTAACCCGGTACGCCGGCAGGTGGCAAGGGCGGGCTCACGTGGCATTTGCTCTGTGCTCTGTCGTAGCGCTCGCAAGCATGCAGATGCCGGTGGTCGACCACTCTCAGCCTCTGCTCGCAGTTCTTCTCACGCTCACTCGCTGGATCGGAGTCCCATTCGTCTTCTTAGCATCCACGGGACCGCTGCTGCAGCGATGGTACGCACAGACATTCGGTGAGCCGTATCGACTCTATGCACTTTCGAACGCCGCGTCATTTGCGGCCCTTTTCGCGTACCCGTTTCTTGTCGAACCATCGTTTACGCTCAGCGTTTCGCTCGGTGTTTGGCGATCCGGCGTCGTGGTCTTTGCACTGCTGATGCTGTGGTTGTCGTATGCTCAAAAATATTCGTCTCACACAGACGTAGAAATCGCTCACGTGCCACGGACGATCGTGCTGCGCTGGCTCGGGCTGGCCACTTTGCCCGCAGTCTTACTGGTGACTATCACGACACAGCTGACGCAGGTCATCGCGCCGATACCGCTCTTGTGGACCATACCGCTTGCGATATACCTTTTCACATTTATCCTTGCGTTCAGCGGGTACGGCCATTCAGGTGCGACAAGTATGCTGGCGATCGTGGCCGCAGCGGCAGCTTTTGGTCTTACGCCTGCTGCAAATCCGCTGATCGGCCTTCAGATGCTCGCGTACCTCGCGCTGCTTTTTGCGGGCTCTCTCAGATGTCACGCGAGCCTGTATGCGTTGCGTCCTCCAGCTGCCCAGTTGCCGCTCTTCTACCTCGTGCTCTCTTTCGGAGGGTTCGTCGGAACTGTGCTCGTCGCATTCCTCGCGCCGATCGTGTTCAGCGACTACTGGGAATTCCCACTGGCCATGGCAGCGGTCGCACTCGTGTCTATCAGTATGTCTCGGCGGTGTCACGGCGGCCCGAGATACGAGCGGATGCTCAAGGTCATCGCCTCCGTGGGCGTCCTTATCGCGGGCACGGCGTTCGTCGCCCAAGACAGGCTCTCGAATGCGAACATGGGGATAGGTCAGCGTGAGCGCAATTTCTACGGGGTTACGACAGTAGTGCGCATGCCTGTAGCGACCGCACTTGTCCATGGCCGTACGCTGCACGGGATGGAGCTCCTCGGTGCTTCCAGTACCGAACCGACCACCTATTACACGCCCAGACCGACCGTCCCCACCCGCAGCGCCCCCTTCGTAGCACGTTCGTATGCGACGGCACGCCCGATACCCGAAGTGGGCACCGGGTCGCTTGCCGCGTATTGCAAAGCGGGGGACTCGTTTGTCTTCTACGAGATCGATGCGCGGATCGAGCGGGTCGCACGAGATGATTTCGGCTATCTCTCAGGCTGTGCGGGCGTTGATGTCCGTATAGGAGATGGTCGGGTGACCCTTTCTCAAGAGGGAAGTGCCGCGAAACGCGATAGTTACGACATCCTCGCTATCGATGCATTTAATAGCGATTCCATACCGCTGCACCTGCTGACGCGTGAAGCCCTGAACGTGTATGCGAACTCGTTGGCTGATCAAGCGAGCATCATCGCATTTCATATATCCAATAGGTACTTGGATCTTGCTCCCGAGGTGATACGACTCGCTGCGGACGGCGGCTTTGCATCGATGGTCATCCGCGATGACGGTTCTCATGGCATGCTCGGAGTGCCGACAACCTGGGTACTATTGGCGCGTGACTCACGAGTATTCAAACCAGCGGCATTCGCAGGCAGCGACTCAAGGCCGCCAAAGGCTGCCGACACGGCGTGGACAGATGACTACGCGAGCGTGTGGACTGCGGTGAGTCTGCCGCGCCTCTGGTAGGAAGGGGTGGGCGTGGCTCGGTCACGAGTAATCCCGCGCCGTCGCGCGGGATTCTCTCGACCCCGGCTCGCGGCCTCGCGCGCTCGCTCGGCATCGCTGCGCCTTTGGTAGGAAGGGGGGCGGGACTCGGCCAAGCGCTCGACCTGTCGCCGTCGCAACAAGTCTCCGCTCGGCCCTGCTCGTGCTACCCGTCGCACTCGACGGGTCCCTGCACTCGCCTTCGAGTCCCGCCCCGGTAAACACTCTAATCACCGCGAGGCATGCTCGGGGTTCAAGAGTGTTGGTACCGGGGGCGGGACTCGAACCCGCACGGTCTTGCGACCAGGGGATTTTAAGTCCCCGCTGTCTACCATTCCATCACCCCGGCATGTTTACTAGTCACTAGGTACTAGTCACTAGTCTGAGGTCCGGGCCGGAATTGCACCGGCGCATAGAAGTTTTGCAGACTTCCGCGTTAACTGACTTCGCCACCGGACCGTATGAAGCAACCTAGGTATGGCGTCATGTAGTCCGGCTAAGCAGTTCTCCGCGTAGCCAGATACGTCACCGGACCTGTAGGGGGAAGAATAGCAAGGAAACCGCAGGATAAAAAGCGCTAGACAAACTTACTGACCTGCTGGCGGTTCTTCTCGCCGACGTCGATGCGTACCTCGATCGTCGGGATGGTCGAGAAAGTCACCTTCTTCTTCACGTAGTCGCGTAAGGCGCTTCGTTCGCGCTTGGCGAAGGCGAGGGCCTTCTCCTCGGCGCTTTTCGGCAAGACAGAGATGTAGACTGTCGCATTCTTGAGATCGGCGGCGATATCTGCGCGGGTGACGGTGATGAGCGACTCGCGGTTGGATTCGCGCGCGAAGAATTCGCCAGAGAGCTGCGCGATGCGCTCTGCGATCTGGGTCTGGCGGCGGCTGGGGGCTTCGGTATTCATACGGTAGTGGTCACGATACACTCGATCGTATCTCCTGCAAGCGGTTCAGCCTCAAGGGCGATCTGCGCGCCGAATTCACCCTCGGTGTCGAGTTTATCGACCGCCTGGCGATTATGCTGCATCGAGACGATCGTGCCCGTGCCTACCGGAGCGCCGCGGCGGGTCACCCGGATGGTAGAACCCTTCCGGATCGTGCCAGACAAGACGCCGGCTCCGATGAGATGCTCATCGTGTCGCGACGAGAACACTTTGATGAGCTTCGCCTTGCCGACGACCTCCTCGATCTCGCGCGACGGCGCATTCTTCTTGAGGAGTTCTGCGAGGCGCTCGGTGAGCTTGTAGATGATAGAAAACTTCTCGATCGTGACTCCGCGCTCGATAGCAAAATTTTCTGCAGCGCGCTCGACGCCGACATTGAATCCGATCACCACGGCAGGTCCGATGTTCTTGGCGGGAACCGCTGCCGCGATCGCGGCCTTGATGTCGTTTTCGGACACATCGCCGATGCCCGCGAGCATGAGAGATACACCGGCAAATTCATCACCTACTTTCGGGATCTCGAGCAACAACGCGTCGAGCGAACCCTGTGTATCGACACGCAATATGACCGGCATGTGGAACCGATCCGGATTCTCGTCCGCCAGTATCGGCGCGGCTACCGTTTTCTGGCTCCCGAGATATGTATTGCGAGCATCCTCGGCTTCACGCTTGTTCTTGTGTACGAAGAACTCGGAGCCGACATCAGGTAACTTGTCGAAACCGACGAGCGTGACCGGAGAGGAGAAAGTCGCCTCCTTGAGGGTGCGACCCGCGTGATCCTCCATGATACGGACCGGCGAGATGCCATGACCTGCACGTACGAATTCGCCAGTACGGATGGTGCCGTCACGGATGATGAGGGTCGCTGCGATGCCGCGCTTCTGGTCCCGATGCGCCTCGACGACGTAGCCGGTGGCGGGAGCCGCCGGATCCGCCTTCAGTTCCTGCACTTCTGCGACAAGGAGCAGGAGATCGAGTAGCTCTTCCACGCCCTGGCCGGTCTTGGCCGAGATGGCAGCCCAGGGTATGTCACCACCGAGTTGCTCGAGAAAGACCTCTTTTTCGAGGAGCGATGCCTGTGTGCGTGAGAGATCCGCATTCGGCTTATCGATCTTGTTGATGGCGACGACGAACGGCGTGTTGGCAGCGCGGATGGAAGCGAGAGCTTCGAGCGTCTGCGCCTTTACACCATCGTCCGCCGCCACGACGAGGATAGCGATGTCCGCCGCCTTTGCACCACGCGCGCGGATGGCCTGGAATGCAGCGTGGCCCGGCGTATCGATGAAGGTGATGCGCTTGCCCTTGTGCTCCACCTCGTATGCAGCGACGTGCTGCGTGATGCCGCCAGCTTCGCCCGCGACGACATTGGTATGGCGTATGAAATCGAGGAGCGTCGACTTACCGTGATCGACATGACCCAATACGGCGACGATAGGAGGACGTTCGGTTGACTTGGACATAGGCGGCGGCGCGATACATACGCGAAGTGCCGCTATTATACGCTATTTTTGCCTCTTTCGCCAATCCGCTGCACAATACTGCCATGTGGCCCTTTTCTCAGAAGCGCATCTATCTCGACTATGCTGCGGCGACGCCTGTCTGCGATGAAGCGGCGCGCGCGTACGCGCGCGCCGCACGGCTTTCTGGTAATCCTGGCGCCAGCCATAAGGAGGGGCGTGAGGCAAAGCGCGTCCTCGATGATGCTCGTGCCTCCATCGCCAGGGAACTCGCCGTAAAGCCGCGTGAGATCATCTTCACCTCTGGGAGCACCGAGGCGAACAATTTTGCGATCGTCGGGTATGCGCAGCAGCTCTTGCGGCAGCATGGCTCGCTCACGCAGACGCATTGGATCGTGTCCGCGATCGAACACCCCTCGGTGCTCGAGAGCTTCGGCGAAGTCGAACGACTCGGCGGGATGGTCACGCATATCACACCGGATGCGAGCGGTCGCTTTTCAGCCGAAGTCCTGACGCGCTCCATGCGACCAGAGACGGTGTTCATGTCGATCGGGTGGGGCAATCACGAGATCGGCGTCTTACAGCCCCTGCGTACTCTTTCGCGGGCATCGAGCGTGCGCGCCGAGGAACTGGGTATCGCCGCGCCCATCTTCCACACCGACATGGGGCAGGCGCCGCTCTACAAAGTCCCGCACGTGCATACGTTGGGCGTGGACCTCGCCGTCATCGGCTCAGGCAAGGTGCACGGCCCTCGCGGCATCGCTGCACTCTATCTCTCCAATCGCGTACAGCTTGCGCCACAGAGCTTTGGTGGCGGTCAGGAGCGAGAATTGCGCGCAGGCACCGAAAGCCCTGCGCTTGCCACCGGGTTCGCTGCCGCCCTCGATGTCGCGCGCGCACTGCGTGAGACCGAATCGCTACGGCTCTCGAAGCTACGGGACACGCTCGTGGCATCCTTGCGCACGGTCGTGCCGCAACTCATCGAGAACACGCCGGTCCTCGATGCACTGCCGCATATCTTGAATATCTCGCTCCCAGGCGCCAATAGCGAATATCTGGTCCTCGCGCTCGACAAGGAGGGCATCGCGGTCTCGACGAAGAGTGCCTGCAATGCGGGGGAGACGGCTTCGCACGTGGTCGCGGCTCTCGGAGTGAACGAGGATCGCGCTACTTCGACAATCCGTTTCTCCCTCGGCCGGGCTACGACAGAGCGAGATATCCACCGCGCCGCGGCCATTTTCTCTAAAATTGTCTCACAAAACCCTCATGCTATAGTTGCACCATGGATATCGAGCAGCTCAACAAGTCTCAGATAGTGTTGCTCACTCTCCTCGTGAGTTTTGTCACGTCCATCGCGACGGGCATCGTCACGGTCGCACTTATGCAGCAAGCGCCTCCTGCGATAACTCAGACGGTAAACCGTGTGGTGGAGCACACGGTCGAGAAGATCGTGCCAGGACAATCCGCCGCTGTGGGCGCTCCGCTCACTCAGACCCAGACCATCGTCGTCAAGGAGGGCGATGTCGTCGCTTCGGCGGTCAGCACGGCGGCTCCAGCGATCGTCCGGCTCTACGCGAGTTCTGGAGATACGCCGCAGCTCTTGGGCATGGGCGTCGTCATCGCACCGGGCGTCATCGCGACGGATATCGGCGCGCTCGGCGATGCATCCGATGCGTTTATCGAGACATCGGTCTCCAATCGCATCCGGGCGTTCGTGATCCAGAGAGTCGCCGGTACCGGCATCGCATTCCTGCGTGCCGCCACCACGACTCCAGACGGCGCTCCGGTTCCCGCGTGGAAACCAGTGTCATATCCGACGAAGCAGTTCGTCTTAGGGCAGACAGTCGTGGCGCTCTCCGGTAAGACGACGCTACGATTGGGTCAGGGGATAGTCGCAGGAGCTCAAGACCTCGACAAATCCGCAGGCAGTCAGTTCGTCGATACCAATATTTCAGCAAACTCCATCATGCCCGGCAGCGTTCTCATCGATTCCGACGGCAACCTGCTCGGCATGAGCACACAGGTGTCGCGGGCGCAGGGGGATAGCATGTTCGTATCGCAGCAGGCGGTCACGATGAAAGATTCGGCAGGGGGTCAGCAGTAGTATTGTTTACAAAAGCGTGGTATAATATACCCGCGTAACCAAGAGCCACTATGTCAACACCCTTCAACAACTATACGACCAAGGCCAAAGAGGCCATCCACCGCGCGCACCAGCTCGCGGTGGAGCGCGGTCACAACCAGGTCTCCACGTTGCACCTCCTGGCGGCTCTTCTGATGCAGGAAGAGAGCATGGTGCTCCCGATGTTCGACCAGATCGAGGTGGACACCGCACACCTCACCGATTCCGTGCTCGAACTCATCGAAGGTACGAGCGGTACCACTGCCGTGTCCCCGAGTTTCCAGCTCTATCTCACGCCCGAACTCGTGCGCGTGTTCGAAGCGGCCCCGCGCATCGCAGCCAGCTTCAACGATCAGTTCGTCTCGCCAGAGCATCTCTTGCTCGGGCTCGCCGAAAATCCAGGCCCGGCAGCCGATGTGCTCGCACGCTTCCGCGTCGATCGCACTGCGCTCGCGCGTGTCCTCACCGATATCAAGGAGGGCAAGATCCGCGGCGATACTGAGAGCGAGAAGAAACCGCGTGCGCTCACGCGTTTCGCGCGCTCGCTCACCGATCGCGCCCGCGAGAACAAGCTCGACCCGGTCATCGGACGCGATACCGAGATCACGCGCGTCATACAGATACTTTCGCGTCGCACCAAGAACAACCCGATCCTCATCGGCGAAGCCGGTGTGGGTAAGACCGCCGTCGCGGAGGGCCTGGCGCAGCGTATGGCCAACGGCGACGTGCCCGAATCCTTGCGAGGCAAGGAGCTCATACAGCTCGATCTCGGCCTGCTTATCGCTGGCACCAAGTACCGTGGCGAGTTCGAGGAGCGTCTCAAGCAAGTCATGAAGGAAGTCGAGCGCTCCGAGGGCAAGATCATCCTCTTTATCGACGAGATGCATACGCTCGTCGGTGCCGGTGCTGCCGAAGGTTCGATGGACGCATCCAACATGCTCAAGCCGGCCCTGGCGCGTGGCGAGATCCGCGTCATCGGCGCGACCACGCTCAAGGAATACCAGAAGCACATCGAGCACGACCCGGCGCTCACGCGTCGCTTCCAGCCGGTGTATGTGAACGAGCCGACCACCGAAGACACCGTGGCCATCTTGCGCGGTCTCAAGGACCGCTACGAGTCGTACCACGGTGTACACATCACCGACGATGCGATCATCTCTGCCGTGCAGCTCTCATCCCGCTACATCACTGATCGCTTCCTCCCCGACAAGGCCATCGACCTCATCGACGAGGCCGCCTCGGCCCTGCGCCTCTCGCTCGAGAACAAGCCGCCCGCGCTCGAAGAGGCACACCGCAAGATAACCCGCCTCGAGATCGAGAAAGAAGCGCTCAAGAAAGAAGCCGAGGAGGGCGATGAGAAGGCGACGCAGCGCACGCGCGCGATCGAAAAGGAAGTGGCGGACCTGCGCGATGGCACTCGCGAGCTCGAGCTCAAGTGGAAGAACGAAAAGGAGACTCTCGCGGAGATCAAGACCGCCAAGGCCGATCTGGAGCGCTCTCGCATGGAAGCCGATTCCGCAGAGGCCCGCGGCGATCTCACGAAGGCCGCTGAAGTGCGCTACGCCAAGATCCCGACCCTCGAGAAGGAGATAGAGGTGGCCACCAAGCGCCTCAAGAAGCTCCAGGCGACGCGTCGCGTGCTCAAGGAGGAGATCACGAGCGAAGATATCGCGAGCGTCGTCTCCCGCTGGACCGGTGTCCCAGTCTCTCGCATGCTCGAAGAAGAGGCCGAGAAGCTTTCGCGTATGGACGAAGAGCTCAAGAAGCGCATCGTGGGCCAAGACGAAGCCGTGCAGAAGATCGCAGATGCGATACGCCGCTCGCGCGCCGGTATCGCCGATCCGCATCGCCCTGTCGGCTCGTTCCTCTTCCTCGGACCCACCGGCGTCGGTAAGACCGAGCTCACCCGTGCCCTCGCGTCGTTCCTCTTCAATTCTGATCAGGCGCTCATCCGCGTTGATATGTCCGAGTACATGGAGAAGCACTCCGTCTCCAAGATGATCGGCTCGCCGCCGGGCTATATCGGTCACGACGAGGGCGGCGGGCTCACCGAGCTCGTCCGTCACCGCCCGTACTCCGTCATCCTCTTCGACGAGATCGAGAAGGCACACCCGGAGGTGTTCAACATCCTCTTGCAGGTTCTCGACAACGGTCGCCTCACGGATTCGAAGGGTCGTGTCGTGAACTTCAAGAACACCGTCATCATCATGACGAGCAACATCGGCGCGCAGTACATCGACAAGATGACCGGCCTCGGTTTCGGCCACGGATCTCACAATACCGATGGCGAGCGCTACGAGCAGGCCAAAGGCAAGGTGATGGATAGTCTCAAAGAATTCTTCCGCCCCGAGTTCCTCAACCGTCTCGACGAGATCATCGTGTTCAACATCCTCTCACCAGAGCATGTCCGCGGCATCGTCCGCATGCAGACCGACATCGTGGCCAAGCGCTTGGAAGAGAAGCACATCGCGCTCATCGTCTCCGACAACGCGCTCGAACAGCTCGCCAAGGAAGGCTACAACCCGCAGTACGGCGCACGCCCGCT
>CAYOHS010000032.1:0-581 GCA_964403865.1 uncultured Candidatus Saccharibacteria bacterium
CTAAATGTGAATCTTGTCCGTTGCGACTCGCCCACGACGATCCATCGTGGCGATTCGACGATGAGGCGACTAGGCGGATCCGGCCGGCCACACCGGCCGACATCGACATCATCGAACACTACATCCTCGCGACGTCGCCTGAGACTCGACGGCGGCGCTATCACTACCAGGTCAGCGCCGAAGCTGCGGCCGCATATCGCCGGAAAGATTTCGAGAACTGCCCTCCTGACGACTGGCACCATCTGGAGCTCGTCATCGAGCTGCCGTGCGGCGCCATCGGCGGCGTCTGTCACGCCTATGAGGAGCGGCAGCTCGGTTACCACGAGATCGGCATCTCCGTGTCCGACTCGCTGGCTGGACGGGGTGCAGCGAAGCGGCTCCTAGGCGCGATGATCGCCTGGGCACAGAGAAATCCGCACGTCGATACTCTTTTTGCGTCGACAGAGTACGACAATGAAGGCATGAACCGGCTCGCCTGGTCATGCGGCTTCGACCGAGGAAGCGACTCGCAGCGGACCAAGATCCAGCATGAGCCGAAAGACTCTGCATGGCTGCTCGACTACAGACGGCGGAACGCAGCC
>CAYOHS010000032.1:591-9628 GCA_964403865.1 uncultured Candidatus Saccharibacteria bacterium
TCGAGGGAATCTGCTCCCGTGTACGGCAACAGGGCACGTAGGCGAGACTCTGGAATCCGTTCGGGATGCCATGCTCCCTCGGAGTACGCTGACTTATCGCCCGACTTTATTCCGTCATCCATGCAGATTATCTCGAGATGCTATTAGAGTATCTTCTGGATGAACCACGAGAGGATCGAGAGCACGAGGGCGCCGAGCAGCGCCGGGACGAAACCGGCGACGGCAAAGCCCGGTACCAGCCACTGCATCGCGTAGAAGAGGAATGCGTTGAGGACGAAGGAGAATAGTCCGAGCGTCACTATCGTGATCGGGAGCGTGAGGATCGCGAGCACCGGGCGCACGACCATCGTGAGCACCGACCACACGAGCGCGACGAGAAGGATCGACGTCCACCCGCCGCTGATGGTGATACCGGGGACGAGATTGATGGTAAGGAGGATGGCAGCTACGGTGCCAGCGAAACGTAAGAGCGTATGCATGACACCATGGTACTCCGGTGTGCCATTCATGCAACGAAGCGGGCGGCCAGAGGCCGCCCGCTTCGTGTATGGATCAGGAATCATTCCCACCCTTCCCCATCGTCGCCGAAGGCGCTCTTGTCGTCCTTGTCGGCATCTTCGAGTTCTTCGTCTTCATCTTCCGCATCGAAGACTTCGTCGAGCGCATCATCGCTCACTTCGCTGTCTTCGCTTTCTGTCTCTTCTGCCTTGTGTTCGTCGTCCGTCATCATAGGTACTCTCGCTAACCTTCTAAATCGTGCAAACACGACTATCCTACCCAGGAAGTGCATCAATGCAAGCGCCGAGTCTGTGTATAACTCACTTTTGATGGGCCTCAGTGCCGCAGCAGGTATAATCCCTCCCATGCATCCCGACGACGAGATCGCGCGGCACTTCCGGCTCGTGCCGACCCAGCTCGCGGCACTGCGCAAGCTGCGACTGCGCACGCTCGGTGATCTCTTGTATCACTTCCCCGTCCGCTACGAATCGGCTGGTGCCGACGGCCAGGCCCGTACGCTCATCCCGAAGACAAAGGTGACGCTCATCGGCACGCTCTCAAAACTCGAGGCGAAAAAACTCTGGAAGAGCCGTCGGACCGCGACCGAGGGTCGTTTTGAAGACGCGACCGGTAGCGTAAAAGTGCTCTGGTTCAACCAACCGTATATCGCCAAGATGGCGCCGCAGGGCGTGCCCGTGAAGCTCACCGGCACCGTCGGCGGTACCGCAGAGAAGCCCTACATCATCAACCCCGAAGTCGTCGCGATAGGCGCGCTGGAGACGATGACCGGCGGGCTCTTTGCCGCGCCCGAATCGGGGGACGAAGCGCCGCCGCGCTTGTTCCCCGTGTACCCTGAATCGGCGGGCATCACGAGCCGCTGGTTTTATCACACGATCTCGAAACTCATCGAGCACAAGCTGCACCTCGAGTTGCGCGACGCGATACCGGTAGAGACACGCGAGCGCCTGCATCTACCGGAACTTGCGGCTGCGATGGTATGGATGCATGTGCCCGACGAGCTCAAGCACACCGAGGCAGCCCGCAAACGATTTGCCTTCGAAGAGATATTCGTGCTGCAAGTCGCGCAAGCGCTCGAGCGCAAAGAAAACGCTGCGGAATCGTCCATATCGCTTTCGGATCCGGAGTCACGTATCGACGCCTTCATCGCTTCGGTCGGTATGATACCCACCGGCGCACAAGCACGTGCGATCACGGAGATCGCCAACGACCTCTCTGCCCCACACCCGATGGCACGACTCGTCGAGGGCGATGTGGGTTCCGGCAAGACGCTTGTCGCTGCCGCAGCGGCATATGCCGCGGTGACTTCAAGGCCCAACGGCAGAGTGAGCGGTACCCTGCAGGTCGCCTACATGGCGCCGACGGAAATACTCGCGCAACAGCATTTCGAATCGTTCATCAGGTACTTCTGCGATCTCCCTATCTCTATCGGCCTCATCACCGGCAGCGGCTGCAAGAAGTTCCCCTCCAAGACTGCGCGCGGCGGCGCGACGACCATCTCACGCACACAGCTGCTCAAGTGGGTCGAGAACGGAGAGATCGCGCTCCTCATCGGCACCCATGCGCTCATACAGAAATCCGTGCGCTTCAAGCATCTCGCGCTCGCTATCGTCGACGAACAACACCGCTTCGGAACCCGACAGCGCCGTGAGCTCGCGCACAAGGGCGACGCCGCGCCGCACTTCCTCTCGATGACCGCGACTCCGATCCCCCGCACGCTCGCTCTCACGATCTATGGCGATCTCGATCTCTCGGTCATCGACGAGCTCCCGCCCGGGCGCCAGAAAGTGACGACCAAGCTCATCCAGGAAAAAGGCCGCGCGGAGATGTACGAAGAGATGCGACGCGAGCTCGCTGCGGGGCGACAGGCGTACGTGATCTGTCCACGCATCGACGAGCCGGATCCGGAGAAGATGAATGCGCTCATGGCCAAGAGCGCCAAGGCCGAGGCCAAGCGCCTCGAGAAGGACGTGTTCCCCGAATACGCGGTCGGGCTCTTGCACGGTGCGATGACGCCCGCGGAAAAAGATGCCGCCATGCGCGCGTTCGAGAAGAACGAGACACAGATACTCGTGGCGACATCCGTCGTAGAAGTCGGTGTGAATGTCGCGAACGCGACCGTGATCGTCATCGAGGGGGCAGAACGTTTCGGCCTCTCACAGTTGCATCAGCTGCGTGGCCGTGTGCAACGCTCATCGCACAAGCCGTACTGCTTCCTCGCACCAGACACGAGGAGCGCGCTTTCGCTCAAACGGTTGCGTGCGCTCGAGAAATCTTCCGACGGCTTTGAGCTTGCGGAAGCTGATCTCGCACTGCGCGGCGCGGGCGATCTGTATGGTACGCAGCAGTGGGGCGTGAGCGATATCGGCATGGAGGCCCTTAAGAATCCACGCCTCATCGAGGCGGCGCGCACCGAAGCCCGGATGATCGTCGCACAAGACCCTGCACTATCGAAACACGCGGCGCTCGCGCTGCGAGCCGCGCGCGCCGCCTCGCGGTTGCACGCTGAATGACGATCACTGCACCGTCGTGTACGCGGCGCAGCCGGTACCGTCCCAGCTGCACTTGAACCACTTCCCTGCGCGGCATTCCATCAGCGGCACTACCGAGTTGCCGGTGTACTGCCCGCCCGTGAAGAACGGCTCGTAGGTGATCTGCTGCCCGCTCTGCACCTTCTGTCCTCCCCAGGCTGTCGTACAACTGGCACTGCTCGAGGCATTCGTCGTGATGTTGGGGACATTGGCGGCGGCGCCGGTGCCGTCGACCCAGGTGCCGTTCTTGCAGGTAAGACTCATGAGACCGAAATTTCCGCACGAGATGCCCGCCAAGTCGGTGCAGCTCACCTGCAGTGTGATGTTGTTGCCATACGGTATGCCCGAGTAGATACAAGAGGCAGTTCCGGTCGTATTGCCTGCGGGGACGGCTCCATATGCACCCGTCGAAGTGGTCGAGGCGACCGTACCTGTGGCGGCAGATGAGCTTGTCGAGGCAGTACCGGTGGGGATAGATATCGAGCTGCTCGTCACCGTAAAGGTACCGCTCTCGGCCGATGCGAGGACAGAGCCGTTGGCGACCAGCTGTACGACGATGCTATAGGTGCCGTTTGAGAGCGCACAGATATCACCCGAACAGCTCGGAGTGGCGAGCTGCATCAGGCACGTGAACGCATCGGCGGTGCATGGTGCTCCCGATGGCGCAGGGAGTGCCCACCAGTAGGTACCGACCGTACGCTGACCCTTGATGATCGTCCCCACTATCGAGCCAGCACTGTTGCGCAGCAATATCGAGACGCTCGCATTCTGTGGTGCGTAGCTGCCAGACCACGAGATGGTGAGGGAACCTCCCGCGAGGACGACTGCGCCTTTGGCAGGTGTCAGCACGCGGATAGCCGGTGGCCCGGATACCGCTCCCGGGACGGAGGTGTTTGCAGCGCCCGCGGCACTGCTGGCGCTCGCGCCGGTCGAGGCGACTGTCGTCGTGGCGAGAGTCTCGACGATCGTATCCGTACTGCAGATCGGCGGGAGTGTCGCACAGATCCCGATACCGTCGACACAGGTCTGCGGGAAGACGAGGCACTTTTGTACTGACTGCTGGCGACGCAAGGTCGCGGTAAAGGTGCCGCGAGCATATGCATGCTTTGCGCTCATGACCGACGAGCACTGTCCGCCGAGCGATTTACACACGGCATTGGAGATAGAAACAGGCTCTTTGGCGTTGTCCCCCGTGTCGATGTACAGCGAAGAATCGAGCGGTATGGACGACGACGCCTGTGCAGAGAATTGTGCGACCCCATCGGTGACATTGGCGTTGAACCAACCGGTAGAGACAAGCCCGCCGCACGACCACGCCTTGTTCAAGAGTTCGAGAGTCCGTGCTCCCACTGCGCCGAAGCCCGTGGTCGCAGGCGAACCGGCCGAGACGATGCCGAGCTTCTTCTGCCAGCGCTGGACGGCACGCTCGGTGGCTGGACCGAAGGTGCCGGTCACCGTGCCTTCGGGATATATCACCACATCACGAGCCAAAAAAATCTGGAGATTCGCGACATCGTCTCCGCTGTCGTTACGCTTGAGCGTACGCTGCGGCACACTGCAGACGCGCACTCCTGGCAGCACTGCGCTCTTGTTCTGGAGCGAGGTCAGCTGACTCTTGAGCGCAGCGACCTGCGCCATCAGGATATCCGTCGAGACCGACTGTGCGCCGGCCACGAGCGGAGCGATGAAGAACAGTGCGATCAGTATGCGCCGTGCAGAACGCATGGACTAGTTCGTGATGGACACGGTCGCGGTGTCGATGATCGAGAGGGTCGGTCCGCGCTTGAGCTGGATCGAGTACGAGCCCGCCGAGGCGTACTGGTGCGTGAAGCTCGCATTTGTGGAAACCACCGTGCATGAGCCCGTCGTATCTGCCTGTACGACATGGGACGTACCGTCACCCCATGAGAGATCGTAGCCGGTGCATGCACTCGGCAAGCCGAACGAAGCCGTGATAGAAAGCGCATTGTTTGCGCTCGGGGTGACCGAGAAGGCGCCGTACGAGGTGTTGTTGCCCGTGACGGTTATCGGGACGTTGTTAACCGTGCGACCAGACGCGACCTGACCCTGGTACAAGACCGAGGTATACGTGCCCGGATTCGCATAGGTATGCGTGAGAGAGTAGTTCTGCCAGGAATTCGCATTGGGCGGGAGCGGGACGGTCGCCGTCGTGCCATCGCCGAAGACGAGGACATCTGAGCACCCTCCCTGGCACCAGCCGAGATCAGCACTCGAGACGATACCGCTAAACGTGACCGTGAGCGGCGCATTACCGCTCGAAGGAGAGGCAGAGAATGTCTCGGCAGGAAGTCCGCTCTGTTGCTGAGTCTGCGTGACGACCTGCTGGCCGTTGTAACCGTAGTAGGTCCCCTGCCCTATGACATTGATGTTGGCGCCATAGCCGACCGGTGCGCTAGAACCATACACCGTGACAGTCGCCGTCGTGCGATGGGAGCCCGCAGCAAGGGAAACCTGATACGTACCGCCGTACTGATAGACGTGCGTGTATGTCTGGCTCAGCTGATTGCAGTTCTGTGCCGAGACCGGGATCTGCTGGCTCGGCGAATTGTCGCCCCAGTTGAGCGTGTAGATCGCTCCGGCGCAGGAATTGGTCGTGTTGACGGTCGCCTGGACATTCACGGTAAGCGGAGCGTTGCCCGAGATCGGAGATACCTGGATGTAGCCGCCGACGGTGCCGCCACCAGAACCACCCGCATAGAGCGAGCACTGGAGCGAGATGGCTGCCGCGGTGCGCGGCCCGACGACACCATAACCGGTCGTCTCGGCAGAACCGCTCGAGACGATATTGAACTTGGTCTGCCAGCGGCGTACCGCGGCTTCGGTGAGCGGGCCATAGAGGCCGGTCACCGTGCCTTCGGGATAGATGCTCCGGTCGCGTGCGAGGAACTGCTGCAGACGCGTGACGTCAGAGCCGGAAGAATCGAGTTTGAGGGTGCGGCCGATCTGCGGACACCCGCTCGAATCGACGACCTGGACACCTGCCTGCTGTGCCAAGCCGGTGACACCCTGTGCGGCCGTACCGGTCGTGACCGTGCTACCCGTAGTTCCGCCCTGCGCGGCAAGCTGCGATTGCAGCACCTGAACTTGCTGGAGGAGCGCGACGATCTGGGCCTGGAGATCAGCGCTCTGGGCGTTAGCGGCTAAAGGCAATACCGCGATAGCGGCAGCGATAACGGAGGTAAGTTTCTTCATAGGAGCATTGTGGCACGCATCCGCGCAGGAGCAATCACGTAATCCACACGCTACTGCGGAGACTTCCCCGCCCAACCGCGGCGGGGTATGATGCCGACTATATGCAAAACCCTATGAACAGCCACAAGGGACGCTTGTGGATTATCGGCATCCTCATCGCTATCGCGGTCGCGGCGTTCTTCTTCGTGAAGAGCACGGCGGCCAAGGTCGTGCTCGGCATCGTCATCGCCGTCTTGGCGGGCGCATTCGGCATGGAGATGAAGCAGACCGACTACGATCTCGGCAAGGCGATCCAGACCGGCTCGCTCTCAGCAGCAAAGATAGAGCGAGATTCCAACGGCAACCTCGTCGCCGCGAGCGTGGACGCGTTCTGTTCTGCACAGGAGAAGGATTACAACTGCGCCGACTTCACGTCGCAGCCTGAAGCCCAGCAGGTGTACGACCGCTGCAAGACCCTTGGACAAAACATGGATGTCTACCATCTCGACGGCGACAAGGACGGCGTCGTGTGCGAATCGCTCCCGAAGACTTCTAAGAAATAATCACTCGACACATCCACTATGGATTTCTCAAAGATCCTCTCAGCTGCGGGCTCGATCCCCGGCGCATCCAAACTGCTCGGCAATCTCGCAGGCCTCGGTGATATCGAAGCCTTGAAGGCGAAAGCCGCGCAACAGCTCGGCATCTCTCCCGCGGCGCTCGACGAATTCGCCCATGAGGCGCAGGCGCTCTTGGCCGACGGCAGACTGACTCCCGAAGAGATGGAGATGGAGCTCAAGAAGCTCGCGACCGCCAAGGGCATCCCGCAGCAGGCTATCGACATGGCGATGGGCATGCTCAAGGCGAAGATGGGCAAATAGTCTTCACCCCGCGCAAAGAAAAAACCGCTCACTGAGCGGTTTTTTCTTTTGTGTTATTCGGACAAGACTTTGAGCGCCTCGGATGCATAGAACTTCACATCGGGACGCAGCGTGAGCGCATCGAGCTCCCCAGCCGTGAGCCAACGCCATTCGTCGGAGCGATCCCCGTCGAACGACACCTGCACATCATCGCTCGATGAGCGAGCAAAATAGACCAGATCGACATGCTCATGGGACGGCGAGGTGTGATGGCGATGCAAGCCGACCGGCGGGACAAGCTGACGATTGTCATCACCAGCTGGAGTCTCGAATCGCTGAGTCCCCTTCCAGAGCTCGACATCGAGGCCGACCTCTTCTTTCACTTCTCGCACCGCCGCCTGATTCGGATCTTCGTCGAGTTCCACGTGCCCTCCTGGCCCGAACCATTGTCCGTATTTTTCGTGCATGCGCAGGAGCACTTTGTCACTATAGACCACGTAGACCGTGACCGAGATGTCGATCTTGTCGTGGAGGTGTGCCATCAGGCGATTCTAGCATCGCGGTCGGGGTACGCGTATAATCCAAAAGCTGCATAACCGCCCGTAGCTCAATGGTTAGAGCACGAAGCTTATACCTTCGGGGTTCCTGGTTCGAGTCCAGGCGGGCGGACAAGAAAAGCCCGGGTCAGGATGACCCGGGCTTAGTATGTGCGGACGGCTCGAAGCCGTCGAAGAACTTGCTGAGGACGCCGCGGCTTACGATACCGACGCGGGAGAGCTCGACGATGCGATACATCGGCGGGTATCCCTCCGTCGCCTGCACTCGCTCGAACGTGTATTCATCGCCCGCACGAAAGATGTGCACGCAGTCGCCTTCCGGTCGCGGGCCGCCGATGACAAACCGATAATCCTCGGGCCGCATCCCCTCTCTCACATATGCTTTCATAATGTGCCTCCAAAAGAACAAGCCCCTGCCGGTCGGCAGGGGCTTGTTGTTCTCGTGAGGACAACACGCCTCTACCGATCGGCAGAGTGCGTAAGGAGGACGACGAGAAGTCCTGCGTGTGTCATATCCCGATACTAGCATCGCCTATCAAATCCGTGCAAGTGCCGTCCCCAGCAGTACCTTGAAACAGTGCCGTTTCCCTCTATACTCCGCTCATGTGTTGGTCTCCTACTGCGTCGCTCGTGCTCGGCTCTGCAGGACTGGGAGTGGCCGGCTATGGTCACACCAAAGGCGATACGCCGTATTTCACCATCCCACTCGTGTACTTCTCACTGATGGAATTTCTTCAGTACGCGAGCTATGCATCGATCGACCAGTGCGCACTGGCGAGCAACACGGCTCTCACGACGCTGAGCTATATCCACGTGGCGTTCCAGCCGATCTTCTTCAATATGCTCTTCATGGCAGGAGTCCCGGCATCTGCACGGACAAAACGGATCGTATTCACCATCTCCCTCGTAGTCAGCCTTATACTCTTGCTCAAGCTTTTCCCATTCGTGCCGGCTAGCCTCTGCATGCTCGGAGAAACGCTCTGCGGAAAAGCCATGTGCACGGTAAGCGGTAATTGGCACCTGGCGTGGCAGGTCCCGCTCTACGATTGGCCTTTCCCGGGCGACATCTTCTACTACTACGGCTTCGCCATTTTCATCCTGCCTCTCTTCTATGGAGCATGGATTGGCGTCACGCTCGGCCTGACGACCGGGCCGATTCTCACCTATCTTCTCACGCAGGGAAATCCAAATGAATGGCCCGCGGTGTGGTGTCTTTTTTCTGTCGCATACATCCTCGTCGGAGCGACTCCATTCTATCGGCGCGTCATGCAGAATGTCCGTGCCCAGCTCGCAAGTCGGAAACTGAAGAAGAGTATCGAATACGTCTAGCGCTTCTTGGCCACGGCGCGAGCGACTGCTTTCGCGACGCGCGTATCGAACA
>CAYOHS010000033.1:0-2835 GCA_964403865.1 uncultured Candidatus Saccharibacteria bacterium
GCGAGATTCGTCGTCGCGTTGCTCGATTGGATGTGAGAGGTCGTGACCTGCGGTGCTGTCCTGTCAATCGTATACACCTGGCCGGTGAAGTTGCCGTTTCCAGCACCCGTCCCACCGAGCTTGTTCGCAGAACCGTCGATTATCGAATCATTGTCAACGAGATTGAGCCCGAGCGTGCCACTACCAGTGCCTGTGTTTGCGGTAACTGTGTATGTGGTGCCCGAACCGACTACTCCTGTGACGGATGGTGCTGTAAGCCCCGAATTTACGAGTGAGAAGTCTGCGGAGTCTACCCCGGTAACCGATTCGCTGAACGTTACGGTCCAGGAGACTGACGACGCGGCAGCAGGCGTTACTCCCGTACGATTGATCGAGGAGACGGTCGGGGGCGTGACATCTGCTGGCTTCGTCACGACACCCCCCGTGAGGGTGATGATGTTGCTCGGGTTATTAGTACAGGTGTCGTTCGTGAAGCCCTGGAAGTACGCGTTAAACGTCCCGACAGTACCCGGAGCCGTAACGTTGAACGTCGTCGTGCTTATGCCGTTGGGATTACCGATGTCAGTGATGTTTACGCACGTCAGAGACCCCGGTGCTGTAGTAGAGATTCGCCAGCCCACCGAACTCCATGCGCTCGCAGCGCTGTTGTCATGAGGAGCCCCTCCAACAGCAACTGCAATCGAGCTGTTGACCGAGACAGTGGTCGAAGCCGCACCGTTGACGGTTGCTGTAGCCAATATTGGGGCGCTCCCCGGTACAGCCGCGAATACGTGGCCTGCCGGCGCAAGAAGTACGCCCGCTGGAAAGGAGACACTCATGATCATTGATAAACTGATGGCGGACGAGATGCCGCGCCATACCCTCTTCATCGCCGAAGAGTGTTGGACCACTGCGTACACATTAAGAGACCCCATATAGTGTGCCATGTTTGCTATTTTTGTAATCTAAATAGTTCGGCTCTGACGCACCTGAGGTGTGACAGAACCATCGTCGTACAGCTCGCATGAAGCGAGTCAATAGCTGGAAGAAACCTATCAGTATATAGAGCATTTGTCTATCGGACAAAGCATACTTGTATTAGTCCGATAGAATGTGGCGTGTATTAAGACTATTTTAGCGACGACCAATCGGGCGTCATCGTTGCAACAACGATTTCCTGTTCACAGCACGCGCACTGCTTGCGCTCTCAAGGAGCAGGTATACTTCAGCGATGACACTCAAAGAACGGGTAGGTTCCCTCATCGAGGGTGATGCGTACGACGATGCGGAGACTCTCAAGAAATACAGCCGCGATACGAGCATCCTAGAGCGTACCCCTTCGCTCGTCGTCTTCCCCAAGCATGCGGCCGATGTCGCTGCGCTGACGAAGTTTGTCCGCGAAGAGCGCGAGGCCGGACGCCAGGTCACGCTTACTGCCCGCTCAGCAGGCACGGACATGACGGGCGGCCCGCTCACCGACTCGATCGTGATGGTGTTTACGAAGTACATGAACCACGTCGGCAAGATAACCCCTGGATCGGCCACGACTCAGCCCGGTGTCTACTACCGCGACTTCGAGAAGGAAACGCTCGCCAAGGGTGGTGCGATACTGCCCTCCTACCCTGCCTCACGCGAGCTCTGTGCCATGGGCGGCATCGTCAATAACAACTCCGGTGGCGAACTCACGCTCCGCTACGGCAAGACCGAGAATTACATCGAGAAGCTCGAGGTCGTCCTTTCGGATGGCTCGCAAGCGACACTGAAACCGCTTACCCTCGCAGAGGTCGCGCTCAAGGAGCGCGAGCCGAGCCTCGAGGCCTCGATCTACCGCAACACCCGCAAACTGATAGAAGAGAATAGGGATGAGATCGAGCGAGCGCGCCCCACGGTGAGCAAGAACTCTGCCGGCTACGCGCTGTGGAACGTATTCGATGAGAAGGCTGGCACGTTCGACCTCTCGCGCCTGGTATGCGGCGCACAGGGCACGCTCGCCATGCTTACTGAAGCGACGCTGCGTCTGGTGAAGCCCAAGGAGCACAAGGCGATGCTCGTCATATTCCTCTCCGATTTCGAGATACTGCCGGAGATCGTAAAGCGCGTGCTTGCCGAGAAGCCCGAATCATTCGAATCATACGACGACAAGACATTCGGCCTTGCTATCAAGTTCATGCCGCAGATGCTCTCGCAGATGGGCCTCTTCCAGGCGATCAAGCTCGGAATCTCATTCCTACCGGAGGTGTTCATGGCGCTCACCGGCGGGATACCGAAACTCATCCTCATGGCGGAGTTTGCCGAAGACACTCAGGACGAGGCGATCGACAAGGCTCGCGCGACGCAGGCTGCTCTTCAGGGACTTGCAGTGAGTACCAAGATCGCCAAGAACAAATCGGAGACCGCCAAGTACTGGAAGGTCCGTCGCGAGAGCTTTGCCTTGCTGCGCAAGAACGTGAAGGGCTTGTATGCTGCCCCGTTCATCGATGATTTTTCTGTCCATCCAAAGGACTACCCGACCTTCCTCCCCGAGCTCGATAAGCTCGTGCGTGGCCACAGCTTCATCTATACGATCGCGGGCCATGTGGGTGATGGCAACTTCCACATCATCCCGCTTACGGATATGTCGAAGCCGGAGGCACGTCAGGAGATACTCGATCTCATGCCCAAGGTATTCTCGCTCGTGCAGAAATACGGCGGTTCGATCACCGGCGAACACAACGACGGCATCATCCGTACCCCATACCTCTCCTACCAGTTTTCTCCGAAGATGCTCGAGCTCTTTGCCGAGGTCAAGAAGATATGGGACCCTGCGGGCGTGTTCAATCCGGGGAAGAAAGTGGGCGGGACCATCGCTGATATCGA
>CAYOHS010000033.1:2935-4241 GCA_964403865.1 uncultured Candidatus Saccharibacteria bacterium
ACGAGGCGCTTCGCACAATCCGATACGCCCGATGCGGGGCACGGGAGCACTTTTGCACCGCCCATCTGGATATAGTGGGTGTAGAGCGCGACAAGGGCACCCGGGATAGAGAGTCCGAGCGAATAGTCGGCCATGGTGCGATCCTTCTTCCAGAGTGCCATGCCGAGGAGTATGACTTGCGGGTAGAGGAACACGCGCACGAGCCAGCAGAGGCCGCATGGCACATACCCGACGATCTCAGAGTAGAAAAGAGTAAGGGCCGTACCCGCGATCGCAAGGATGAAAGTCGCCCACATCCCCCATTCGCCTACCTGATTCGTGACAGATGCGAGTACCGCGTGCTTATCGCGGAACAGGTATGCGACGAGCAGTGCTATGGCGACCACCTGCATGGCGATCGTACCGAGCGAGAGGAACCAATTGATCGAATCGACAGGAAGCATAGGATGTGATGTGCTTGTGCAGGTTTAACTTGCACAAAGGTCGTTAGGTGACTGACTAATTGGACTGCGGCAGCTGACAGCCCGAGGCAGCAGAAAGCTCTTCGAATGTGTGCTCGCCCACGAGCGTGGTCGTGCTATTGGGGAACGTCCAGGTCGGGTAGCTCTGGATACCCTTGTCCTTACATATCTGGGTCTGGCTCTGACCATCGGGAGTCGAGCATTCGACATACGGAAGATTCTTGGCGGCGGAGCCGAACATGCGCTTGGTCGCCTGACAGTGCGGGCACCAGAAGGCCCCGTACATGACGACGCCCTTATCCTTGAGGCACTGTGCAAAGCTCTCGTATTTGCTGGTCCCCGTTGATGCGAAGAACGAGGCGCCGATAACGACAACGACCACCGCTACGATAAGACCCCAGAAGACCCATATGCCGTTTTTCATGGGGCTATGATACCATACGAGGCATCATGGTCTACGAAGAACAGATCGAGCACTTGGAGGAGAAGGACATCGCCGCAGCGCATACGAAGTTCGTGCTGCAGTACATACAACCCTCGCTCGTGGGCCTGATGGACGGTTCGGTCTCGACCTTGGCCCCGATCTTTGCGGCCGCATTTGCCACACAGAACCCCCATATCGCCCTCGTGATCGGTATCTCCGCCGCCGTCGGCGCCGCTATCAGCATGGCCTTTGCCGAAGCGCTCTCAGACACTGGCGAACAGACCGATCGCGGACACCCCTTCATGCGTGGTGCTATCGTCGGCGCGACAACCTTCCTCGGCGGTATCCTCCACACGCTCCCCTTCTTCCTGCCGAGCATCCGGGTCGCACTCTTCACCGCGTACGGCGTCGTGGCGCTCGA
>CAYOHS010000033.1:4341-9349 GCA_964403865.1 uncultured Candidatus Saccharibacteria bacterium
GCGTAGAGCATGATATGTCCGTCTTCGAGAAGGGCCTCGCAATTGGGATCGCATGAATGGTTCATCCACCGTGCAGTGTTGCTCATCGCGGAGCCATCGAGCGTCGTGCCGTCTTCGAGATCGAACAGATAGCGGGTCGTAAGAGTATCCGCGACGTCGGTCGGTATGCGAGTGCCCGTGTATTCGATGATGAAATCCCCTTTCTTGATCGGTACGAGTGCAAAAAGCCCCTTACCGCGCCCGGGAGCGGATCGTTTTACGATATACCGATGGCGATGCTCTGTGTGCATGAGTGGCTAGTGTAGCAGAAATTATCACAGCGACACCTGGTCGCCCTCGGTGGGTACCGGTATACTGCTCCCATGCAGCTGACGGTACCGTACACCATTCTCATCACCACATCTTCGATCCTTTCCATCGCAGCCGCGCTCTTGTGCATCGTAACCGGCGCGATCCTCGCCTATCACTGGTTCCGATTTGCGCGCAACCCCCTCTCTGCACTCCTGACACTCGGCATTTATGCCGCCGGCTGCGTCATATTACTCGCACTCATGTTCTCGATCGGCCCCACCCTCGCGCTATGAGCCTCGAACCGTTCAAGGGCGATATCGTGTTCCTCGATCCGGGCGAGACGGTTCTTCTGGTCGCACGGAAGCACTGGTTCGTCTTCATGCGCGTCATCTCGGCAAGCCTTTTTGCCGCCATCGTGCCGTTTGCGGTCTGGTGGCTGCTCGCGAGCACGGGCCTCCAGCTCACTCTGTATATCCTGCCGGGTGTCGTGCACTACCTCGGCACGCTCTGGCTCTTGGTGATATGGATCGGTATCTTCGTCTTCTGGACCGATTTCTATCTCGACATCTGGCTCATCACCGACCGGCGCATATTCAACATCCAGCAAGTCGGCCTCTTCCGCCGCGAAGCGACGAGCTGCGAGATCGAGAACGTGCAAGAAGTGGTCGTGAAGACCACCTCACTCTTCCAGACCCTCTTTCATTACGGGACGGTGGAGATCGAGACCGCCGGACCTTCGCGCGAGTACATCTCTGCGGAAGGTCTTCCGCATCCGGAGCGCATCCGCGCACTCATCCAATCGAGCCGCAGTCGCGTCGGAATGCTCGAAGACCAGAGTAAACAACAAGAACAGCTTCTGCACATGGTGGCGCACGAGGTGAAGGGATACCTCAGCAAGAATGCGGCAGTCTTGGCGTCGATCGTCGAGGGTGATTTCGGCACCGTTTCCGATCCGCTCAAATCCACGGCCTCGACAGCCTTGTCAGACACCCGTAGTGGCGTCGGTACAGTGATGGACATCCTCGAAGGCTCCAACATGGGGACCGGTACCGTCCAGTACAAGAAGCAGCCGTTTGATCTCTCTGCTGCAGTGGGAGCAGTAGCGCGCGAAGTGCAACCGATGGCCGAGCAGAAGGGCCTCGCTTTTACAGCCGTGATAGATCCGCGTATCTCGATGGTGGACGGCGACGCTGAGAAGATCCGTCACCACGTGCTACGCAACCTTTTCGAGAACGCGATTCGCTACACGCCCGCGGGCAATGTCACTGTCGGCGTCACGCAGGTCGAAGGCAACGCGGTGGTATGGACACAGGACACGGGCGTCGGCATATCGCCCGAAGACATGCAGAAACTCTTCACCGAGGGCGGCCACGGTACCGAGAGCCGCAAAGTGAATCCAGCTTCCACCGGTTTCGGTCTTTTCATCGCAAAGCAAGTCGTCGATGCGCATGGCGGCGGCATCTGGGCCGAGTCTGATGGTCCGGGGACCGGTTCACGATTCTTCGTGGTGTTGCCGCTTTGCAGCGACGCCAAGACGAGCTAGACTTGGCGTATGAAGAAAGATGCGCTCTCTACAGAGCCCTATAAGGGCGTGCGGGATTTCTACCCCGAGGACCAGTTCGTGCAGGACTATATCTTCGACCACATGCGCAGCGCTTGTGAGCTCTTCGGCTACGAGGAATACAACGCATCCATCCTCGAGCCTGCCGAGCTGTATCGCGCCAAGACTTCCGATGAGATCGTCAACGAACAGACCTACACTTTTACCGACCGCGGCGATCGAGAGGTCACGCTCCGCCCGGAGATGACCCCGACAGTCGCCCGCATGATCGCCGCCAAGACCCGCGAGATACCCTTTCCAGCTCGCTGGTACTCCCTCGGCAATTTCTTCCGCTACGAACGCCCCCAGAAGGGCCGATTGCGCGAGTTCTGGCAGCTGAACGCCGACATCTTCGGCGTCGCCGGGATCGAGGCCGATGCCGAGATCATCGCGCTCGCCCACGCGGTCATGCGCCACCTCGGCGCGGAGGAGCGCGACTTCGAGATACGGGTATCAGACCGCCGCATACTGGAGAATATCTACGACAACGCCGGCGTCTCGCCTGAGTCGCGCGCGATCGTCACTCGCCTCTTAGACCGTAGGGCCAAGACTGAGCCGGCGGCATTCGAAGCCTCACTTTCTGAAGCACTCGATTCGGGCGATAAGGCGCGTGCACTCATCGACGAGCTCGACCGGACGACCTCGAGCGCGTTTCTCGAGAATCTCCGCACGACGCTCGAGTATTTCGACGTACGCAACATGGTCGTCGACACCTCGATCACCCGTGGGTTCGATTACTACACCGGCATGGTCTTCGAGGTGTTCGACACCCACGAGAGTAATCGCCGTGCGCTCTTCGGTGGCGGCAGATACGACAGGCTCTTGGAGATGTTCGGCGGAGAGCCTCTGCCAGCTGTCGGCTTCGGGATGGGCGACGTCACGGCGCGCGACTTCCTCGAGGCACACAATCTCCTTCCGGCGTATGCTCCTACTACCGAGCTTATGCTCGCTGTCGTGGAGCCCGAAGCGATGACGCATGCGCTCAAGCTCGCACAAGATCTCCGCCGCGAAGATATCGCGGTCGCGGTCAATCTCTCTGGCAAGCGCATCGGTGATCAGTTCCGCCAGGCTGATAAGCTCAAGGTGCCGTTCGTCGTCGCCGTGGGCTCGAAGGAGCGCGATTCCGGCAGATATACCGTCAAGAATCTCTCCACGGGCGTAGAGATCACCCTCCCGGCCGATCGCATCGCAGAACACTTGTTCACGAGCCTCGGTTGAAAGGACGCCGTTTCGTGGTAAGAATACGGCAGAAGCAGGCATGAACCTGCGCATGATCGAGGAGACAACCCCATGGTAGACGTCACTTATCTGCCACAACGGCAGCCTGCGATCGAGATATCAGCTGGCACCGCGCTGCGCAATCCCCTTAGCCGATGGATCCGGAAATGGCGTAAGCCGATCGGCCTCACCGGCATCGTCGGCATCGCGCTGGCTCAAGGCAACGTTGTCGGTATGTGGCTCGTCGGTCTCATCCCTACGAGCATCACAGAGCCGACGACGTACCTCGCCGCGTCGGCCGCCATCGTCGGCGCACCACTGATCTGCAATATCATCCGGTGGTCGCGCTTCCGATAACTGCAGGACAGGATTGAGCCGCCGCCTACTTCTTAGGCGGCGGCATCGTATTTTTTTGCTATACTCTTCCCGATGCGCATCATCACCTTTGATATCGAGACGGTGGGCGCCATGCGCGGAGGATTCGATCCATCCCAGCTCGAGCTCACTATCTGCTGTATTCACGACTCCGAGACGGATACCTACGATTCCTTCCTCAAGGAAGACCTGCCACGGCTTTGGAAGATACTCGAGACCGCGGACATGCTCGTGGGCTACAATTCCGACCATTTCGACATCCCCATCCTCAACAAGTACTATTCTGGCGAGCTCACCAACATAAAGAGCCTCGATCTGATGAAAGAGGTACAAAGCGTACTTGGCCGTCGCATCAAGCTCGATGCGATCGCCGCCGGCACCCTAGGTACTAAGAAAAGCGGTAGCGGACTCGACGCCATCACGTGGTGGAAAGAAGGCAATATCAAAAAACTCCGTGATTACTGCATCAAAGACGTCGAGATCACCAAACGCATCTTCGACTACGCGCGCGACAATGGCTCGATCAAGTTCAAAGAGCTCGGCTCGACACAGGAGGTCAAGCTCGATACGTCGGCATGGTTCACCCCTGCCGCTAAGCCGATGACGTTTTCTCTCGGATTCTAAAAGGGTGCCTGGGACCAGGTTTGCACTGGTGACCCTTCGCTCTTCAGGCGAATGCTCTACTAACTGAGCTACCCAGGCGTGTCGGCACTATACCATACAGCCCGCGAGAATTCACTGGGTTTTGGGGAGACTCGGGATATACGACTGCACCTTCTTGAGTGCCTCCTCGAGGCCCTGGAGCTGCGTCTGTGATTGCACCCCAGCGCCATGCACCTGCTCAAGGGCACCCTGCAACTGGTTCATGGTCGCTATCAGCGATGACAGATACGGCTGGATGAGCCACAGCGGCCCGAGTATGAGCGCCGCATAGAGTGCGAACTTGATGATGCCACCGAGAAGCGCGTTGCGTCGCATCGCATGCAGCATGCGATTGTTCTCGCGCGTAAGGCGGTATATCTCATCGAGCTGGGGCTCTTCTTGCATGCCGCTATTCTACCATAGGCTCTCTGGCGCATATCTCAGATATGCAAAACCGCCCCACAATGGGGCGGTTTTGCGGACTGACGATCAGTTGGTCGTCTGGAAAGTCGCCGGCCAGGTGACACTGACATTACCGGTCTGATCGGTGGTGTAGATCAGGTAGTAATACGTCGTGTTCGCCTGCAGGTTCTGCAGGGAGACGCTTTGAGCGTTGCGGAAATTCGTGTCTGTCATGGCCGTAGAGCCGCTGACATTCACGGAGTTCTGACCCTCATACGTCGTAAGCGGGCTCGTGCTGTAGTAGATCAGGCCCTTTGCAGACTCGTTGGTCGTCCAGCCGATCGTGGCCGCATTCCTACCGGCATTGGTCTGGACGCTCGAGATGATAGGGGCCGAGGCTGGCGAGGTGTTCATGCCGCCACCCATCTGAAGATTGAGCACGGGCAATGTGGCAGGCCCGACACGACCGACAGCTGCGAT
>CAYOHS010000034.1:0-8936 GCA_964403865.1 uncultured Candidatus Saccharibacteria bacterium
ATGCGCATCCCGCTCTTTTCTCGCGCACCCCGGACATTCGTCATCGCCGATGTCGGTGCTGGCGGCAGTGCCGTCGGCTTCGTGCAGGTACCATCCGACGGCCCGGCCCGCATCATCGCGGCCCATCGCACATTTTCTCCTGCGGAGGAGCGCTCACCCGAGAGCGCGCTGATCTCGCTCGGGGCGACGTTCGCGGAGAGCGCCAAAACTACGCTCGCCGACTATGCAAAGGCTGGCGCAAAGGGGAGGCCCGAGGCGATCTACGCCGTGGTCCACGCACCGTGGGCCGCCTCTCGCGCTTTTTCCAACGAACAACATTTCGAGAAAGACACCAAGATCACCAACGACATCATCGGCACCCTGGCAAAATCTGCGCTCGCACAAGCGGGCGATATACCGCGCGACGAACTCCTCGAAGCGAGCGTCGTGCATGTGGAGCTCAACGGGTACCCGGTAAAGAGCCCTGTCGGGCGCATGGCTCAGCAGGTGAAAGTCGCGGCGCTCGTGAGCACGATGGAGAAGTCGCACCGCGATGTGCTCGAAAACGCGATCGCGACGGCATTCCCCGCAGTACCGCTCAAGCTTCGTTCGCATGCGCGCGCGCTCGTGAGCACTCTGCGCGAGCATGGGGATGAAGCGCGCAACTGCGTCGTGATAGATGTCGCCGACGAGGGCACGACGGTATCGGTCATCCGCAAGAATCTCCTAGACGGCCAGGCACAGATTCCCGCCGGGACGCATGCGCTCCTCACGCGCATCGCACCGGCAGGCTCGCGTGAAGAGACGCTCGGTCTCTTGGCCATGCTCGAGAAGGGGACCTGCTCGACGACCGCATGCGATGCGATCACGCAGGCGCTCACCGCGGCCGAGCCCGAGATCACCAAGATATTCGGCGAGGGCTTTGCGACGCTCGCGGCCAAACGCCGTCTTCCCAACGACGTCGTGCTCGTCACGCACGCCGACATCGCGCCATGGTTTGCGCACTTCCTCTCTCGTATCGACTTCGCGCAGTTCACCCTCACATCGCAACCGCTCGCGGTGAAGATCTTGGCGCAAGGCGACCTGAAGAACGTGATGGAGACTACGCCGGGTGTCGTCGAAGACATCCCGCTCTCGCTCGTGGCTGCACTTGTGCACAACGAATACGGGAGCGACGACTAGCTGTGGTATACTCGTCATGATGGCAGATTATTTCCAGGATATTCTCCCGCCCGATGGCGCTGAACGTCGTCCGGCACCGCCTCCTCGGCCGGAAACGCCTCCCGCTGAGGCTCCTGCTGCAGAAAAGAGTATCCGCAACGTCAATATCACGCGCCGCGCGCCATCGCCGGCCGCAGAACAACGCCTCCCGCTTATGCCCACCATCCGCACTTCTTGGTTCTCGAGCTTCAAGCTCTGGATACTCGCCGCGGTCGCGATCATCGCACTTGCCATCCTCGGCATGTTCGCGTTCCGCAAGACGACCGTGACCGTCGTCCCTCGTACACACACTATCGTCTTCGACAACACGGCGCCCTTCACCGCCTATCCGCAGGCATCGGCTGCTTCTGGCACGCTCCCATACAGCGTCCAGACCTTCACATTCGAAGATTCCGAAGTCGTCCCGTCGCAGGGGACGCAGCACGTCGAGACGAAGGCCAGCGGTTCGATCACCGTATTCAATGCTAATTCCGCTGCGCCGATGAAGCTCCTCAAGAACACGCGCTTTGAGACACCCGAAGGCCTCGTCTTCCGCACCCCGAACGAGATCGTGATCCCCGGAAAGAAGGGCGACACGCCGGGCTCGGTATCCGTGACCGTCGTGGCTGACGCGACAGGCCAGCAGTACAATGTCGGTCCTGTCGCAAAGTTCACGCTTCCTGGTCTCAAGGGCTCGCCGTCCTTCTCGACGGTCTACGCGAAATCGGATACGGCTTTCACCGGAGGATTCTCGGGCGAGCAGCCACAGACCGCCCCAGGCGCGCTCGAAGGCGCTATCACGCAAGTACGTGCCCGCCTTGAGAAGAAGGTGCAGGACGCTCTCGCTGCATTGCCAGCCGATCAGACCGCTCTCTCCGATCTCGCGCGCATCAGCTACACCGATCTTCCGAACACGGCGGAAGGGGAAGGGAGCGTACGCATCCGCGAACAAGTCAGCGCCCAGGTGCCGTCGTTCAATACTGCTCAACTCGCAGCGACATTGGCACAATCGGTGAGCGCCGATGCTGCCGAAGGAGGCATCAAGCTGGTCCCCGCACCAAGCTTTGCGGCAAAGACAGCCGATGTGGCCTCCAGCACGCTTGGTGCCGATCCTATCGCGTTTACGCTCTCAGGGCAGGCACAGCTCGTCTGGCAGGTCGACAAGCAGGCACTCGCGGCAGCACTCGCCGGACACGACCAGGGCGCATTCACGACGATCATCGGAGGCTTCCCGTTCGTCCAGGAAGCCAAGGCCCGTATCGAGCCATTTTGGAGTTCTTCCTTCCCGAAAGACGCTTCTAAGATATCGATCGTGGTCTCGGATGCCCCGAAACCTTGACGCCGAGCCGTATATTTGCTATTTTTTACGGCGCAGACCATATGGCTGAACCAGATGTTGTGGAGGGTGTCGTCGAAGAGGCGCTCCCGAACACACTTTTCCGCGTCAAGCTCGGAAACGGAGAAGTCACGTTGGCGTATCTCGCTGGCAAGATGCGTCTGCACCGCATCAAGGTACTCGTCGGGGACAAGGTGCAGGTCAAGCTCGATCCGTACGGCGGACGATCGCGTATCACCCGACGTTTCTAGCATCACGTTCGCCACTCGTTTCAAAACATGAAAGTCAAAGCCTCACTCAAGAAGATCTGTCAGCATTGCCGCCACGTCCGTCGACGCGGGCGCTTGTTCGTGATCTGCCAGGATCCGCGTCACAAGCAGCGCCAGGGCTAGTCGTAACTATTTAGAATCTCTCATCACACCACCATGCGTATCGCCGGCATCACCGTTCCAGACGACAAGCGACTCGAGATCGCGCTCACCGCGCTCTACGGCGTCGGCCGCGCTCGCGCACAGGCGACGCTCTCCGCGCTCAAGATCGACTGGGGCACCCAAGGCAAGAATCTCACGGCCAAGCAGGAATCGGATCTCCGCGAAGCCATCGAGAAGTTCACCCTCGAGGGCGAGCTCAAGCGCGAGGTCTCGGCCAACATCCGCCGTCTCAAGGACATCAAGGCACATCGTGGCGTCCGCCATGCCAAGAAGCTTCCGGTCCGCGGCCAGCGCACCAAGACCAACTCCCGCACTATCCGTGGAAACGTCCGTAAGACGATGACCTCTGGTCGTCGCAAGCTCGAGAAGACATGATCCGCTTTGCAGAGCGAGAGGGGCGTGCTATTGTGTGCCCACTCGCGATGCGGGTCCTCTGTTTGCATCTCTAAAACCTTCTTCATCACACTTACATGGGAAAGAAACGAATCATCAGGAAATCGGGCGGGAGCGTCGACCAGGGACTCAAGTCTCGGTCTCTCGCTCGTGTCGCGAAGAAGAACATCGTTTCTGGGATGCTCCACATCCAGGCCACGTACAACAATACGAAGGTCCTCCTCACGGACAAGAGCGGCAACGCCGTCGCATGGTCTTCCTCCGGCAGCCTCGGTTTCTCTGGTGCCAAGAAGGGGACACCCTTCGCAGCTGCCAAGGTCGGCGAGCTCGTCGGCGACAAGGCGGCCATCATCGGGGTCAAGGAAGTCGAAGTCGTCATCCGTGGCGTGGGCGCTGGTCGCGAGTCCGCTCTCCGTGGTTTTGCATCCAAGGGTATCGACGTCGTGAAGATCTCCGACGACACACCGGTCCCGCACAACGGTCCTCGTCCGCCTAAGCCTCGCCGCATCTAATCTCAATCTCTATGCTTATCATCAAGTCCAAGTATCGCATCGCACGCCGCCTCGGAGCGGGTATCTTCGATCAGACCCAGACGCAGAAGTTCGCCCTCCGCCAAGCACAGCGCACCGAGGTCAAGCGCGGTCGCCGCGGTGGCGGTTCTGATTTCGGTCGCCAGCTCCTCGAGAAGCAGAAGGTGCGCTTCACCTACGGCCTTTCTGAGAAGCATCTTTCCAACTACGCGCAGGAGGCATTCGCCACCAAGCACCCGACGACGTCTTTGCACAAGGCACTCGAGATGCGCGCCGACAACACCCTCTATCGCGCCGGCTTCGCCCCGTCTCGCCGCGCTGCTCGCCAGGCGGTCTCCCACGGTCACGTCGTGATCAACGGCACGCGCATCACCAGCCCGTCCTACAACCTCAAGAAAGGCGACGTGATCACCATCCGCGAAGGTAGCCGCAAGAGCCCGCTGTTCGCCGGCCTTACCGAAAAGAACGCCGAGACGATGAACGTCCCGCAGTGGCTCGAGGCAGACCCGGCACTCCTCACGGTGAAGGTCATCGGTGAGCCTGCATACAACCCTTCTGAGACCGGCCTCGATTACGCGACGGTATTTGAGTTTTACAGCCGATAGTGGTATAATAGTCCCTACTTTTGGCCATTTTAATAGCCTATTGTTTTACCTTGTCACCCACGTATGTCTGATTATCACATCGCGCTCCCTAGCAAGCCTCGCGTCGTCTCCGAGTCGGAGAAGAGCGGTATCTATGAGATAGACGGCCTCTACCCGGGCTACGGCTATACGCTCGGCAACAGCCTCCGCCGCATCGTCCTCTCCTCGCTCCCGGGCGCGGCTATCACGCATGTGAAGATCCCTGGCGTCGCTCACGAGTTCTCGACGATCGAGGGCGTCAAGGAAGACGTGGTCACCATCCTCCTCAACCTCCGCAAGATCCGCTTCAAGCTCTCGACCGACGAGCCGCAGAAGATCGAACTCGACGCCAAGGGTCCGAAGGTCGTCACCGCTGGAGACCTCAAGGTCCCCGGTCAGGTGGAAGTCCTCAACCCTGAGCAGGTCATCTGTGAGATCACCGGCAAGACGAACCTCGAGCTCGAGCTCGTCGCAGAGCGCGGTCTCGGCTACGTCCCGAAGGAAGTGCATCAGAAAGAGCGCGTCGACATCGGCGCCATCGCCCTTGATGCGATCTTCAGCCCGATCCGTCGCGCCAACTACGAAGTCGAGAACATGCGCGTCGGTGATCGCACCGATTTCAACCGCCTCCGCATCGTCATCGAGACCGACGGCACGCTTACGCCGCGCGAAGCGCTCGAGCGCTCCATCGAGACCATGATCCATCAGCTCAAGGCCGTCATCGGATTCAAGGAAGAGGAGATCGACGAACTCCCGGTCATGGACATGCCGCGCGCATCCAAGGAAGACCGCTCGACCCCGATGGACGCAGAGGTCCTCAAGACCCGCATCACCGAACTCGCCCTCCCGCAGCGCGTCGAAGACGCTCTCGATGACGCTTCCATCCGCACCGTCGGCGGCCTCGTCCGCAAGCGCGAAGACGACCTCCTCGCCATCGAAGGCCTCGGCCAGAAGGGCTTGCAGGACATCAAGCGCGCCCTCTCCAACCTCGGCCTCACCCTCCGCCAGTAATCTTGAGTTATGCGTCACCACAAGGCACACCGTACCCTGCATCGAGACAAGCGTCAGCGCACTGCGCTCTTGCGCAGCCTCGCCCGTTCGCTCGTGCTCGAAGAGAGCATCGTCACCACCGTCGCCAAGGCGAAGGAGCTCAAGCCGTTCATCGAGAAGCTCGTCACCGCCAGCAAGGAGGGGACGCTCGCATCGCAGCGCCGTATCGCTGCTCGCCTCAACTCCCAGGAAGCTACTCGCAAGCTCGTGAGCACGATCGCGAAGCGCTACGAGAAGCGAGCCGGTGGCTATACCCGCCTCACACGCCTCGGCCAGGTAGGCAAGCGCGTCGGCGAGTCGGCACGTATCGAATTCGTAAAATAATCATATGACTGACAAGACCACCACAATCGATGCAGCAGGACAGTCGCTCGGACGCGTCGCTTCCGCTGCGGCAAAGGCCTTGATGGGCAAGACGCGCGCCGACTACGTCCCGCACGCTTCTTCGGACACGTCCGTCCAGATCACCAATGCCTCCAAGCTGAAGGTCCGCGACACCAAGATGGCCAGCCAGCAGTACCAGAACTATTCTGGCTACCCGGGCGGCCAGCGCGTCGAGACGCTCCGTTCGCTCTCTGCTCGCAAGGGCTACGGCGCGGCGATCCGCCTCGCTGTCCAGCGCATGCTTCCGAACAACTCGCTCCGCACCGGCAGACTTAAGAGACTTCACATTTCCGAATAACCTATGGCAACCAAGGACTACACCGAAGCAGTCGGCCGTCGCAAGACAGCGAGCGCTCGCGTGCGCATCTCGCCGGCAAAGTCTGCGAGCATGACCGTCAACGGCAAGGACGCTGGTGACTATTTCCCGCTCGAGACGATGGTGAAGACGGCGTTCGCCCCGATGCAGCTCCTCGGTGCGACCTACGCCGTCACCGCAAAGGTGCAGGGTGGGGGACACAAGGCGCAGGCCGAAGCTGTCCGCCATGGTCTCTCGCGCGCCATCACCGCACTCGTCCCTGAGCAGCGCAAAGACCTCAAGGTCAAGGGTTTTCTCAAGCGTGATCCGCGCAGCAAGGAGCGCAAGAAGTTCGGTCTCAAGGCCGCACGTCGCGCACCGCAGTGGTCGAAGCGATAGCGAAAAGGAGGCCTTGCGCCTCCTTTTTCTTTACGCGTAGGCAAGAATTGACTGCAGAAAACACAGTTGTTAAGATGCTGTCTGCCGTAAAGGTAGGCAGTGCGTAACGGGACAGGGAAACCTGGACTTTGGTGACGGCAAAGTTGCGCAACCGTTGCGATTAACATCGTGGAATGCTCTGGGTCCCCGAGGCCCCATTCTGCTGGTGATTCACTGTTTATCGGCGGGCCGAGGACGCGTCCTCGGCCCGTTTTTTCTTTTTAATATGAAAATTGTTATACTGTAGCAATGACTGATGACGAGACGCGTGATGATATCGACTTTCAGCCCGAGGATGAACTCGGTGATATAGGAGCAGCCCAAGCCAAGCTCAAGAAGCTGCGTGCCGAACTCAAGGAAGCACAGGCCAAGGCCGCGGAGAACCTCGCTGGCTGGCAGCGCGAGAAGGCCGATTCTAGCAATGCACGCAAGGACGCGCTTCGCGACGCGCAGCGCGCCGCGGAGCGCGAGAAGGAATCGTTCATCTACGATCTCCTCCCTGTCTTGGACAGCTTCGACATGGCGGCAGCAAGCGGTGCGTTCGCTGCGATGAGCGATGAATGGAAGACCGGCATACAGCACATCCAGAACCAGTTGCTGGGCGTACTCGAAAATCACGGCGTGAAGCGCTTCGGGAAACTCGGCGAACTCTTCGACCCGCGCCTGTACGAAGCGGCCGAGGAGACGGCCGATCTTCCCGGTGATCCGCACACGATCGTCCGTATATTGCGTCACGGCTATGCAGCAGGGGAGCGTATCATCCGCCCTGCACAGGTCATCGTCCGCGCCTGAGGCATCAGGATCTCTCCCAGGATCTTTCCTTTGTGCAAGTTAAACTTGCACAAGCACAAAACGGAGGATATTATCCGTCAATAAGCGCGTGAGCCGCGCTCATACCGACGTTATGCGCAAAGAACCCTATGGCATCGGCTCGTATGTCCACGTCGTTCAGCGCGGCGTGCGGGGCATGCCTATCGTCCGCTCCGACGACGATCGGTGGCGCTTCCTCAAGCTGCTGCGGTATCTCAATGATGCAAACGTCCCGCGCAACTGGGAGCGCGACATAGCCCCGGAACACATCCGTGCCGGTTTTAGTCGCCCGCCACACTGGCCGAAACAGCAGCCGTACGTCTCCATCATCGCGTTCTGTCTTTTGGATAATCACTTTCATCTCTTGCTCCAGGAGACTACCGACGGCGGCATCAGCAAGCTTATGCAGCGCGTTTCCACGAGCATGGCACGCTACCTTAATGCAAAATACGACGAGCGGGGGACACCATTCCAGGGCTCCTTCCGGTCGCGCACCGTATCACGCGACGAGCATCTGCAGTATCTCAATGCCTACATCCACGTGAAGAACACGTTCGACCTGTTCCCACGAGGAGCGGCGCGCGCACGAGCGGATTTCGACGAAGCGTTCTCGTGGGCGGAGGGGTACCCATTTTCGAGCCTGATCGATTACATGGGACACCGTCACGCCCAGCTGCTCGATTACGCTGCCGCGACCGAGATCTTCGGCGATGTGACGACCTTCAAGCGATTTGCGCGGGAGATCATGCAGGATAGGGCAGAGCAGCGCGATATATTCGACGACTTATTGACATAACGTTTATTTATTATCTGCTTGTGCAAGTTTAACTTGCACAAAAAAGGTCCAGTATTATAATCGCTTCATCATTAGTCACTATTCCACTATGAGCAAGATCCTCGGTATCGATTTGGGCACGACGAATTCCGCGATGGCGATAGTCAAGACGGATGAACCTGAGATCCTCGAAAACGCCGAAGGCGTGCGCACGACACCGTCCATCGTCGCCACGTCCAAGACCGGCGAGCGCCTCGTCGGGCTCTTGGCCAAGCGTCAGGCCGTCACCAACCCCCTCAACACGGTCTATCAGATCAAGCGCTTCATCGGGCACACCTTCGACGAAGCGGGTGTCCAGAAGGACAAAGCCGCAGTGCCGTTCGAGGTCCGCAAGTCAGAGAACGGCGGCGTAGAGGTGAAGATGGCAGACAAGTGGTACCGCCCCGAGGAGATCTCGGCGATGATCCTCCAGAAACTCAAGGTAGATGCCGAGGCCCGCATCGGCGAGCCGATCACGGAAGCGGTCATCACCGTTCCAGCCTACTTCAACGACGCGCAGCGTCAGGCGACCAAGGATGCCGGCAAGATCGCCGGTCTCGAGGTCAAGCGCATCATAAACGAGCCGACCGCGGCAGCGCTCGCGTATGGTTTCAACAAGAAGAAGGATGAGAAGATCGTCGTCTTCGATTTCG
>CAYOHS010000035.1:0-8874 GCA_964403865.1 uncultured Candidatus Saccharibacteria bacterium
GCAACACCTCGAGCCCCATCAACCAGCGCACCACCTACGTTCTCCACTGCGTGGGCTCGGGTGGCACCTTGGACGCATCGACGGATGTTACACTGATACCGAAGTGGCAGGAGCAGTGATCCCTTGCCGAAAGTCTCCCGCTGTCCAAACTGTGTCCATCGTGGTAGCGTTTTCTCCATGGAACGACCGATCCTCGTGACTGGCGGAGCAGGATACATCGGCAGCCATGCCGTGCTTGCGCTTACAGAGCGCGCAGAGAAGGTGATCGTCTTGGACGATCTCTCCACCGGCGCGCGTGAGCGCGTTCCCGCGGGCGTGACGCTCATAGACGGCAGCATCGGCGATAGGGAACTGATACGCAGCGTACTGAAGGAGCACGCGATCGAGAGTATCTTGCACTTCGCGGGTGTCGTGAAGGTCGAGGAATCCGTGCGCGACCCACAGAAATACCACATGATCAATGTCGACTACACGCGCATCCTCGCCGAAGAAGCGCGCGCTGCCGGCGTGTCACACTTCATCTTCTCGTCGTCCGCTTCTGTGTACGGCAACGCCGAACAGGTTCCGGTCGACGAAGACGCGCCGCTCATGCCGGTGAGCCCATATGCAGAGACGAAACGCGACGCAGAAGTGATGCTTGGTGAGGTACTGGGCGCGGCAGTACCACACGTATTTCTCCGCTATTTCAATGTCGCCGGTACCGATCCCTCTGGGCGAGCAGGATATCCGACGAAAGAGAAGCCGACACACCTGATCCGGAGTGCGGTGCGCGCAGCACTCCTCCACGAGCCCTTTACCATCAACGGTTCTGATTATCCGACCCCCGATGGTACGTGCGTGCGCGATTACATCCACGTGAGCGATCTGGCCGACGCGCATGTATCCGCGCTCGAGTATCTGCGCACGGGCGGAGCATCGCGCGTCTTCAACTGCGGCTCGGGCCACGGCTATTCCAATGCGGAAGTCGTCAAAAGCGTGCAGCGGATCGCACAGACACCGCTCGACATCACGATGGGACCGCGCCGAGCAGGAGATCCTGCGGCACTGGTCGCCGACATATCACGCATCAATCGCGAACTCGGCTGGAAGCCGCATTTTGGGCTCGATGCGATGATCGAGCATGAGGTATCATGGACGAGGAAACACCTATGACATCAAAGACTGCTTCACAGAAAATCATCGTGACCGGCGCTGCTGGTTTCATCGGCTTTCATCTCTCGCGCGCCCTGCTCGAAGCAGGGTGGGAGGTGATCGGTGTCGACAACCTCTCGGCCTACTACGACGTTCGCATCAAGCGCAAGCGCCTGAAGCTCCTGGCCGATTTTCCGCGCTTCCGTTTCATCAAGATGGATCTCAAGGATAGGACGAAGTTCCCGGCGCTCGTCGCTGCGGAGCAGCCGCGTGAGATCGTGCATCTGGCGGCACAGGCGGGTGTGCGGTACTCGCTCACCGACCCTTGGGCATATGCCGATGCGAATTACCTCGGCACGCTCGCCGTCTTCGAGGCAGCGCGTCATGCGGGCCTCAAGCGGGTGGTCTACGCGTCCTCTTCATCCGTGTACGGCGCGAATACGAAGCAGCCGTTCTCAGAAAACGATCGCGTCGACACGCCGCTCTCGCTCTATGCCGCGAGCAAGCGCGCCAACGAGCTTCTCGCGCACGCCTATACGAATCTCTTCGGCATCGAGAGCGTGGGGCTGCGATTCTTTACGGTGTATGGCACCTGGTCGCGCCCGGACATGGCGCTCTTCAAGTTCGCTCGTGCGATCGCGGAAGGGAAGCCGATCGATCTCTACAATCGCGGGGAGATGAAGCGCAGTTTCACCTACGTCGACGATGTCGTCGCCGGCATCATGCACGCGCTCGCCGAAGAGCCGCAGGGTCGCTATCGCATCTACAACCTCGGCGGTTCGGAAGCCGTGCCGCTCACGCGTTTCGTCGAACTCATCGAGAAGGAACTCGGTATGAAAACCGAGAAGAATCTCTTGCCACTGCAGGCGGGCGACGTCCCCGAGACTGTCGCCGATTGTACGCTCGCCGAACGCGAGCTCGGCTACGCGCCGCAGGTCTCGATAGAAGAGGGCATCAAGCGATTCGTGCAATGGTTCCGGGAGAACGAGAAGTTTGCTCGTTCGCTCGAAGCGGCAAAACAGTGATATGAAAGCCGCCGTCATCGTCCACGGGCTTCATCTCCACGCCGCACAGTGGGAGCACATCGTGTGGGGCGATCCGGCCAAGGGTATCTATGGTCGCGCAGCAGCCGGATTACGCGAGGCGCTGCGTTTTGACGCGCCATTCATCATCTTCGGGACCGGTGCGTCGTTCAAGGACGGGATGTCGGAAGCAGAGCACACGCACGCCGTCGCACGTCGGCGTATCGCCGAGCTCCCTGAGTTCGCACAGATGGGCAAAGAGGCTGCTCAAGCGTGGCTCGATGCGCATGCATTGCTCGAGACCACTGCGCTCGACACGCGAACGGAGATCGAGGCGGATGCCCGCATCGCGCTCTCGCAAGGATGCGATGCGCTCGTGCTCGTCTCATCCCCGGTGCATATCATGCGCGCGCACAAGACAGCGCTCGCGCTCTTTGCACACCAAGGAGACCTCGCGCCTTTCCGGCACAATCTCTTTGCGGTCGCGTCCGACGTGAACTACGAGCACACCAAGGTCGAGGATGTCGTCATCGTCGAGCCGCAGCACAGACCGGATCGTCCGCATGTGCCGTTCCACGAGACCTTGCGCGGGCTCTGGCGATTCATGCGCCGGCCCGACCTCGCACCCGCACTCAACAAGGCACTCAAGGACGTCATCGATGATTACGAAAAATGGCTCTAGCGCATGAAGAAGGTGCTCATATTCTCGCTCGCATATTTCCCAAAACATGTCGGTGGTGCCGAGGTGGCGATCAGAGAGATCACCGACCGGATCTCGGATATCGAATTCCACATGGTGACGAACCGTTTTGATTCGACGCTCCCGAAAGAAGAGAAAGTAGGGAACGTGCATGTGCACCGTATCGGCATCATCACCCACAATCCGAGCATGGGCGATCTCAAGCAGTGGCCGCTCAATCTCAACAAGCCGCTGTTCCAATTCCTCGCCGCTCTCAAGGCGCTCTCGCTGCATCGGAAATACCACTTCGATGCGACATGGGCGATGATGGCACATAGTTGCGGCGTTCCGGCAGCGATCTTCAAGCTCGCCCATCCGTCGGTACCATACGTCCTTACGCTGCAGGAAGGGGATCCGACCGAATACATCGAGAAGAAGATGTGGCCGCTCTGGCCGCTGTTTTCGCGCGCCTTCACGAGTGCAGATGTCGCCCAGACCATCTCGACCTTCCTCGGAAAGTGGGCGCGTCGGCGCGGGTTTGCCGGCCGGCTCGAGGTGATCCCGAATGCCGTGAATCCGGCACATTTCTCGCAGGACTATCCGCCCGCTGCCATCGATGCGGTTCGAGATGAGCTGGGCAAACGCATGGGCGACATCTTCGTCATCACGACTTCGCGCCTGGTGACCAAGAACGCTGTCGATGACATGATCCGCGCGCTCTCACTCTTGCCGCCCAACGTCTCGTTCGTGGTGCTTGGCACCGGTCCCGATGAGGCGATGCTCAAAAAACTTTCCGAAGATCTCAAGGTGGCTCAGCGTGTAAAATGGGTCGGCCAGGTGAGTCATGCGGAGATGCCCAAGTATCTGAAGGCATGTGACATCTTCATCCGTGCCAGTCGTTCCGAAGGGATGGGCAACTCGTTCGTGGAAGCGATGGCGGCAGGGCTTCCGGTTGTCGCGACGCAAGAAGGAGGTATCGCCGACTTCCTCTTCGACGAGAAGCGCAACCCTGGCATGCCCATCACCGGCTGGGCCGTGGACAAGGATTCGCCTGCTCAGATCGCCGCGGCGATACGAGACATCATCGAGCGCCCGGAAAAAGTGCGTGCCGTCGTCGCGACGGCAAAAGAGATGGTGATCGAGAAGTATGATTGGGATATCGTCGCACGCGACATGCGTGAGAAGGTATTCACACCCGTGCTTGCGGGATAGCCCGCCGACGTGTTTACTGTCGGGCAGATAAGCACAGGGAGGAGACATGGATCGTATACAGCCGTTCTCTCCGCGTTTTCGCGAGCGCCTCGACTGGTACCTGGAACTGCTTGCGTCGCGCGTATCGGAGAATCCGATGGGCGCACTGGCTCAGTTTCACCGTGCCTACGCAGAACTGCTCGTGCGAAGCTCGAATGACGACCCGTCTTTGCTCTGTCCGTTCATCATCGCGTATGCATGGGAACACGCACTGCTCGCTTCGTTCTACGAGCGATGCGAGCAGTGCGACGTGGCGATGACGAATCGGCTCGAGGAACTAGGGCTCACCATCCGGAGCTAAGATGATCGAGCAGGCGACATGACGAGGCGCATCACGTGTATGCGCCTCGTTTGCTGTCCGGCTAGGTGCTTTTTTGCTACAGTCTCCCTATGAAGATAGTCATCGCCACGGGCATCTATCCTCCGGAACCGGGCGGTCCCGCGTATTACGCGAAGCACCTGGCCGATGCCTTGCGAGCGAAAGGGCATGAGGTGCCGGTAGTCACGTATGGCTCGCTCAAACGTTTGCCGATGGGCGCGAGACATCTGGCATATTGGGTGCGGCTCTTGCCGCATCTGTGGCGGGCGGATGTCGTGCTCGCGCTCGATACGTTTAGCGTCGCGCTACCGGTCGTGCTCGCCGCACCCCTCTTTCGCGTACCAGTGGTGATACGTACGGGAGGGGATTTCTTGTGGGAACAGTACGTCGAGCGTACCGGCGACATGCTACCACTTCCTTTTTTCTACGAGCGACACCAGCCGTTTACCCGCAAGGAGCGGGTTATTTTCGCACTCACGCGATTCGTCCTTGCTCGCGCCATCCTCGTATTTAGCACCGCGTTCCAGCGAGATATCTGGATCCCGGCGTACGGTTTGCAAAACGTGGAGACGCATCTCATCGACAACGCCGTCGCGGGGTCGTTCGCGCCGCTTTCGCCTGAACGCAAGGATTTCTTGTGGTACACGCGCGGTATCAGGTTCAAGAATGAGACGGTGCTGCGTGAGGCGTTCGCCCTCGCACAGAAACAGGTCCCGGATATCGTGCTCGAGACGGGCATGATACCGCAGCGCGAGCTCATAGAGAAGATGCGCCGTTGCTACGCGGTGATACTGCCCTCGCTGGCAGAGCTCTCGCCAAATTACATCCTCGATGCGCTCCGGTGCGGCAAGCCGTTCATCCAGACCATGTATTCAGGATTCGCAGAGAAGTACGCTGCCTACGGGCTGACGTGCGATCCGCTCTCGGCTGAAGACATCGCTGCGAAGATCGTCCAGCTATGCGACGCCGGTATGTATGCTGAACTCTCACACCGCATCGCAGTCTTGCCACTTACCCGCACCTACACCCAGGTCGCCGATGATTTCCTCGCGCTCTTCACGAGCGCGAGCTATCGCGTATGAGAGTCCTATCCATCGGTACCGACCGCAAGATCTTCGAGGAGGGGAGCGCTGCCTGTGCGCGGCAGCTCGCGTATGCACAAAAGCTCGGGGAGCTCGATGTTGTCGTACTCTCGCGTGGGGAAAGTCTCGCGCAGTTTTCTGAACAGACACTGTCGGTCTATCCGACACGCTCCGCTTTGCGTCTGACCTACGTGCTGGGTGCGCGCCGTATTGCTCGATCGCTCAGACGGCCCGATGTGGTGACGGTGCAGGATCCGTTCGAGACGGGCCTTATCGGATTGCGTATCGCGCGCATGCTCGGCGTCCCGCTCCACGTGCAGGTGCACACGGATCTCACGAGCCCGGCGTTTCGCCGTCACTCGCTCATGAACCGCATCCGCTACCACATCGCGTGGTACGTATTGCGTCGTGCATCGCGCGTGCGTGTCATCCTTGCGCGCACAAAGGACGAACTTGTCGCAGCAGGCATCACTGCCTCGATCGAGGTATTGCCGATCTTCGTCGACACGCAGCGATACGCGTCGTTGCCGCGCGAGAAACATCCGCGCTGGAAGATCGACGCGCTGTACATCGGCCGGCTTGAGCCGGAAAAGCACCCATGCCTCGCACTTGATGCGGTCGCGGCTGCGCGCACGGCAGGCCACGATATAGGACTGACTATCGTCGGCGAGGGTAGTGAACATGAATCGCTGATACAGAGGGCTAAACACGCTGGGATAGAGTCGCGCGTCGAGTTTGTCGGCTGGCAGCATGACATCGGCCGCTACCTCGCTCGTGCCGACGTCGTACTCGTGCCGTCGCGTTACGAAGGCTATGGCCTGGTCATCGTCGAGGCGCTTGCAGCGGGAGTGCCTGTCATCGCCACTGATGTCGGCGTCGCGCGTGAGGCAGGTGCCATCGTGGCGTCGGAGCGACAGTTTATCCCGACATTCCTCAAGTGGCTTGCCGACGGGCCCCGTTCGGCGTCGCTCGTGAATTACCCGTATCGCAACTATATGGAATATGTCGAACAGTGGTGTGCAGACATAAAAGCAAGCGGGCCCGATGTCTCCTAAGACAGGGCCCGCGAGGGTCAGTTCTTCTTCTGGGCAGCTTGGAGCTTCGTGACCAGCCCCCAGAACTTCTGGTGCTGGGGCCGGCAGCGATCGCTGCTGGCGCCCATCTCGGGCACGGTGGCGTGACACCTGGCGAGATCCGCTCTCGCCTCGTCCACCTGGCGCTGAAGACTGCTCTCAGACGAGCAGCCGTACAGCATGACTGTGGCGATGATAACGCCCACAATCCTCATTCTCAGCATTGTGCCTCCAGAATCATAAACGGCACCTCAGTTGGCACCGGATTTCATTATATAATTTAATTTAATATTGTCAATTATCTTGTCGAAGTCGAATCAGTTGTGGTCGCGGGTGCTCCTGGTTCTTGGTACCATTTTGTAACATGCTATAGTCTCCCGCATGGCAAAGAAACCACTCATCGGGTTTATCGGGCAGGGCTGGATCGGCAAGGCCTATGCCGATAATTTCGAGCATCGCGGGTACGAGGTCGTGCGCTACGCGCTCGAGAAGCCGTACGTGGCGAACAAAGACCGCATCAAGGAGTGCGACATCGTGTTCATCGCGGTCTGGACCCCCACGACCCCGAAGGGTTTCGATAGTTCCGTGATCCGGAGCGTCTTGCCGCTGGTCGGGAAGGGGAAGACGGCGGTGATCAAATCCACGATACTTCCCGGCACGACCAACGAATTGCAGGCGAAGTTCCCCGACATCGTCGTCCTCAATAATCCCGAATTCCTCTCGATCACGACTTCGGTCCACGACGCCGCACATCCGTTCGCAAATCTCGTGGGTATGCCCGTGCACGATGCCAAGCACTACCTGGCCGCAGAGCAGGTCATGAAGGTCATCCCGAAGGCGAAATACTCCGCCATCTGTATGAGCCCCGAGGCCGAGATATTCAAATACACGCACAATGCGAGCGGGTATACGCAGGTCATATTGTTCAACCTCATGTATGACATGGGTCAGAAGTTTGGCGTGAACTGGGATGTCGTGAACAAGGCGATACAGCATGATCCCTTGATACCGAATCGATATAGCAATCCGATCCACAAGAGCGGGCGTGGTGCCGGCGGGGGATGCTTTATCAAGGATGTCGCGGCCCTACGGATGCATTTCGAACAACATCTGCCGCACGATGATTTCGCCATAGGTGTGCTCAAGGCGATGGAGGCGAAGAATATGCATCTCCTCACCTCGACAGAAAAAGACCTCGATCTCTTGGCGGGCGTATATGGTGACAGTGCGATAGCGAAGCATCGGAAGCAGCACCCGAAAACGGCGACGAAGAAAGCGGGTAAGAAACGCCGCTAGGCCGCTATGCGTATCCTCGTCTGTACGCAGGCGGTAGATCAGGACGACCGGGTGCTCGGGTTCTTTCATCGCTGGCTTGAGGAGTTTTCGCGCAGCTTCGAGCGCGTCGAGGTCGTCTGTCTCAAGGAGGGCCGCCACGCGCTTCCGCAAAACGTGCACGTCCATTCGCTCGGCAAAGAAGCCGGACCATCACGACTCAAGTACGTGCGGCGATTTTTCTACCTTGTCTGGACACTGCGCCGGGACTACGACGCGGTGTTCGTCCACATGAACCAGGAGTATGTGCTGATGGGAGGCCTGCTGTGGCGTTTGCTCGGCAAGCGCGTGATCATGTGGCGCAATCACAAGAAAGGGAATCTGCTCACGGATATCGCGTGCATGCTCGCGCACGATGTCTGCTACACGTCGCCCGAATCATACGTGGCACACAAGCCTCGTGCGCACAAGATGCCCATCGGCATCGATACCGAACAATTCCATCTTTCGGCGGCACCGGCCCCGTTCGATACCGTACTCTTCCTCGGGCGGCTCGATCCGGTCAAAAAGCCGGAAGTGTTCCTTGCGGCCATCGACATACTGGCGCATGAGGCTATCAACTGTCGCGTGGATGGATACGGGGACCCGACTGATCCGCAGGGGGCACATGTGCCGTCGGTGCGTGAGCAGATACTCGCGCTCGAGCCACGGGGAACGCTCCGATGGCATTCAGGGATCCCGCATGAGCAGACGCCAGAGATATATCGCGCGCATGCGACCTACGTGAACATCACGCCCTCCGGCAGTTTCGACAAGACCATCGGCGAGGCGATGGCGAGCGGATGCGTCGTCGTCGCGGCCAATACGGCGATACGAGGGATCGTGCCCGACGAGCTTCTCGTCGACCCCGATTCGCCCAAGGATGTCGCGCGGGGGATAGAAGCAGCTCTGCAATTGCAGGCTGAGGGTCGGGAAGAAGTGGTCCGCAAGTCGGTTTCGTTCATCGAGCGCGAGCACTCGCTCAAGGCGCTCGTGGGGCGTTTGG
>CAYOHS010000036.1:0-6563 GCA_964403865.1 uncultured Candidatus Saccharibacteria bacterium
AAGGGCGGCGCACACCAGCGCCGCCTGATCTTTTGGTACGATATCCCGATGCAGCGCGGAGCGCAGATGCTGTGGGTACTCTGCACCGGTTTCTTGGCCGGTGTTTTTGCATATTCGCTCGTGCCTGTCGGCACGGCGTCGCTCGCGTTCTGCGCACTGCTCGGATTCGGAGTATGCGTGGTGTTGTTGCTCGAAAAGCGAGCAGAAACATCACTCCTCGTCTGTGCCTTCGCGAGCGCGGCCTTGATCGGCGCATGGCGGACAGATGCGGTGCGACTCGTCGGTGACACATACCTCGATGCGCACATCGGACAGAATGTCGTGCTTGAAGGTGTCGTGAATGCCGAACCGGATGTGCGCGAGGGAAGCGTGAGGCTCACCGTGGCGGCAGAGCGCGTCGCTTCCACCTCGGCACCCGTGCGTACCGGGGTGCTTGCGGTGATACCCGCGTACGCGCACGTGCAGTATGGCGATCGGGTCCGCGTACGCGGCGTCGTCGCCCTACCAGAAGCATTTGATACCGGCTCGGGCCGGCAGTTTGATTACCCAGGGTATCTTGCGGTATCGGGCATCGGGTACCAGCTCCAGCATGCCAGCGCGGATGTGCTCGAGCCGGCACATACGACATTTACCGGCATCGCGATCGCACTCAAGCAATGGTATGTGCGCGGATTGGGCGCTGCGCTCATCGAGCCGCAAGCAGGGCTCGCGGCAGGAATAACTGCGGGGGATAAACGCGGGCTCGGGAAAGATGTGTCGGAGGAATTCCGTACGGTCTCGCTCACGCATATCATCGTCCTATCGGGCTACAACATCACCGTGGTCGCCGATGCCGCGATGCGCGTGCTTTCTTTTGCGCCACCATTGGTGCGATTTGGCGCTGCGGGTACGATCGCACTCTTCTTTGCGGTGATGACGGGCGGCGCTGCAGCCTCGGTGCGCGCGGCGATGATGGCGCTCATCGCGATGACGGCCAAGCTTTCGGGCCGCATCTATCGCGCCGACCGTGCGCTCGCCGTCGCAGCGGCCGGCATGGCGGCGTGGAATCCGCTCGTGGTCGTCCACGACCCGGGCTATCAGCTCTCACTCGCTGCGACGGCGGGGCTCATCTGGCTCTCACCGATGGTCGAACGCTGGTGCGTGCGGGTGCCAGAGGCATGGGGACTGCGCGCGGTGTGCGTATCGACCCTGAGCGCGCAGATCGCGGTGGCGCCACTCATACTGTATTCGAGCGGACTCATGTCGTTCGTCGCCCTGCCTGCAAACATACTGATACTCGCGGTCATACCGCTCGCGATGTTCTGGTCCTTGATCGCAGGACTGGCAGGAAGCATACTCGGACTCATCGCCCCGGTCTTCGCGCTACCTGCGCATATACTCCTCTCGTATGTTCTCGGCGTTGCGCACCTTTTGGCGTCGCTGCCTTTTGCTTCGGTGACACTGCCGGCGTTTTCTCCCGCATGGGTAGTGGCTGCGTATGTATGCGGAGCGCTCTGGGTGGCACATGCGCATACGGAAACAGCCGCCCCAAAAGGGGCGGCTGTGACCGGGTTCTTTGCGAAGGAAGATTAGATCATCGGGCGCGGGGTGCCAGCCGGGACGACCGGTGCAGCCTTGCCACGACCCATGAGGTATCCGACCACGATGGCCGGGATGACCCAGTAGCCCAAGAGTGCGAGCGTCGACCAGTTGAAGAGGAACGGCCCGAAGTTCGGGAGCACGGTGACGAGCTGCGAGAGGGAGCCGGTCTGGGTGAGGACGCCGGCGATACCGGAGACCAATGCGGTGCACACGGCGACGACGAAGGCGATACCGCCGAAGATGGCGCCTGCCTTGAGACCGCCCATGCCCTTGAGTGCCCACCACGTGAAGACGCCAGCCATGAGGGCCGCGAGCACGATGTAGACGACGTACTGGGTGGTGCCACCCGGCGTGCCGAGCGGCAAGAGGGCGACGATAGCCCCGACGATGTTGTTGATAAGGTAGTTGCCGATGAAGGCGACGAGGATTGAGCGCTCGATTCGCATAGGTTGGATTGCTATCACTAAACGATAATAGCCTAAGGATACCGCCCGCATGGGAGGGGTGCAACGGCGAGACGGGGACAGAAAAAGGCGGCACCACGAGGGGTGCCGCCCAGATTTGGAGTGAGACCTCAGTGTGGGACTGATCAGGCCGCCTGCTCCCGAGAATCGGGATGCAGCGTGATGGGGCCAAGCCGATTCCCAGAGGTGTCGACGCAGGGGCTTGCCGCTATCGCCTCCAGCTTGTGCTTCTCTGCGTGGAGCTTTGCGATCACGTCGGTACGCATCGTGGGCCAGGGGTCCTTGAACGCGGCGCAGACCTTTTCGACCTGTGCGATGAGGTCGTCGTGGCGTTCGACGATAGCGACCTTGCGGAGGTCCCACAGTCGGTGGGACAGAGCCTCCCGGTCGCCTGCGATGAGCGGCGAGAGTTCGTCGAGCCGCTCAATGTGCTTGTTCACGAGCGACGGCTGCTCGCTCTTGCGGCGTTCTTCGCAGCGAGTCTTCTCGGACGCGATGTGTGCGCAGACCCGCTCGACGAAAGTGCAGTGGATGTCGTGCGTGTATGCGACGCGACGCGCCCAGTAGGCGAGGTCGTCGTGCGTGTCTTCGATCCGGGCACTCAGCAGGCCCTGCAAGCGATGCTCGAAGGGGGTGCGGATCGAGTCGGTGCTCTCAGCCAGCATGGCCTCGAACCGTGCCGCGTGCTGGCGCTCGAAAGAGACGTATCCCATCTGATGTTCTCCAAGTAATGTTCTCCCTATCTCTACATAGGGTCCGGGGAGCGTACGATACTCTCGCCTTTACTGCAACTGCGCAAAACGGTCGGCGAGGACCTTCCAATTGAGATTCTTGAAGAATGCGTCGACATACGTGCCCTTGCCGAGTGCCCCGTAGTCGAGGAGGAATGCGTGCTCCCAGACATCGAGCGCCAGGACGACGGGCAAGGTCGCGAAGTGGCCTTGGTGCTGCTCGCCCGAGAAGCCGACGAGAAACTGCTTGGCCTGCGCGTCCCAATAGAGAAGCGACCAACCCGGGCCGCGCATCATGGCGACGTGGCGTAGTTCGGCGATCGCGTAGTCGGGATTTCCGTATTGCTCCGTGAGCGCTTTGCCGAGCGCAGATGCTGCGTCGAGCGTGGATGCACCCCCCTCGAACTGCGAGAAGTAGAGTTCGTGCAGGCGCATGCCGCCGAATTCGAATGAGCGACGTCGCATGAGCTCGGATATCGCGTGCGCGTTCTTCTCGGAATCCTTCATGAGCTCGCCGGTGAGCGAAGTGATGGCGTTGAAATTCTTGACGTACGCTGCGTAGAGTGCGAGATGCTCCTCGACCGACTTGGCTGATATGCCATCGAGCTCCGGAATCATGAATGTGCGCGGTTCGTAGGTGTGCATAGGGAGAATATCTAAAACTAGAGACTAAAAGCTAATACCTATGCCTAGAGCATAGCACCGCTACCGGTGAAGGCTACGTGAGCGGCGGACGGCGCTTGATGCGGGCCTTGAGCGCTTGGCCGCGCTCTCGCATGCGCAGGCGCTCTGCCTGCCACTTGGTGCGCAGGCGCACCTCGAGCTCCGCGGCCTTCTGCGATGCGCGCCAACCGAGGAAACTGAGGATGCTATCGGCGATAAGGACCAAGGCGAACGCTAGTGCGACGCGCTCGAAGGGGAAGAGGGGTGCGTAATAGAGCGTGGGGATGCAGCTCGCGAGCCCGACCACGACGTCGAGGGTGCGGTTTGCGGGGGTCTCGTGGATGTCGACGATGATCTCGAACATCTCGTAGGCGATGAGGAGGAGCGCCGCGATGGCCACCGATGAGCGGAAATCGAATCCGAGGAAGAAGAGGGTGCACCCGAGCGCGATGCCGGAAAGGAAGTGGGGGACGCTCCAGAGATCGAGATACTCGCCCTCGCGCCAGATGTCGCTACGGACGAACGTGCCGTCGGGCCGGAACCACATAGTGATAGTGTAGCGCATCGGCGGGTATTTTTGGCACCCTGTTCGCACGCTCTTTTCGGAGTCGTGATTTTTCTGCTGAAAAATCACTCAGCTTCGACCCGTCGGTCTGCAGAGACTCCGAAAAGTGCGTGCTCCAGAGTGCTCGGGAGATCGTGGTGTAGCGCGATGTACTCATTTCTTGGAAGTGGTGCGCTACAATACCGCGATGCAGCGCAGTACGCGCATACTCGGCATCACGCTTCTCGTGCTTGCGGCGATCGCCGCGGTGATCTGGCTCGCACTCATGCACGAGGACAGAGGACGGCAGCTGAGGGTCTCTTTTCTCGATATCGGGCAGGGCGACGCGATATTCATCGATGCGCCTTCGGGTCGGCAGGTACTGATCGATGGCGGGCCGGCGGACGGCGGGATACTGCGCCGATTGCCGGGAGTGATCCCTTGGTACGACCGCAGTATCGACGTGATCATCCCGACACATCCCGATGCAGATCATATCGCCGGACTCATCGGCGTCATGTCGCGCTATCAGGTCTCGTATATCGTGCATTCGGATGTGGCAGGCGACACCGCGACGGCGCAGGAGCTCGTCGCATCGATGCATCGCGAAGGGGCGAAAGATGTGGCGGCGCAGCGTGGACAGATCATCGACTTGGGGAAGGGCGCATACCTCGAAGTGCTCTCGCCGGACAGGAGTGTACACGGTGTGGCGACCAATGACGGCTGCGTCGTGACGCGGCTCGTGTATGGCAAGACCGCGTTTATGCTCTCGTGCGATGCTCCGCAATCGGTAGAGAAGTATCTAGTGGCGCTCGACGGCAAAGCCCTCAAGAGCGATGTCCTGAAAGCGGGGCACCATGGCTCGCGTACGTCGTCGGCACCGCTCTTCGTGGGATTCGTCCACCCCGAGGCGGTGGTGTACTCGCGCAGCTGTGACAACACCTTTGGCTTTCCGCACAGGGAGACTATCGACACGATGGCGCGATTCGGCATCCCTGTGGCCGATACCTGCCAAGAGGGGACGATCACCTACGTGAGCGATGGGGAGAGAGTGCGGGGGGAGTGACTGATTGTTGTAGCGAACCCGAGACGATGATACCGTAAAGTTAGCAACCTTCTCCGGAAAGGGGGATACTGTGCCAAAAGCAGCCAACGACAATCGACAAGAGCGTCATGCAGCGCTCGAGCTCCGGATTTTCCCCGAAGGGAACGATCTTTATATGTTGGAGCGATTACGTATATCGATGCGAGCGGCGACTCGCGAAGAGGCGATCCGAGTCGCGTTCAAAGAGTTCGCCCAGAAATGCGGGGTCGCATTCTTCGGTGAAAGCCCCGATATGAGTGTTCTCTCAGAGAAAGGATATGGAAACGATGATGTCGAACCTATCCGCCGTGCTGGGAAAAATGCCCTGGTAGTCTGGCTCCCGATTCCGGACCCCCCTGATTTCGAAGTAATCCTGATGCGGCGCACTAGGTCCATGTCCTTCGAGGAGGTGATCCAGAAAGCGCTTCGTCGCGCCTACGTCCGCTTTGTCAGGTAGTCGGAACACTTGAATAATGAGTAAAAGGCCGCCCCTCGGGCGGCCTTTCGATGTTTGTTGTAGAGATACCTAAGCAACCAGACCGGCCTTCTTGAGGGTCTGGTAGGCACCGCGCTTCTTCATGGTCTTGAGGCCCTTGGCAGAGACGTAGACGGTGACCTTCTTGTTGAGCTCGGGGAGGAAGACGGTCTTCTTCTGGATGTTGACCTGACGGCGGCGCTTGCCGATCGGGTTGTACTTGGTGGCACGGACGCGGTTGGAATAGCCGCCTCCGACTTGGGATTTCTTGCCAGTGATCGCGCAGACGCGTGCCATATGTCGGGCAATACTACGACATTCCTCCGGAAAATGCAAAGGTTGGGCCGTAGAGCGCGTACTTCCCCCGGTGGGGGAGTGGTATACTCCTCTTCATGCAATTTGCGGATCAGCTCTTCGTGCTGCTCATCGTGATATTCAGCGCGGTCGTGCATGAGGTGATGCACGGCGTGGCGGCCGACTGGCTAGGGGATAAGACCGCGCGCTATGCCGGGCGCCTGACCCTCAATCCGATACCGCATCTCGATGCTTTCGGCTCGGTGATCTTACCCCTGGTACTCACGCTGAGCGGTTCGCCGATATTCTTCGCGTGGGCCAAGCCGGTACCATACAACCCCTACAATCTCCGGGCCGACGGCCTCTTCCGGCGCTTTTCGGAGGCGATCGTCGCGTTTGCGGGGCCGCTCTCCAATTTTTTCATCGCTGCGATATTCGCGATCGTCATCCGCTCGGGATTCGTATCGGCCGACTTTTCGGGCGTCTTGTTCCTCGTGGTGGTGGTGAATGTGATGCTCGGTATATTCAATATGATACCGATTCCGCCCTTGGACGGCTCCAAGGTATTCGAGAGCATCCTCCCTACAGGCTTAGCTCATTCCTATGGCAAGCTCCGCCGTCAGATGGAATCGAACCCCTTCACCGGGATGGGGCTCGTGCTGATCGTGATACTCCTTCTGGGAGATGCGTTCGGCTCGGTGGTGTATACGCTCGCGCGCCTGATGGC
>CAYOHS010000036.1:6663-8722 GCA_964403865.1 uncultured Candidatus Saccharibacteria bacterium
AGGAAGGAGTCGTAATGACGAATCTTGAGCAACCTAGAAGTGATGATGATGCCACGGTGTGGGGCAGTCCGCTGGCACTGGCGTACCCCTGGCTCGCAGGAGGAGTCGTCCTGCTGCTCGCCGGCCTTATGGTCGCGCTCGTGTACGGACACTAGGAGATCCGACCGGATCGCCGAAGTGACTTGATCTGGGGGCCCGGAATGAAACCGGGCCCTTTTCCTTGCATTCTGCAAGCGAGCGTAGTACATTGTGGCCTACCCCGAAGGGGGATTTTCATTGCAACATGGCAACTCTCAATCAGCTCATACGCAAAGGCCGCGGTGACCGCGTGCGCAAGTCGAAGACGGGCGCCCTCGGCCGTGGTTTCAACTCGCTCAAGAACCGCCCGACCTTCTATGAGGCCCCTTTCAAGCGTGGCGTCTGTACGCGCGTGACGACCAAGACCCCTCGCAAGCCGAACTCCGCTATCCGTAAGATCGCTCGTGTCCGCCTTACCAACGGCATGGAGATTACCGCCTATATCCCGGGTGAGACCCACAACCTCCAGGAGCACTCTGTGGTCTTGGTGCGCGGTGGTCGCGTGAAGGATATCGGTCTTCGCTACACCATCGTCCGCGGTAAGCTCGACACCGCCGGTCTCGAGAAGCGCCGCCGTGGCCGCTCTCTCTACGGTGCTAAGAAGCCGAAAGCCGCGAAATAAATAAGAAAACAGAAACAAGAAATTTATGCGACGCCCAGTAAAGAATCGTAAGCAGCCTCAGCCGGACGAAGTCTACGGCTCCATGAAGGTCGCGAAGCTCATCAACTATGTGATGGAGCGCGGCAAGAAGGACACCGCCCGCAAGATCGTCTACAAGGTGATGGAGGAGCTCAAGAAGGAAGGTGACGCACTCATCGTCTTGGAAGAGGCGCTCGACAAGGCCGCTCCGAACGTCGAGGTCCGTTCCCGCCGCGTCGGTGGTGCAAACTACCAGGTCCCTCGCGAAGTTCGCCCTGAGCGCCGCCTCGCTCTTGGCTTGCGCTGGATCGTCGAGGCTGCCGAGGGCACCAAGGGCGTCCCGATGGACAAGGCGCTTCTCAAGGAGATCCTCGCGGCCTACAAGGGCGAAGGCGCTGCCGTCACCAAGAAGGAGACCACGCACCGCATGGCAGAGGCCAACAAGGCATTCGCGCACTTCGCGTGGTAATTTCGATCAAACTCATTAAAAAAGCCGCCCGAGGGGGCGGCTTTTTCGTTTTCCCCACCAGTCACTCGCACAAGGATTTCGGCCATGTAGCATTGGGGCATGAATGAAATACTAGATGCTGGATCGGGACGAGAATCTCTGGAAGTGATAGCGGGAGTGAGTATCGAGAAGGCGCGATCGGAAAAGGAGTGGAGCCGACAAGACGCGCGGCACATACAGGACTTGATGAGCGATTCTGCAGGGGCGCTTGCGGCGCGCACCGTGAGCGGACGCGGGGTCTTTGCGGCGCTCTCGCGCTGGTACATGAAAGGGATATTCAAGGGAGGGATAGATCTCGATAGTGGTTCGCTCTACCTCTTGCGACGCGATGGGCGGATTGCAGGATATGGCTTTGTGAAAGAGGGAACTGAGTACGGGCGGGAGCATCCTTTTGTCTTCTTGCCGCACGCGAGTGCGGAGGAGACGGCTCAGATAGAAGACGCCATTCGTGCGCGTCGGGAGCGATAAGGATGCAATTCCGAGAGTGCTACACTTATGCACGCATAGTTACTCTCTAACAATAAAATACCTATGGCTGGAAAGATGACCAAGGCAGATGTGATGGTGAATTACCTCAAGCAGATGCAGAAGCTGAAGGTGAAGGAATTTAGCGCGGCTGAATTCGGAGCGATCGTGGATATGCTCGGGGCTGCCAACTACCAGGCAGATGCCGCGCTCGTTGCGGCGAAGGACCCGGCTGAGCTGGATGGTGTGTACACGCGCTTCGTGGCCGACGAGCTTAAGATGGCAGACAAGGATGCGGGGATGAAGCTCATCAAGAAGGTCGTGCTCAAGATGAAGAACGAGAAGCGCAAATACCGCGCGGTGTTCTA
>CAYOHS010000037.1:0-3526 GCA_964403865.1 uncultured Candidatus Saccharibacteria bacterium
TTCTTGTTGATCTTGGGGAGGCGGACCATGAGGATGCCATGCTTCTCGGATGCCTCGGCCATGTCGACGTCGACTTCTTCGGGCAAGAGGATGGTGCGGGAGAACGAGCCCCAGTAGAGCTCGCGCTGGAAATAATTGTCTTCGTCGACTTCCTTCTCGTCTTGGCGTGAGCCGGTGACGGTGATCATCTCGCGGGTGAGATTGATGTCGATAGAATTCGGCTGGACGCCGGCGATCAAAGCCTTGATGACGATCGCATCGCCGGTCTGGTAGACATCGACAGCGAGCTCGCCTCCCGGCTCTTCGTCGTGCCAGGCTTTGGCGGCGGCAGGCTTGGCCGAAAGATGCATGTGGCGTTCTTCGCCCTCGCCCTCGAAACGGCCGGTGCCGGATTGCGGGAGGAAATCTTCGAATTGCTCCTCTTTGCCGGTGAGTTTTGAGAAGAATGAGCGGGCCATAGGTATAAGCACATTATACTCGCATGCAAGCCCGATTCCAGGCTGTTCGGCCCGATATGGGGAAAACGCTCAGAAGGCGCCGACACGGCGATCAAGTACTACCGGCTCGGCTTGATGCGCTTGATGTATTCGAGCAATGCCAAAAGCACGATGACCCCCACCCATACGAGTGCGAAGACCTGGAGGATGTACTCCTGAGGCGTATTGAGGATGAGGTAGTTGAATGTCATGTGGAGGCCCATAGCGAGCAACAAGCCGATGAAGCCCGCCAGATAGTGGATGACCTTCGGTGCGTAGAAGGTAAGACCGAGCGCGACACCGATGAGAGATGAGGAGAGCACATGCAGGAGCGTCGCACCGATGAAACGGAGGTCGCCCGTGGCGATGTTCTGCGCGAGTGTCGTGCCCGAAAGCGGCGAGAGCAGGAAGAGGACGTTCTCCGCGCCGGCGAATCCGAGAGCGGTCGTCACCATGTAGATAGCCGGGTCGATCGGCTCGTCGTCTTCGCGGCGGCGGAGTACGGTGGCGTAGGCAAGGACGTATTTGATGATCTCTTCCAGTGCCGACCAGACGCTATAGACGATCGCGGGAGCGGCGAAGGATGCGCCCAAGAGTCCTGCCTCCAGCGCCTGCTTGATACCGAGCTCGAGCGGGACAGCGATAGCCACCGAGATCATGCCGGCCAGGAAGGCGAGCGCGATGAGGGCGCGCGGTTCCGGATTGGCACTATCTTCACGCAGCCAGAACCACAGCCAGGCGAGCGCCGGCAAGAGTCCTCCGGCGGCGGCTGCAAAGACGGGGATGATCTCGTTCATACCGGCAGTATACCTTTTCTAACGTGTCCAGGGAGCGACCATGAGGATAGAGGCATCCTTCTCGTGCGGGAGCTTCTGCCAGATCGCTTCGGTGACGAAGGGCATAAAGGGGTGCAGCGTCTTGAGGATGACGATGAGCGATTCGTACAGCATGCGTGCGCGTGAGTCTGCCTCTGCGCCTCCCGCCTTGATGATGGGCTTGGATTCCTCGATGATCTCTGCCGCGAAACGGTCCCACGCAAAGTGATAGATCGCATCGGCCGCGAGATCGAGACGGAAGCTCTCGATGTGATTGCCGACCTCGGCCGCGACGACGCGTGCCTCACCCAAGAGCTTGGCATCCGTTTCGGTGAGGGCGGCCTTCAGATCCTTCTTCTCGCACGATTCGAGCACGAAGCGCGAGATGTTCCAGATCTTATTGGCAAAATTCTTGTACCCACGCACGCGATCTTCAGAAAGCTTGAGATCATTGCCCGGCTGTGTGCCCACTACGAGCGAAAGGCGTGTGGCATCGGCGCCGTACTTATCGATCATCGTCAAAGGATCGATGATGTTGCCCAGGCTCTTGGACATCTTTCGGCCTTGGCCGTCGCGCACGAGGCCGTGCAGGTACACCTGGCGGAATGGCACTTGGCCGACCAGGAATCCACTCATCAAGACCATGCGTGCCACCCAGAAGAAGAGGATGTCGTAGCCGGTCTCCAAGACCGACGTCGGGTGAAAAGTCCGCATATCAGTCGTGTTTTCTGGCCACCCGAGTGTCGAGAAGGTCCAGAGCCCCGATGAGAACCATGTGTCGAGCACGTCTTCGTCTTGAACCCAATCGGCTCCCGGGGAATCGATCTGCACCATGATCTCCTCGCGCTCTCCGTCCTTTTTGAACCACGCCGGGATGCGGTGCCCAAACCAGATCTGGCGCGATATGTTCCAATCGCGCAGATTATCGATCCAGTGGTAGTAGACCTTCTCGAAGCGGTCCGGCGCGATCTTGATCGCGCCGCTTTCCACCGATGTGCGCATGAGAGCCTTGAGCGTGGTCGCGCTGCCGCTTGAGATACCGGGAATCTCGGAGTGGGGGATGGTGAACTCCTTGTTCACCGCGACGAACCACTGCTTCTTGATCTGTGGCTCGATGACACCGCCACCGCGCGAGTTTGTGGCGACGTTGTGCACGTACTTCTCTTCGACACGCGTGATGAGACCCTTGGCCTTGAGTTTCTCGACGATCATCGGGCGTGCTTTCTTTATGTGTTGGCCCGCAAACTCACCGGCGATGGGCAAGAGTATGCCGCGTTCGTCGATCACTTGCTCGATGTCGAGCCCGTGGCGCTGCGCTATCTCGAAGTCGATGCCGGAGTGTGCCGGCGTGATGGTCATGACGCCGGAACCGAATTCCATATCTGCGGCCTGGTCCTTGATGATGGTCGCGGTGATAGGACCGTTGATCCACTCCAGATCGATGGTGGCGCCGTGTTCGTACTGCGCGTAGCGCGTATCGTCGGGATGCATCACGACATACTTGTCGCCGAACTTCGTCTCTGGGCGCACGGTACCTATCTCGAAGGGCCCATACTTGAAGTAGTAGAACGGGTCCGTCTGTTCGACATACTCGATCTCGTCGTCGCTCACGGTCGTCTGGAGCTTGGGGTCCCAGTTGACGATGCGGCTGCCGCGGTAGATGAGCCCGGCGTCGTACATGCGCACGAATGCCTCCATCACGGCGCGGTAGCGCACCTCGTCGAGCGTGTAGGCGTAGCGGCTCCAATCGAGCGAAGCGCCCATACGTTTGATCTGGCTGATGATGGTGTTCTTGCTCTCTTCGGCAAAAGCTGCGACGCGCGTGAGGAGTTCCTCGCGGCCTAGGTCGTAGCGGGTGAGCTTTTCTTTCTTGTAGATCTCGCCTTCCACCTTGCTCTGCGTGGCGATCGCCGCGCTGTCGGTGCCGGGGATCCAGAGGGTCTTCTTGCCCTTCATGCGCGCGTAGCGGATCAAGATGTCCTCGATCGCGAGCATCGACGCGTGGCCCATGTGCAAGGTGCCGGTCACATTGGGTGGGGGAAGGACGATGGTAAACCCTTCGGCATCTGGCGCCGTGACTCCTTTCTCGAGGCAGGTGTCGGGGTTCGCAAAGCCGCTCTCATCCCACAAGGCGTTGATGATGGGCTCCTGGCCCGCAGAATCGTAGGCCTTGAGGAAATCCTCGGGAATATCAGGTTTGTAGCCCTCGTTTGGCATGGAGGAATCGTAGCATAG
>CAYOHS010000037.1:3626-8143 GCA_964403865.1 uncultured Candidatus Saccharibacteria bacterium
AAAAAGCCCGCCGAAGAAGCGGGCTGAAGTCTGAGTGGTGCACTGTTCAGGACAGTGTGTCCGTGTCGGACGCATCGACGGCAAACAACTGTCGAGCGTCTGTGATCCGGCGTGGGCCGCCCGTGTACTCCGGGAACGTCCACACGGTCATAGCCAGACCGATGAAGGCGACATTTGCCTTCGCGAGCAAGGTTTCATCGATGCCACCGGCGCACGAGCTGGCCACCAGGATGGCGCCTATCGCGCACACCACCACACCTGCGACGAACGCACAGAATCTGCACATCCCGTATCCTCCTCTGTATATCCGAACCAGTGTTCGAATTCGTGCCATTCAATACGAAACCTACGTCCGCGTCAATCGTGTGCAGTGAGCTTGAGATTTCCGGTCGCCTTAAGATGCACATCGGCGTATGCCTGCTTGAGCGCGCCGAAGTAACCCGCCATAGCGATCATGATCGCATTGTCCGTCGAGAGCTCACGCGGCGGAAAGAGTACGGGTACTGAGGATACTGTGGCAAGGCGCTCGCGCAGGTGAGCATTTGCCGATACTCCGCCGCCGACGATGACTGCGCGCGCCGCATGCGTCTCGACGGCATGGAGCGTTTTCTTGACGAGTACGTCGACGATCGCGTCTTCTGCCTCGCGAGCGAGCGCATGGCGCTCATCATCAGAAAGTTCGCCGTGTTTCTCGAGCGTGCGTCGCACGGCCGTCTTGAGCCCCGAGAACGAGAAGTCGAGATCGTGCGAATCGATCATCGGTCGCGGAAGCGCAAAAGTCGGCGGGAGCTTGCGCGCGCGAGCCTCAGCCGCGAGCTTGGATATTTCGGGTCCGCCCGGATACGAGAGGCCCATCAATCGCGCGCATTTGTCGAATGCCTCGCCGGCGGCATCGTCGCGCGTGCGGCCGAGCAATTCGTAATCGCCGATACCCTTGATGAGCTGCAGCTCAGTGTGACCGCCGGAGACCAAGAGTGCAACGGCGGGGAAGCTGACCGCTGACAGCGGAGAGCTCACAGCTGATTTCTGGGGTGGCTGTGTGCTGTGTGCTGTGTGCTGTGTGCTAAAGAGTGATGCGACGATGTGTCCCTCCATATGATTGACCGGCACGATAGGCAGCGACCACACGCGCGCGAGCGCCTTGGCAAAATTGATACCGACCCACAGCGCGGGTTCGAGCCCAGGACCATGTGTGACGGCGATGCAGTCGATCTGCGGCGCACCGTACGTGCGCACAAATTCGAGAAGAAAGGTCGAGAGCTCGGGCTCTCGCTCCAAGAGGTGCGTGAGTTCGTGCTCCAACGCCGCATCGAGTGGCTCAACACGTGGCGGAAGCATTCCTGCTTCTTTCAGCGCTTCCATGAGGATGGGTACGAGATTCTGTTGGTGCTCGCGCTTGGCGAGATTGGGGAAGACTCCGCCGAATTCCGCGTGGAGTTTGGCCTGCGAGAGCAGGGCATTCCCGAGCACGTGAAATGTCGGCGCTTCAGCCGAACCACTGGCCTCCATGATGCAGATGGCGGTTTCGTCGCACGAGGTCTCTATCGCGAGCAATCTCATCGTCTGAGACTAGCATCGCGGTAGGCCTTTTGCGAGAGGTATTCGATTTGAATATCGAGGCAGTTCCCTGTAGTCTGCCGGCAGACTACCAGCTCTATCACAGAAAGGGAGTTATCGATGACGGTCGACGAGAGTGAATCGAGTCTCTACAAGCACATATCCCTTTCGGGGAACCTCGTGTACCGCTGTGCCTACGGCGAAAACCGCTGGCAGAGCAGGACCGGGCTCTACGACACCTGGGGACACATGGACGTGCTCGCACTGCCGCGCTTCCAGCAGGTCGAAGGAGCCACCCTGAGCTACAACAATTGGGCCGACATCGACCGCTTGCTGCAGACCATCACGCACATCGCGGCCGTGTACGAGAAGATCGGTCGCCGAGTGCCCTTCATCGCTGTCGGCGTCAAGCATGGCAATGCGTGCGGTGCCGGCGTCGGCCCGAATCCGCTCACGGCGCTTACGCGCATACTCGCGGGCGACAAGCTCGCCATCTTCGGCGGCGTCGTCATGACGAATTTCCCCATCACCATGGGTGAAGGCGACACGTTGCGCGAATGGGGCACGACGGATGGCGTGAAGCGGATCCTCGATTGCGTCATCGCACCGTCGTTCGACGAAGACGGAAAGCGAGAGCTGACGCGTAAGGGCGGCAAGTGCCGTATGGTGGTCAATCCAGCGCTCGCAGACATCGGGCTCTCTTCGCTCGACACGGCCTATCGCGTGCGTCAGGTACGCGGAGGTTTCTTAGCGCAGCCCAACTACACGTTCGTCCCTGATCTGCGAGATCGGGATCTGGTCGAATATGCGGGTTTCCCGCAGGCCCGGATGCCGATCGCGGACCTCGCTCTGGCGTGGGCAGTGGGCTCGACCAGCAATTCCAACACCATCACGCTGGTGAAGGATGGCACGGTCATCGCAAATGCCGTCGGTCAGCAAGACAGGGTCGGCGCGGTGCAACTCGCGCTCATGCGAGCATATCGGAGCGGTCACGTCGTGCGCGATGCAGTCGCATACTCCGATAGCTTCTTCCCGTTCACTGATGCGCCGAACACTCTCGCTGATGCCGGCGTGCGCTCGATCTTGGCGACCAAAGGCTCGCTCAAGGACGACGATGTGCGGCGTGCGTGCCTTGAGCATCGCGTGTCGCTCTACCTGATCGACGATGCGGTCGGGCGCGGGTTCTTCGGACACTGAAGCTCTCAAGGGGGCGCGACTACGGTCGCGCCCCCTCATCTTTTGCTATAGTAGTGTCTTATGGCACGCGAACGTGAACAGCTACCGGTCTCTCCACCCTCGGTCGTCCTGGGGTATTTCGGCGCTGCCGTTGCACGGCATCCATGGCTCGTACTCTTGTCGGTCACCGGCCCTATCGCGCTCCAGCTCGCCACGCTCGCGACCGGCTGGTACATGCGCGATTTCTTCAATCTCTTGGTGCTTCCTGCAGGCACGGTGAGTGAGGGCGTGTTCCTACGCGTCATCGTACTGGTCGGCATCATGCTCACTGTCGCTTGGGCGGCGCGACGTATGCGCGGTTGGAGCCAGATCTATCTTGAGGTCTCGGTCATGGAGGAGCTGATGGTAGATGCGTTCTCGGGGCTCATGCGCCACTCGTATCAATTCTTCTCATCGCAATTCTCCGGCACGCTCACGCGCCGTATCAGCAAATATCGCGACGCCTTCGAGACCTTGTACGACGTCCTCACGATGACCCTCATCCCGCTCATCGTCTTCATCGGTGGCGCGGCGGTGGTCTTGAGTGCGCGCAATCTCGTGCTCGGCCTCTCGTTCGCGGCGTGGTGCGCGGGCGTCTTGTGGCTGCAGTTCAAGCTCGCTCAGTGGCGTCAACCATTGCGAGAGATCCGCACCGCAGAAGACAGCGCGGTGGTGGGCGCGCTCGCGGATGCGGTGTCGAATCAATCCGCGATATCGCTCTTCGCGGCGGGCACGCACGAGACCAAGCGCTTGCTCGGTATCGTCACGCGCTGGCGCAAGGCGATACTGCGCTCCTGGATCGCCGACGAGAATATCTGGACGTTCCAGGGCCTCCTCATGATCGGCCTCAATGTCGGCATGCTCTACGGCGCGTATGTCTATTGGCGTCGCGGCATGCTCACGGTAGGAGATTTCGTGCTCATACAGTCATACATAGCGGGCACGTTCGATCAGATATTCAACATCAATCGCGACCTGCGCCGCGTGTACGATGCCTTTGCCGATGCGGGCGAGATGGCCGGCATCTTGGAGCGCCCGCTCGACGTCGCCGATCCCAAGGCACCGGTCCAGCTCGGTACCGTCCGGGGTGAGGTGTCGTTCGACGATGTCGGCTTCCGCTATCAGGGCAATCAGTCGGTCATCTCTGATTTCTCGCTCACGATCCGAAGTGGGGAGAAGGTCGCGCTTGTCGGTTCTTCGGGCGCGGGCAAATCCACGATCACCAAGCTCCTGCTCAGGCTCTTCGATGTCACGAGTGGCTCGGTCAAGATCGACGGTATCGATGTGCGCGACATGGCACAGGATGATCTGCGCGCGCACATCGCGTTCGTGCCGCAGGATCCCGTCTTGTTCCACCGTACGCTCATGGACAACATCCGCTACGGCCGTCGCGACGCGACCGACGAAGAGGTGATCGAGGCGGCGCGCAAGGCGCATTGCCACGAATTTATCGAGCGATTGTCGAAGGGATACGAGACGTATGTCGGCGAGCGCGGCGTGAAGCTCAGCGGTGGTGAGCGTCAGCGTATCGCGGTAGCCCGCGCCATACTTAAGAACGCCCCGATACTCGTCCTCGACGAAGCGACATCGAGCCTTGATTCCGAATCCGAAGCGCTCATCCAGGATGCACTCAACGTGCTCATGGAAGGCAAGACCGTGATCGCCATCGCGCACCGTCTTTCGACCATCATGCATATGGATCGCATCCTCGTGATCGAAGGCGGTCGCATCGCCGATCAGGGCAC
>CAYOHS010000038.1:0-3185 GCA_964403865.1 uncultured Candidatus Saccharibacteria bacterium
TCGCTTCGGATTTCATCAAAGCCCTGAGCGATCAGCCGGCACGTGACGCGACACACTGATCACCCTGGGGCTGATCTCCCATCTTGTGCAAGTTAAACGTGCACAAGCAGGAAATGTTCCTAAGAGAGCGTCAATACACAGACATTGCGCTTGCCGCGCTTGAGGAGCGCGATACCAAACGCGATGTCCCCTTCGTCAATTATTCTTGTCTCATCTACAATTACTCCGTGTAGCGATACCGCCCGATTGGTAATAAATTCACGCGCCTCCCGTTTCGATGACGCAAGCCCCGAGGAGACCAAAACATCTACTATGGATTCTCCCTGCTTCATTGGATATGAGGGAGCAGACGCTATCAGCATACGCTTAGTTTCGATGTCGAGGTTGAGCATGTCTTTGGCGGAGCTATTGTCAAAGAGGAGCTTTGACACGCGCTCAGCGCGATCTGCTTCCTCGTTTCCATGCACGATCGCGGTCGCATTGCGGGCCAGTTCGCGCTGCGCAGTTCGTGCTCCCGGTGAAGCGGTATGCGCGGCCATGATACCCGCAATCTCTTCGATCGAGAGGTCGGTGAATATCTTGAGATACCGCTCGACGCTCTCGTCGTCCTGATTGAGCCAGAACTGGTAGAAGGCATAGACACTCGTCTTCTCGGGATCGAGCCACACGGCATTGCCCTCGCTCTTGCCGAACTTCTTGCCTGTGGCATCGGTGATGAGAGGGATAGTCAGCGCGTACGCAGTCTTCCCTTCTTTGCGGCGGATCAGCTCGATGCCCGCGGTGATGTTGCCCCACTGGTCTGAGCCCGATACCTGCACATCGCACCCGCGATGCGTGAAGAGGTGCCAGAAGTCGTAGCCCTGCAGAAGAGGATATGCGAACTCGGTGTACGTGATCCCCTCTTCGCTCTCGAGGCGCTTCGCGATGGCGTCTTTCTTCATCAGGTTGTTGACCGTGAAGTGTTTACCGATGTCGCGTAAGAAGCCGATGAGATCGAGCTTCGAGAGCCAATCGTAATTATTGACCACTTCGATCTCACTGCCCAAAAGACGCGATGCCTGTGCGCCGAGCTTCTGTGCGCGCTCGGCGACCACATCAGGCGGTGTGAGCGGGCGTTCGACGTCGGGCTTCGGGTCGCCGATCATGCCGGTGCCGCCGCCGATGAGGAGTATGACCTTGTGTCCGACTGCACGCATGCGGCGCAGGAGCATGTAGACGGCGAGGTTGCCAGCATGGATGGAATCGGCGGTCGGGTCGACGCCGAGGTAGACAGTGCGCGACGGGCCGTCGGTGATCTCTTCGAGCGACTCGCTCGAGAATTGGTGCACGAACCCGCGCGAGATGAGGTCTTCGGAAAGCTTCATGCGGAAAACTATAGCACGTGCCCCGGAACGAAAAAGGGGCCGGTACGAGACCGGCCCGAGGCAGGAGGAAGATGGGAGCGTGACCCATCTTGCGCTACTTCAAAGGCTACACCCCGCATGCTTGGCGTCAAGCACGGTCTCGCTTCTGTTCCCGGTCGCGCACTTCGTGCTCATCCATCCCGAAATGGTGCGCGAATTCATGCCAGATGGTGTCGGTGACGATCGTGCGCACCCGCTCGTGATATTCAGCATCACTCGCGTCGGGGCCGGCCTCTTCGTCGGCCATGTCGAGTATCGGGAGTCGATAGAGCGTGATCGTATCGGGGAGCGTCGCACCGACACCATAGAGCTCGCCGCGTGCAGTAAGAGGTATCCCCTTATAAAGCCCGAGCAGCGTCTCGTCTTCCGAAAGACCCTGTGCCTTCCGATCCTCCTCACTCGGTTCGTCGTCCGTGAGTAGCGCGACGTTCGATATCTTCTCCCGTACCCATTGCGGCAATCGCTCGTACCCCTCCGCGACGAGATGATCGAAATCATGCATGTCCATGTGCGAGAGCCTACCACGCCGTGAGAGAAAAATATGGACCACAGAAGAGGTCCGTCTTGGTTCCAAAAGGAAACGGCGCATGAACGTGCATGCGCCGTCTTGATCGTAGGGCCTCGAGGCGATAGCGGCGTTCAGCTCGTGGGGTCGTCGCTGGTGAGCTTCGCCATATTGGCGAGACCGCCTACGGCCGCACCAAAAAATAGCCCACAGACAAATCCAACTACCGCCGCGCCGCGCTTCGTTTCTTCGGTCTCCCCGTTGATGTGCGCCAGCCCGATCGATATGCCCGATGCCATCACCCCGACCAGAAGGGCGATGCCGACGACGCTTGCGACTCTATTCCACGCGATTGTGTTCACGTCTTCCTCCTATTGTGGCTTCTGGCAGTACTAAAGCACGGTCTATGCGTACCTCGCAAGTAAGTACTACTTACCTCCCTCTAGTGCGCTCATCAGCTGCTTGAGTATCTCGTTGGTCTTGCCGACTCCCGAATCGAGGAAGATCGTCTTCGTGTTGTCGGAGCTGCCGATCGTCTTGATGGTGTCGAGGTACTGCGTGAGTGTCAGAAGCGCCATCACATCCATCGTGCCCTTGCCGGTCGCCTTGCCGATGATATCGAATGATTCCTTGAGACCGTTGGCGATAGCTTCGCGCTCCAGTGCGATTCCTTCGCCCTGCAGGCGCTTGCGCTCCTTCTCGGCCTCGGCTTCTTTGATCGCTTGTATCTTGACCGCCTCGCCTTTGTTCTCGGCTGCCTTGCGGAGTTGCTCCGATGCGACCACTTGTGACATTGCATCGGAGATGGCTATCGGGAAGGTCACCTCGGTGATCTGGAAGCTCTTGATGAGCATGCCCCATTCATCGAACTGCTTCTCGAGATCAAGCTTGATGTGTTCCGCAAGTTCCTCTTTTTTCTCAAGAATCCCCTCGTGCGTCTCCTTCGCGATGTAGGTGCGCAGCGAGTTCTCGATGGCGGCGGCGATAGATTGCTTGCGGTCGTCGAGCGAGTAGACATAGCGCTTCACGCCATCCTCCTCCACAGCGTTGGCGGCATAGATGAGATTGGTACCGACGGTGACGATGACCTTATCCTTCGACGGGTAGTTGCCGTTGAGCGCGAAGTTCTGCTGGCGCAATGTCACGCGCTCACGCACACGCTCGAAGAGTGGGATGAGGATATTGATACCGGCGCCCATCGTGCGGCGGTACTTGCCGAGGAACTCGACCACCGCGACGGTGTTCTGTTCGACGATGCGCAACGACGAGAGTACGAG
>CAYOHS010000038.1:3285-8143 GCA_964403865.1 uncultured Candidatus Saccharibacteria bacterium
AACAGCTGGCACTCGTGGGCTGGACGGTTCTCGAGGAACGCGAAGAGCCGCTCGGACATGCCGAAGCCGAATGCGGGCGGCATGCCGTACTCCATCGCGCGGACGTACTCTTCGTCCAGACGCTGTGCCTCGGCATCACCGGCATCACGCATCGCCTGTTGCTCCTCGAAGCGCGCGCGCTGATCCTGCGGATCGTTGAGCTCGCTAAAGCCCTTGCCTACTTCGCTGCCTGCGATAAGTATCTGCATGCGTTCGACGATGCGGCCGTCCTTGCCGCTGCGCTTTGCGAGGGGCTCCATGTACACCGGGACGCCGGTGAGGAACGCCGGACCCGCGATGCCTTTGCGTATCGCCTTCCAGAGATGATCTATCGCCCGTGCGAGATTGAGCTCCTCGCCCACCGGGATCTGTGCGTCGCGCACGGCCTGTATCGCCTCGTCCTCAGTGCAGGTGAGCGGATCGATGCCGAACTTGTCCTTTATGAGCGTGCAGTAATCGAGCTCGGGCCACTCTTCGGCGAAGTCGACGGTGAACCCGTTGATGTCGAAGGTGTACTTGCCATACACATCCTTTGCGATGCGGCGGTAGAGCTCCTGGATGAAGCGCATGCCCGCATGCATGTCGCTGAATGCTTCGTATGATTCCACCTGGGTGTAATCCTGGAGGTGCTCACGCGACTGGCCTTCGTTGCGGAAGATACGGCCTATCTCGAAGACCTTCGGAAAGCCCGCGACCAAGAGGCGCTTGAGCCAGAGCTCGAGCGAGATGCGGAGCGAGACATCGATATCGAGCGCGTTGTGATGTGTCTCAAACGGGCGCGCATCGGCACCACCCGGCGAAGTCTCGAGTATCGGTGTCTCGACCTCCATAAAGCCATGCTCCAAGTAGTACGCGCGGACGACGTTCCAGAATCGCGCGCGTCGCTCGATGATGCCCCGTGTCTCGGGATCGAGGAGCATGCCCAGATAGCGTTCGCGCAGCTTGAGCTCCTCGTCCTTGATGCCGAAATGCTCCGAGGGGAGCGGCAAGAGCGATTTGGAAAGCATCTTCCAATCGGTCGCCTGGAGCGACTTCTCGCCGCGTTTGGTCAGGAAGACGGTGCCGGTGGCCTGGAGGAAGTCGCCGATATCGACAGTGTCTGCAAAGAGTGCGAAGACCTTCTCAGGCATGAGATCGGCTTGGAATACCGCCTGTACTTTCTGCGTACCGTCGAAGAGGTCGGCGAACATGATGCCGCCCTGTCCACGCTTGGCCATGATGCGGCCGACGATAGTCACCTGCTTGCCCGCGGCTGCGAGCGTCTCGAAATCGCGATGGAAGTCGGTGCCACTCAGATGGGCGTCGGTCGTGGCCGGATACCCCTCGAAACCAGCGGCCTGAAGGGCCTCAAGCTTCTTTATCCTTTCGGCGCGCAGATCTGCTTCGCTCATGAGCACACATGATAGCAGATTTTGCGCCCCCTGCGATTATTAGCGCAAAAATCTCTTTACCAGGGGCTCCGCAAAGATGAACGCGAGGAAGGTGGCAAGCATGGAGGCGGCCCAGCCGACGAGCACCAGCCAACCGAGCTGCGCTTCCCTATCCTCGACCGCACGCATGTTGCGTCCGGCGACGGCGAACCCTTTCTCCCCTGCCGGGACGATGACGAGCGCTTGGCGGACGCCCGGCTCAGGCTGCCAGGTCACGCTGTATGAGCCGTGCTCGGTGGCCGTCTTGAACACGCCACCCGGGATAGTCGGGATAGTGCCGTGGAGGAGGCCGGTCGAGACCTTTGGCGCCAGCTGAGCGTCGTAGAAGGCCATCCAGGTGCCGAGGCTCGAGCTTATCTCTGTGGCGGCCCCTTTCGGGGCGAAGATAGACGGATCTACGCCAGCGGCCACGACGCGCGCGGTGTCCTCGGCGATCTGTTGCTGCGGGTCATTGAGACTCGTGCGGTACGACTGTTGGACCGTAACCTCCACAAGGAGGCTCATCGCAGTGATAGCGACAGCGAGCGGGACCCAGCTGATAAGCGCAGTACGGTAGTGATGCATATGTTTCGAGTGTACTATACTGTCGTCATGCTTCACAAGAAGGTCGCAAGTTTCAGATATGCGTTTGCAGGTTTGCATCTGGCGTGGCGCGAAGAGGCCAATTTCCGTTTCGAAGCCGCGTTCGGGCTCGCGACGGCAGTGCTCGGGGCGATATTCGGGATCTCTCCCCTCGAATGGCTCGTGCTCGTGCTGTGGTTTGCGCTGGTACTTTCTGCAGAAGCCTTCAATACCGCTCTCGAGGAACTGTGCGATATGCTCCGCCAGACACATGACCCGCATGTCGCAAAGATCAAGGACCTTGCCGCGGCAGCGGTGTTGCTCACTTCGCTCGGGGCCGCGGTTTCTGGGCTCATCATCTTTGTGCCACGAGTGCTCTCGCTCCTATGATATTCCTCAACCCCGTCGATACCGGGATTGCAGAAGCCTTTGCTCGCTGGCGTTCGCTCGGCGGTGCGTTTTTTTTCATCAATCTGAGTGAGATCGCTGGCCCGACCGCTACTGCTGGGCTCACGCTCATCGTCGCACTCATCTTGTTCTTGCGCAGGCGGTTTGCAGCGATCGCTGGGCTCGCTATCGCCGTCGGTGGTGCCAATGCAGCATGGGTCATCATCAAGGCCCTGATCGATCGCCCGCGTCCTCCGCTCAGGCTGGCATCGTTTTTGGAGCCAGGATCATCGTTCCCCAGCGGACACGCGACCAATGCCTTTGCGCTCGCCACGTTCTTTGCGCTGCTCGCCTACGCTCACCTGCCGAAGGGCTGGGCACGCACGATGCTCATGTCGCTCGCGTTCCTCTTGGCAGCGCTGGTCGCTTTCGGTCGCGTCTACCTCGGCGTGCACTATGTATCAGACGTCGTGGCAGGCGCACTCTTGGGAGTGCTGTTCGGCTATCTCGGCTCGATGGCGCAAGCGAATCTCGAACGGATCGCTAGACGCCTAGTACGAAGATAAGGAAGACGAGTCCCACCGCGATGCGGTAGATACCGAATCCGCGGAATCCGTGCGTGCGGACGAACGACAGCAGCCAGTGGATCGAGCCGAGCGCGACGACGAACGCGGCGATGCCGCCTATCGCGAGGAGACCGAAATCTGCCGAGGAGAATGCATGCGCCTGCTTGAGGAGATCGTAGCCGGTCGCCGCGAGCATGGTCGGCACCGCGAGCAGGAATGAGAATTCCACGACAGCGACTCTGCTCATGCCGAGCAGTTCACCCCCGACGATCGTGGCTGCGGAGCGCGAGACGCCCGGGATGATCGCGACCGACTGTATGAGTCCGATCTGCGCGCACTGCGCGTAGGTGAGCGATTCGATGGTGCCGGAATCTTCGCGCTTGAAGCGCTCGAAGAAGATGAGGACGATACCACCGAGTATCAGCGACCACACGACGACCTGCAGATTGCCATTGAGCGCCGCCTTGAAGAATGGATATACCAGAAATCCCACGAGACCGGTGGGTATGAAGGCGACGACGAGCTTCTTGATGAGCTCGATATCGAAGAAGCGCCGCCAGTAGTACACGACGACAGCGAGTATCGCACCGAGCTGGATGACGATCTCAAATGTCTTCTGGATATCGGTCTGCTGCAGTCCTAGGAGCGTCGAGGCGAGGATGAGATGGCCGGTCGAGGAGATCGGAAGGAATTCGGAGACGCCTTCGACGATACCGAGCAGTCCCGCATCGAAGGGGGTCATGCGTGGATAGGTGCGTGTACCGAGGCGGTCTGAGATTCAGCGGCGAGCGCGCGGTCGAGTATCGGGCTGAGTACGAGTGCAAAGAGTATAGTGCCGGCAAGGTGCATGAGTGTGAACGGTACCTGGCCGAAGGCCGCCGCCGCGAATGACTGGTGGAAGAAAAGCGGCCCGACGGTAAGGCCGGTCAGGGCGTCGTAGAGCAGTGTCGCAGCTACACCGAAGCCGACGAAGTGTGCGCGAGTGGCAGGTGCGAAACGGAAGTAGATGCTGGCAAACAAGGCGACGATACCGTATGCGCCAGCCGCAGCGAGAGTCCAGCTTCCCCACCCGCTGGTCACTGCGTCGTAGACGACGATGCTTGAGATGGCGAAGAGGATATTGACGATGGCACCGGAGCGCTTACCTATCGGCATGAGTGTCGCGAGGAGCGGCTCGACATTAGGCGCGCGCAGTGGAAGCAGGAAGAAACGGAAGGCGAAGACTCCGAGCCAGGTCAACGTGAGTGTCCCGATGCGCGACGTATCCATAGGGACTGTGAGTATAGCATGCACGGTTATCCACATCTTGCCTCACCAGGAAAACTGTTTCCTGCTTGTGCAAGTTTAACTTGCACAAATGGATAAAAAGGTCAGGGGCAGCGCGGTGGCTGCCCCTTCGTGTTGTCTCAGCGCCGGCGACGCGGCAGCTTCGGCTGGCGCAGCGGGAGGTACTCAGTCCGCTTGCGCTTCGTCGGCTTCGGTCGCCACTTCTTGGTCTTGATGCCGGCGGCCTGTTCGATCAGGTGCATGGTCCACCGCTTGGGAGCGATGGTCCGCTTGCTCCAGTCGAGATCGTCGCTCAGGATCCTCTCAAGAGTGTTCCTCGCGATGCCGATGCGCCGCGCAGCGGATGTCAGGTTGAGGTGTTGTTCCTGCATCCATTCGGCGACGAGCGCTTTGTCGTGCTCGACTTCGGCGAGGTATGCGTTATCCAATCTCGGATCCCGCATACGCGGCTCGATCTCTTTCTTTTTCCTAGCCACGCCGATGTTCCTTTTCTGGCTGGTTTAACTTAAGTTATAATACAACGAAATCCCAAATAAGGCAAATATTGGTATTGGACATGGTGAAAATAAAATGGTATAAATAATGCCT
>CAYOHS010000039.1:0-8118 GCA_964403865.1 uncultured Candidatus Saccharibacteria bacterium
TAGCGCTTCTTGGCCACGGCGCGAGCGACTGCTTTCGCGACGCGCGTATCGAACATGTCCGGCACGATGCGCTGCGCAGTCGGCTTCGGAACGAGCGCGGCGATCGCCTTGGCTGCGCGGAGCTTCATGTCTTCGGTGATCTTAGTCACACCGGCATCGAGCGCGCCGCGGAAGATGCCCGGAAACGCGAGAGAGTTGTTGATCTGATTCGGAAAATCCGAGCGGCCGGTGCCGACCACCAGTGCACCGCCCTTCTTGGCCTCATCGGGCAGAATCTCCGGCGTCGGATTCGCGAGCGCGAAGACGATCGATCGTGGTGCCATGAGCTTGATGTCTGCGGCGGTCGCGAGGCCCGGACCTGAGACACCGACGAGCACGTCGGCGCCCGCGAGCGCATCGCGCAGGCCGCCGGTGATGTTGGACTCATTGGTCCATGCAGCAAGCGCCTTCTTGTGTCCCGAAAGATCGGCGCGCTGCGATCCGATGATGCCTTTGCTATCGAGCACCACGATATGTGCAGCGCCTGCGGCGCGCAGGAGTTTCGCGACAGCGACGCCTGCTGCCCCGGCGCCCGCTATCACGATGCGCGCCATCGGTAACGACTTCTTGGCGACCTTGAGTGCATTGATGAGCGCGGCGAGGACGACGATGGCGGTCCCATGCTGATCGTCATGCATGACCGGGATGTCGAGCTCCTCTACCAGGCGACGCTCGACTTCGAAACAGAGTGGCGCCGCGATGTCTTCGAGATTGATGCCACCGAGTCCGGGCGCTATCGCCTTGACCGTCGCGACGATCTCGTCGGCGGTGTGCACATCCAAGACGAGCGGTATGGCATCGACGCCAGCGAACGCCTTGAAGAGGGCGCACTTCCCTTCCATAACCGGAAGCGCTCCCAAGGGACCGATGTTGCCGAGACCCAATACGGCCGAGCCGTCGGAAACGACCGCGACCATGCGCCCCTTGCCGGTGTAGAGGCGGGCGTCTTTCGGATTCTTCGCGACATGGGTCGAGACTGCGGCGACACCTGGCGTATAGACGAGCGCGAGATCGGCACGATTGCGGATCTTCGCGGCGGGCTCGATGCGTATCTTGCCTGCGAGTTTCTTGTGGAGCGCGAGCGCTTTGCGATCATTGGCATTCTTTTTCGTAGTCATAGTGTGAGCAGTATACCCCGAAGCATGTCTTGAAAGAAAAGGACCGCTCGTCGAGCGGTCCTTCAGCGTTTTCGGGGCGTATCGTCCCTCAGGGTGTCCGCAGGCGGATTTCAGCCGCTATCGGTGTCCCTTCCGCAGTCGTGCCATGACGCACTTCGACGATCGCGTCGGGTTCGAGGCCGAGGATCCCCGCCTCCTCCAAGGTGCGGTGGAATGCGAAGACGACCCTGTCGAGACCCTCCAGTATGAACATGCCGAGGCCTTGCCGCTCTTTGAATCCGCGATAGATCGCACGGACCCAATCGCTCTCAGGCTGCACTTCTTTGAACGGATAGCGCTTCGCGCTCGACGCATCCGGGGGCAGGATCTGCACCACTTCCTGCTGCCCGTTCGCATGCTTGACCACCATGAGCTGGAGCGCCGTACCTTCGTCGGGAACCTGAATCCCCGCCGCATGAAAGACCGCTTCGACGCAGGTGGCTGTGTCGGCGGCATTCCCGCCGATACGCACATGACCTTTGCCTTTGCGCAGATTGTAGGTGCCCATGATCGCGTCGGTCTCGAACGGACCGGGCGGATGGTGCCGGCTAAAGGTCGGCTCAGGACTTGCGACAGGCTCGGGACGAGCCACATTCCCACGTGCACTATGGTCTGACGCTTGCGGATGGAAATGCATGCCCGTGTACGGGCGCCTGCGCTCTGGGTGCCGCGGCTTTTCTGCGCGATCGCCGCGCGGCTTTTCCCGCTGGTCTCCACCGTGTCCATTTGATTGTGACATCGAATGTCTTCCCCTTCTGTTGAACAAAACTGCCCGCACCTTATCCTCAGGGTCACGAAGCGTCAATGCATTCCCGCCGAACGCGGGATGTGGACAAACGAAATCGCCGTACCGGAGCGCGGTATAGTTCGGGCAGCTTGAACAGAAGTTTGAGCGTATATATCGATGGAGAGCATCGATGGGCAACCATAGAACAGCAGGGCGCGAGGTCGAGTCGCCGAAAGGAAAACGTATCGAGGGAGTGCATTTCATTTCGGAGACTCATGGCACGCGTACGAAAGACGCGCCGGCGCCTGAGCACCAGGCCGAGGACAGCGGCGAGAACCCGCTCTTGCGCGTGCTCACCAGCCTCGGCAAGTAGCCGCGGACATACACATAGGAAAGGGAGCATGCGTGGCGCATGCTCCCCTCTTTTTTGCCTCCGATTCAGACGCGCTGCAGCTTGCCCGCGATGAAGACATCGTCCACAGCACCGGGAAGCTTTGTGCCCACGAACGGCGACCACCCGACCTTCGTCCTCAGATACGCTCTGTTGACTGTGGTACTTCTGGCGGTGTTGAGTACCGTGAGCGAACCCATGAATCCCTTCTCCACACGACCGAACCCCTTGCCGAAGTTACGACCTGGGAACTGCTGTGCGAGAAAGCGATTGACGAACTTCCCGGGGTTGTAAGCCGCGATTCGTGCGATGTCCATCGGCGTAAAGCCATGTTCTCGCATGAGCCACGTGCAAACGAGTGCGTAGGTATCGAGCCAAGGCGCGCCCGAGGTGTTGTTCTCGCAGCACGTCGTCCGGAAGAGCTCCGGATTCGCCGCTTTGACGAGCGCGGCAATCTCGACGTTGTTCTTGCCGGGATACTCCGCTTTGAACTTCGCGAACGCGAGATGCTTTTCATCCTCCGTATGCGGCGCATGATCCGTCGCGAGGAAATCGATGAATCCTGATTTCAGGCCCTGTATCAGCTTGCGCTGGTTGGGGGCTGTCTGCACCGCAGGATTCATCTGGATAGCGAGCCAGAGCGACGGGTCACGTTCAGCATCCTCTTTGTTGAAATACAGATGCAGCGGTGATACCTCGAGCTCGATATGGCATCCGCGTGCACGGTATTCCTGGATGAGCGCGAATGTGCCTTCGTCGACAGGCCAGTGGCACAGCTTGGCATGGATGCCGTACTTCTCGATCAACGGCAGGAGGAGGCGGAGCCCCTCATTGACGCAGCTCGCAGGTCGGCGATCGCTATGCGTCTTGCCCATGACCGACGCCAACACGATCGGCTCGTACTCCACGTGGAACGAGATCCAATGTCCCTGATACCCCGAGAGTGTCGAATCAAGATCGCTTGCGTACATGACCGTCAACGTCCCGACCGACTTGCCGAAATAGAGCTTGTACATGTGCTCTCCCGGCTTCCCGATGGGTCTCGTCGTCGTGTCGATGCCCACATAGTTCAGGATCGACACCGGATGATTGCGCTTCTTGATGCGCTGTCGATGCCACGCGAACCGCTTCTTGCTCGTCACGGGATTAGGCGTATTCGGCATCGCGCTTACGTGCACGACACCGCCATTGAGCGCAGCATCAGCGGCGGTCTCATACTCCTCCTTGTAGCACTGAGCACCGGTCTCGTCTTCGCGTGCATGGATATGCACGTCGCCGAAACCGGCAAATATCAGGCTATTCGGGCCGTACATATGATCGGCTCGCAACCCTTTCCTTTTCCGGATATGGGTGATAAGACCCGTGTCCCTGTCGATAGTGATGCGACCCCAGAAGGGCCGCCCCTCATGGCGAGCGATACGCCCGTAGACGGTAACCGTATTGTCTTCAACCGGCATGTGGATTGCCTCCAGCTGGATGTTGAATTTCTGATAGCGCAGTTAGAACTGGCTGGCGCGAGCATAGCATACGGACGACGAGCTCGCTTGCACCGCCAGGGCACCTCTGCCATAGTGAGCCCTTAGTGTGTTCTTAGACACACATCCTCCACCTACAGAAGGGAGCAGCTGATGAAGCTCGCACACTGTACCCGATCCCAGCAGTTCACGCGGCGCAGTCTCGTGGACCTCTTCGAGAAAGCACGCCATCTGCGGACACGCTCGACCCCGGTACTCACGGGCAAGATACTCGTCTCGCTCTTTTATGAGCCGAGCACCCGCACGCGGCTGTCGTTCGAGTCTGCGATGTCGCGGCTCGGCGGTACCTGTATCGGGACGGACAACGCGGGCGAATTCTCGTCTGCGGTCAAGGGCGAGACCCTCGAAGACACGATCCGTGTCGCCAGCAATTACGGCGACGTGATCGTCTTGCGTCATCCAAAAGACGATGCCTCCGACCGGGCGGCAGAAGTATCGGGCGTCCCGATCATCAATGCCGGGGCGGGCAAGGGACAACATCCCACCCAAGCCCTTCTCGACCTGTTTACGATCGAGGAGCGATTCCACAAGATCGACGGCCTAACGATCGCACTAGTGGGAGACCTCGCCAACGGCCGCACGATACGCTCGTTGGCGTATCTGCTCGGGAAATACGACGACATCACGATCCGGTTCGTATCTCCCCCACGACTCGAGGTGAGCAACGATATCCTCGCGTACTTGGATCGCCATCGCGTACGGCACAGCTGCCATGACTCCCTCGATGAGATCCTGGATCCGGTGATCGACGTCTGCTATCTCACTCGGGTGCAGAAGGAACGTATCTCGGGCCTGAGCGGGCTCGAAGCCGCTCGCCTTGCCGGCCTGTACCGCATGACGCCGAAGCTCGCCTCGCGCATGCGTCGCGACGCGTGCATCATGCATCCCTTGCCGCGCAACGACGAGATACCGAGGGAGATCGACGCGCTCCCCCAGGCGCTCTACTTCGAGCAGGCGAAAAACGGCGTCCTCATCCGTATGGCACTGCTTGCCAGCATGCTGAACGGCTGACACATGACCGAAAGAGGCTGCGGCAATATGCCGCAGCCTCTTCACTTTTGAATACGCGGGTCTACGCGAGCGGGGCGTGCCCCGTAGCAGAATCGCAATCTCGCCAAGGCACCACCTACAGCTTTTTTGTACCTACCCCTCAACACTGACTCAGGATCGACCGCGGTCGATTCATGCTAACGGGGCGTGCTCGATATCTTCTTTCTTCTTGGGGATGATGCCGTTGGCGATGAGAATCTTCTCGAACTCGTCGCGCTCGATGGTCTCTACCTCGACGAGCGCCTTGGCGATAGCGACGAATGCCGCGTGATGCTTCTCGATCACGCCTTCTGCTTTCTTGTAGCAGCCTTGGATGATCTTCTTGACCTCACCGTCGACGAGCGCCGCATTCTCCTCGGACTGCTCTGTCGCCTCGACACCAGAGCCGAACAGCGTCTTGCCCGGCATCGCCTCGACGGCCACGGGGCCGACCTTCTCGCTCATGCCGTAGCGCGTGACCATATCGCGCGCGAGCGAGGTGAGCACTTGGAGGTCGTTGGATGCGCCGGTGGTGATGTCGCCGAAGACCGTCTTCTCGGCGATGTAGCCGCCCAAGGAGACTGCGATGTCGTCGAGGAACTCCTTGCGGGATTGCATCTTGGTCTCTTCGAGCGGGAGCTTGAGCGTGTAGCCCGCTGCCCTGCCGCGCGAGATGATCGAGACCTTGTGGACGGGATCGGCATACGGCAAGACCGATGCGACGATCGCGTGGCCCGCCTCATGATATGCGGTGATCTCTTTCTCTTTCTTGTTGAGCACGTGCGACTTGCGCTCGGGCCCGAGCATGACCTTCTCGATACTCACGATGAGGTCGTACTGGGTCACCTCTTTGCGGTCTTCGCGTGCGGCGAGGATGGCGGCCTCGTTCATGAGATTGGCGAGATCAGCACCGCTGAAGCCCGGCGTGCGCTCGGCGATGACGGAGAGCTTCACATCCGGACCCATCGGCTTCTTGCGTGCGTGCGTGAGCAATATCTCCTCGCGGTCTTTGCGATCAGGCAGATCGATCATCACGCGGCGGTCGAAACGACCCGGACGCAAGAGCGCGGGGTCGAGGACGTCGGGGCGGTTCGTCGCGGCCATGACGATGACGCTGACGCTCGGTTCGAAGCCGTCCATCTCGACGAGGATCTGGTTGAGTGTCTGTTCGCGCTCGTCGTTGCCGCCACCGACGCCCGAACCGCGCATGCGGCCGACGGCGTCGATCTCGTCGACGAAGATGATCGCTGGGGAATGCTTCTTGGCAGTATCGAAGAGATCGCGTACGCGCGAGGCGCCGACACCGACGAACATCTCGACGAACTCAGAGCCAGAGATAGAGAAGAACGGGACGCCCGCTTCGCCAGCGACCGCTCGTGCGAGCAACGTCTTGCCGGTACCCGGTGCTCCCATGAGGAGCACGCCCTTTGGGATGCGCGCACCGATCTCGATGAACTTCTTGGGATTCTTGAGGAAGTCGACGATCTCGGTGAGCTCCTGCTTGGCCTCCTTGGCACCGGCGACGTCCGCGAAGGTCACCTTCTGCACTTCGTCTTCGGGCGAGACGAGTCGCGCGAGTGAACGGCCAAAGGTGAACGCCTGCATCCCTCCCCCGCCCTTGAGCTGACGCGAGAGATACCAGACGAGTCCGAACAAGAGGAGTGCAGGGACAAAGATCGGCACGAGCGTCATGAACCAGAAACGGAAACCGCTCTCATCGACGATAGATATCTTCACCGCATCGAGCTTGGCCTGATCGATGTGATATGCATCGAGTGTCTGTGTGAGCGATGCCTCGCTCTCCTTGCGCGAGAGCTTGGTGGTGGTCGCCTGTGCAGCTGCTGCGGTCGTGGAGGCGCCAGCGGTAGAAGTGGCCGACGTAGTCGCGACGGGATAATAGAACGCACGGACAGAATCGCCCGAGACCTGCAACTCGGCGATCTTGCCGGCAGAGATGTCGGTCGCGACTTGCGAGAGCGGGATGGTCTCTTCTTGCTGGGCGATATACTCGCGGATGAACGAGTAGCCGGCCGAGATGGCGAGGAAGATAAATGCGGCGATCGCGAGCTGGGCCCAGATGTTCATGCCCTCGGGCTGCTTATGCTCGGGCGACTCCGGGCGCTGATCCTGGCGAGGAGATGGCATAGGAAATAGAGTATAGCGTGAGAAACGGGAATGGGAAAATGAAAAACCGCGGCGAGGTACCCCGCCGCGGCCTTATGTCTTCTGGAACGCACTTACGCGTGCGCGACCACTTCCTCGAGGACACGCACGAAGATGCGCGGATCCATGCTCTTGAAGTACTCAGTACCGATAGCGACACCCGAGACGCCGGTGAGTCGGTAATCGTCGACATCTCGACCCGAGCGGATCCCGCCGACGCCGATGCGCGGCATGTCCGGCAGCAACTCGCCGATGACACGATTCTGCAAGAGCGACCAGGGCTTGATGCGCGCACCGCTCATGCCTGCGGTCGGCATGCTGATGACCGGTTTGCCGGTCTTCTCGTCGATCGGCGGCTTCTGCCCGCCCACGGTGTTGCACGAGACCAGCGCGTGCACGTAGGGCTTGGTACCCAGCATCGCGCACATCTCCCGCAGGATGGGATTCGTGCGCGGCGTCTTGTACGGCGGCAGCTTCACCCAGAGCGGATTGTGCGGTGCGACCGCGTGGACCGTCTCCAGGATCGTCTCGACAGCCTGCGGATTTTCCGCGATCACCGACTCGTTCACGCCAGCATGCCATTTGTTGGGACAGCTGATGTTGATCTCGAGGATGACATCGGGATAGGCCGCGGCGACCATAGCGATGGCCGCCCAATCCTCGAAGCTGAGCGACGACGAGAAGTTGAGCACGAGCTTCTTGCCATGTCTTCTCGCCATCTCGAACATCGGACCGAGGTACGTCTTGTAGTACTCGAGGCCCCGATTCGGCAGGCCACGCGAATTGAGCGCCCAGCGCCCGTCGGGCGCTGACCAGAAATTCGGCTCCGGATTGCCGACGCGCGCCTCGATGGTCATGCCGCCGATCACGATGTGCGTGATAGGCGTAGAGAGGAGGGCCATCATGTCCCCCATCACCTTGACCATCCCGGCGGCGTTCATGAGCCACAGGTCTTCGATCTTCTTGATATCGGTCATGCGTATCGTCTCCCTTGTTGAGAACTGACCTGGCACGTACCCTACCAGCTTCCGCACTAGGTGCAAATAGAACGCGCGGGCCTTTCGGTCCGCGCGTTTT
>CAYOHS010000040.1:0-8085 GCA_964403865.1 uncultured Candidatus Saccharibacteria bacterium
GGCGTCAATGCTGTGTCCTTCTTCGGCCGGTTCGTCGGCGCTGAGGCGAGGTGCGTCTGTTCCATCATGCGGGCTTTCAAAGACTGTCTCGTGACACCAGGCTTCAGATACTCCTCGACGTCTTCAATCGAAAGAAGTTTCTCGCACGGCGTGAGGTACGTGTTGTACACCTTCTTGATCTTTCCTTTCTCGTCAACGGCCTCATCCGCGAACGCGCACTGCCGGTGCAAGAAGAGGTACGGATTGAGATGCTCTCTGTTGAACACCTCAATCGCACCTGCGTACCTTTAGCAAACCTCAAGGCTAAGCCTTGAGGAATTCACCTATGTCCTCTATCCCGTATTCTCGATATATTCGCAGCCCGCTGTTGTGGGCCTGTGTCTTCGCGCTCTTCATGCTTGTCTTCGTCGAACCGCATGTCGTATCCGGGCCATCGATGTTACCGACTCTCGAGGAAGGCGATCGGCTGCTCGTCGAAAAGCTCACGCCGCACGTCGGGCTCCTCGGGCGCGGGCAGCTCATCGTCTTTCGAGACCCGCGCGACCCGAAGCATCCGGCGGTGGTCAAGCGCATCATAGGCATGCCGCACGAGACCATTCATGTGGAAGCGCATCAGATCACGATCACACATGGGAATGGTACGACCGAGATCTTGGCCCAGGGTAGCGAGCTCGGGCGCGATGGCAATGGCGACGAGAAGACGATGCGATTGGGCCCATACGACTACTTCCTCATGGGTGACAATAGGGGAGAAAGCCGGGATTCTCGCGACTACGGCACCATCCAGCCCAGCGAGATGCTCGGCCGGCCGATCCTCGGTATCCGCGCTTCTGGCGCGGTATTTGTGCCGTGACGTATACTATATATATGCAGCGACTCTCGCACTTCCTTCAATACCACAACGCAGTCCCGCTCGCGATAGGACTCTTGTTCCTCGGTGCCGGGGGTGCGTTTGCGGCCACTGATCCGCAGGCCATCTACAACCAGACGCAGACCGTGCTCTCGGTCGACAATACCTATCTGGTCAACAAGGATCTGACCAACTGGACACCGACTACGGTGATCACTGCGGTTACGGAGGATGAAGACAACTACTATGTCGCGTACCGCCTGCAGACCATCGATATCCAAGACAGCGTCTGGCGGGATATCTCGAAGGATCTTTCTATGACCGTCTCGAAAGCGTTCCTCGGCAAGGACAAGGACCTCGGGCTCTATGTGACCGAACAGCTCAAGGAGAACATCGATCACGAGCTCGCACGCCTTTCGGCGACGCAGGATATCGAGAAGAAACAGGTGAGCCAGAAGGTCGTCGCGACAGAGTACGGCGGACTCGTCGGCAAGATGCTCGATGCGACGACGGAGACCTTGCCGGGCTATGTGCCGGTGGTGCAGCCGGTCTCGCCCGAAGTCGCCGCTGCAGCGACCCCGCAGGACCCGCCTGCTACCACGGCCGGCGGTATACCATCTTCGCAAGCTGTGTCGAGCAGCGCGCTCCAGGTCTTGGGTGCAGTGCCGGCGCTCGTCGCAACAAAATCGCAGTACATCGATCTCGGCGCAGTGATCACGGATTACCGCCTCGCGAACTATGGTATCCGGTATCGCGTCAACGGTGCATCGGTACAATCGGTACAGATCGACACTTCCACCACGAGCGAGTGGATGATCGGCTACGAAGTGTTCGATGGTACCTCGGTCGTCGCCTCGGCATCGCGCAAGGTCATCGTGTACGATCCGGCAAAAGGTCCGCCTGACATCCCGCAGCAGATATTCCAGGGCACGGTGCCACCGGTGCCGGTGGAGCCTGCCGCCACGCAAGCCACACCATCGCCCGTTCCCGATGCACCGGTCGCTACGTCGACTGCGCCGACCGATACGGCATCGACGACGCCGGAAACGTCGACACCTCCACAGCCCGATCCGAGCGCCGCGACCACCTCTGACGCGACGACTACGACTCCGTAATCTTCCACCTATCCACACCGAGTCCTCGTGGATAGCGCACTCCTCAAGTACCATTGCACATATATGAAACGATATCTCCTCGCATCCGTAGCGATGCTGTTTCCGATCCTTGTGTTCGCACAGGCAGCTCCTGCGATGCCGCAGTCGGCACAAGACGACGTTCCTGCTGGGGCGATCGCCCAAGAGGGAGCCGTACCCGCCCTCGGCGCGGGCGTCGTGAACTGTTTCGACTTCTACCGCTTCGGATCAGTCCAGGCAGATATCACCGCCGCCGTTTCCGGCACTGTCTCTGGAGCGCCGATCACCTTTGCGGGGGCGCTCAAGAACACCAACCCGTATCCGATCGTCGATGGCGCATTGTATGTAAAGGTCTTCAAGAAGCGCGGAGTCGGCAAAGACGTCAACGGTCCCGACGTCGTCGACCAATTCCTGGTAAAAGGGGACATCGTGATCCCTGCCAACGGATCGGTCCCTACGTCGTTCGTATGGAAAGTCCCGGCGTATGCGGAAAGCGGTGACTACCAGCTCGCGACCTTCTTTACGACCTCGCGCAAGTTCAATCTTCTCGGGCTCTCATTCACCGACGACGTGGTCGGGAACACGGTGCCGTTTACGGTCTCCGGCGAGCAGACAGGCGCGGTCCGTTTCGACAAGGCGGGCGTGACGGTCGCCGGGCAGCCGTATCGTTTCGCCGCGTTTCCCCCGCGAGTCTCTGCTACATCGTCGGTCCAGATAATCGCAAAGGTGAAAAACACCAGCGACTCGGTTCAGCGCGCAAAGCTGTCATGGACCATCTATCAATGGGATGCGCAGCTCCGCGAGAACGCGGTGCAGGATATTCCCACGTCGTCGATCTCGATCCCGGCGGGCGGCACTCTTCCGGTATCGGTCGACATCACCGACGCCAAGTATCCGGTGTACCTCGCCGTCGGCACTATCCAGTGGGGCGACACCACGTCCATCGTCGGCATCCGTTTCGTACGCGACGGCCTCGATCACATGCGCATAAATTTCCCCGGTGTCATCTCGTATCCCTTGAAGGCCGGGCAAGAGGACACGATCTTCTCCTGTCTCCACAATGCCGGTACATCCGCCTCTGTTCCCGACGGCAGGCTCGATCTGACGCTCTCCGATATGCGGGGCCGCGTGATCCATCAGTTCTCCTACACGGGCGCGGTGACGGGCGCCATGATGGGTGTCGCCGACCGGTTTACCCCGATACGTGATTACTCCTCATTCGTGCTTGATGCCCGTCTTTACCGCGGCAATGAGTTTGTCGACGAGGCACACCTGGTGTACGACTGTGCAGCACTTGATCCCGCTTCCTGCATCGCCGATGAAGATGCTCCGCTTCCCAGCACGAGTATCGCCGATGCGATCGCCCAGTATGGCATCCTCGCGATAGGGGTCGCATCCCTCCTCGTCGTAGTCATCCTCGCTGTCGCCGTGCACCTCTTGCGCATGAAGCCGGTCGCGATGCGCGCCGATACGACACTATGAAGAAACTGCTCCTCGTAACCGCTGCCGCCGTCGCGGGAACCGTGTTTCCGGCCGTAGCGCTCGCCTCGTCGGTGCTCTGGAGCACCGCACTCCCGAGTTATGCGCGCTTCCCGAGTGACAGCAGGTGCGTCCCCGTGATGCTCAGTCCGCAGCTGAGCGTCCAGTACGCGGGCGACGCGTACACAGCAGACGGTATCCCGGTCTGTGGCGGCTCGGTGCCATTGGGGAGCACTATAACGGTCCGTCCGGCGGCGCTCACCCCGGGCGACATCTATTGGTTCGCCAGCGGGTACTACAGCGATAGTCCATACGGAGATCCGAGCGTGAATGCGGTAGCACCCGGCAAGATGTGTGATGCGAAGAATATCTATGCCGCGAATTTTCAGATAACTGCCGCCAGCTGGGTTGATTTCTACGGCACTATGGCGGTGAACCCGCCGGTGCGAGCAGTGAGCGGATTCGAGCCATATTTCGCCTGTGGTGCGCCCGCGGCAGATGGCTCGGTCGTCTGTGTCGCGAAGCAGATCGGGACCGCCCAAGGGAGCATGACGTTTGCGAGCACATACGCGAAGCCCTATGCTGCCTACCAGTCTGTCGGCACCTGCACGGAAGACACCAGGATAGGTGGTGGTTGGATGTCTCTCAATACATACGGAAGCGCCGTAAATCCGTACGACGGGACCGGCTGGCACAACTGCTCGGGGAAGGGTGACTCGACCATATCTATCCCAGCCCAGACGGTCGCGTGCTCCGTATCGGTCAGTGCTTCTTCATCCGGAAGCGCTCCTGGTCGCCCCGCCGTCGCGGCAGTGGGGACCGCATCGTGCCGCCTCGGTTTTCCGTACGAAGTCACCATGTCGTCAGTGGACCCCGCCGGTTCGCGGGTGCGCTACGGCATCGATTGGAATAACGATGGCTACATAGATCAGTTCGTCCCCTCGGCGGGCTATGTCCCTTCGGGAACGGTCCAAACCGCCTCGCGCATCTTCGCAGTACCTGGTGCCAAGCGCATCCGCATCGTAGCGATAAACGAGCAGGGAATCTCATCCGCGAGCGCGCCGTTCACGTTCACCTGCAGCGGGACGATAGCTACCGATACATTCTTCGACGACAACGGAAATAGCATCGGGGGTCGCGGTACTCATGGTTCGAATGGAGCCCCATCACCCGACCTCACGTTGCGCGCAACCCCCTCGCTCGTGCATCGCGGCGATCCCGTCAAGGTGAGTTGGTCGGCGACCGGCGTCGCGTCGTGCGTCGTCTCTGCCCCGAATGGTGACATGTGGGATGCCCTTGAGTCGATTGCCGGTGGCAACCCTACCGCGCCGATTACCTCGCAGACGACGTATACGCTCCACTGCATCGACAGGTCTGGTGATGCGCTCGAAAAGAAGGCGACCGTCGACATCCTCCCGAATTGGCAGGAGCAGTAGCGCCGCTCGGTGTACAATAGGCGCATGTCTCGCACGCTGCTTTTTACCGGGCTCGGCGTGATAGCGCTCGCGGCGCTCGTGATCGTCGTCTCGCACCCTGCACTCCTTGCACGGCCACACGCTGCGGCACCGAGCGATGCAGTACCTGTCGCCGTAAAGGAGCAGGTTTTCACTCCTACTGCTCCTGCGCCGAGTGCTTCTGCTGCGCTTCCTGATGGATTCGCCCAGTACACTAATAGTACGTATCGCTTCTCACTCGCGTATCCCAAGGGAATGAAAGTCACTGAGCATCTCGAGCAGAGTGGCGCGACCACGGTGACATTTGAAGACACGGCAGGGGAGCAGAGCTTCCAGATATTCCTCGCACCCTATGCGAAGGCAGAGATAGATGAGCAACGCTTCAAGCTCGACGAACCCTCGGGGGTGATGGATCAACCGACAGACATCACGATCGATGGCGCTCGCGCGGCGATGTTCTTCGGGCGCAACAGCATCATGGGCGATACGCGCGAGGTGTGGTTTGTCCACGCTGGCTCGCTCTTCGAGGTCACTACCTTCAAAGACCTCGATGCGTGGCTCTCGCAGATCATGGCTACGTGGAAGTGGCAGTGATATGCAAAAGCTCCTCATGCTGATCCCTATGCGCGAGATCGCCATCTCGCTCATGCTCCTGCTGCCCGTCATTGCCTTCGCGACCGGTGGCACATGGACGCAGCAGACGGGGAGCGGATCGCTCACGTGGCGCGCCTTTGCGATGTCCTCAGATGGCACGAAGATCCTCGCGCTCAATGGAGGTACCGTTTTTGATGGCAATATCTATACGTCATCAGATTCAGGCGTGACATGGACATTGCGGGCAGCTCCAGGCGCCAAGGGTTGGTTTTCTGGGGCCGCTTCATCGGACGGGACGAAGATGGTAGCTGCTCCGTGTTGTGACGGCGCCGAATGGAGATGCATGGGATACGATCGAATCGGTGCTCGGAGGTAATGCCTCGCAGCCGATAACACAGCAGACCGTGTACACGCTTGCGTGCCTCGACCTGCGTGGCGCGCTCATGAAAAAGACCGCGGTCATAAACATCCTTCCTGATTGGCAAGAGCAATAAAAAGAGCATGAAAGAGAATACGAGGATAGTGACGGTCGCATTTGTAGGAGGAATCGTAGGGGCGATGTTCTCATCGTTCATAGTCCTCGCCTGGACCGGCCCGACACAAGCCGCGCCAGCGGGCAACGTCGCGGCGCCTGTCAACGTCGGTCCGAGCGATCAGGTCAAGAACGCCGGATTATCGCTCAATGCGCTCACGGTCTTCGGCAACGGAGTCCTTACGGGGAAGATCGGCATCGGCAGCTCCAACATTCCTGCATATACGCTTGATGTAACAGGTACGGGGCGCCTCACCGGCAGTCTGACCACGGGAAGCATTACGAGCGGGAGCATCGCGGCGAATGGTTCCATTACCAACACCTCGGCTATCACGTATGGGCCCGTCTCGCTCGAGTCATGGGGACTCTACAATACCGGGGCGAACGGCGGTGGCTCCATATATATTGAACCCAAGCCAGGCACCGCTTTCTACATCACGCCGAGCGACTGGACGCAGAACCTCACCACGGTGATCAACGGCGGTCTTCAGGTCAACAGTCAGGTCAACAACACCTCAGGCGGCTATCGCTTCCCGGACGGGACAGTGCAGACGAGTGCGGCAGGAAGCGGGGGGGTCTCCGCGGTTACTACAGCGTCGGGTTCTGGCTACGCCACTGCATATGCGACCTGTCCTGTGGGGTACTACCGGACGGGCTGCTCTTCGTCGGTGTTTTCGGGATATTCTTCCTTTTATGGAGCATATGACTACGCTGCGGGAGCTGCCCCGTACGGTACGAATGCCTGCGTCTGTGGGGTTAGTGGTAATTCGCAATCTGCTTCATATGGAACCTGTTATGCCTATTGTGCTCACTAACCTTTCTGGAGTGCTATACTCTGCCTACTAACAGCTAGGAGAAGTCTCATGACACGCATCGGCATCAATGGGTTTGGCAGGATCGGGCGCGCATTCTTGCGCCTCCTTATAGAAGAGGGCAGGGATGCAGAGGTGGTCGCCGTCAACGACCTGGGCAACGTCGAGAATCTCGCGTACCTCCTCAAGTACGACAGCGTCTATGGCAAGGCACCTTTTGACGTGACGGTGGATGGCAACGCACTTGTCGTCAATGGCAAGAAGATCCAGGTCCTTGCAGAGAAAGAGCCGGCCAAGCTCCCGTGGGGCTCGCTCGGCGTCGATGTCGTCGTCGACTCGACCGGCCTCTTCACCGACTACGGCAAGGCCAAGGCGCACCTCGATGCCGGTGCAAAGCGCGTCGTCATCTCGGCTCCTGCCAAGGGCGAATCACCGGATGCGCACGGGGAGACCGTGCTCATGGGCGTGAATACCGAGAAGCTCTCGACCTGCGCTATCACATCCAACGCTTCGTGTACGACCAATGCGTGCTCGCCAGTGATCGCCATCCTTGATGCTGCGATCGGTATCGAGAAGGCCATCCTCAATACGACCCATTCCTACACCGCGACACAGGCTATCGTCGACGGTCCTTCCAAGAAGGGTCCGCGGGAGGGCCGCGCCGCTGCGCTCAACATGATCCCGAGCTCGACCGGCGCTGCTATCGCCGTCACCCAGGCGTACACCCAGCTTGCTGGCAATTTCGACGGCATCTCCATCCGCGTGCCCACTCCGGCGGGCTCGCTCGCCGACATCACGTTCATCGCCAAGCGCGACACGACTATCGATGAAGTGAACGCTGCGTTGCGCGCTGGTGCTGCGGATCCGCGATGGAAAGGTATCTTCGATGCGACGGATGAGGAGCTCGTCTCGCACGATATCATCGGCAATACGCACGGCTCCATCGCCGATCTCACCATGACCCGCGTCGTCGGAGGCAATCTCGTGAAAGTCTTGGCCTGGTACGACAACGAGATGGGCTACACGCACACGCTTATCGAGCACGTGCTCGCAGCCGCGGCAGCGCACTAGCGTATGCGAATAGCTCTTGCAGCAGATCACCGAGGTTTCGCTCTCAAGGAGGTATTGAAACCGCGTCTTGAAGCGGCGGGGCATGAGCTCGTCGATGTCGGTGCACGGGAATACGACGCGAGTGATGATTATCCCGACTATGCGTATCCTGCTGCGATGC
>CAYOHS010000041.1:0-8018 GCA_964403865.1 uncultured Candidatus Saccharibacteria bacterium
CGCGCTCCTCAGAAAGCGCTCCGCAACATCTCCCACCACATCTTGAGGTCGGCCCTCAGCGAGAACCAGGGGTGGTCGAACGTCGCCGGAGTGTTGTGCTCGAAGAAGCAATGCCCGACCCATGCGAGCGCATAGCCGATGGCGATGCCGAGAAGTGCGGGCTGCCAGGCTTGGGTCAGTAGCGCCACATAGCAGAGAACGATCGCAAAACTCGTGCCGACGAAGTGCAGTGCACGACACGTGGGATCGCTATGCTTCTCACGGTAGTGCGGCCAGAACTCTTGGAAGTTTATCTTGGTAGCCATGACGGCTCCTCCTTATCGTTTCCTGCCAAAAGCGTACGGCACGCGGCTTGTTTGTCAAAAGCGCGCACGTGCTGTTTGCGCCCCCTTCATTCCACTAGCATTGGATATCCTCATTCCCCCACATTCCCCCCGCGGCCACGTAGTACGATAGGAGGACTATGGCACGCACATCATTCCGCTCACTTATCAGCACCGTACTTACGGTCATGCTCATGCCGCTCGCGCTGGCACATGCCGACGCCTCGGTGAGCATCACATCGGTCTCACCGGGTACTACCGTGCGCAGCGGCAACCAATTGTCGTTCATCGCCACTGCACAGAACTTCAACGCGGCACCGGTCTACTCACTCACCGACAGCTTCCCGGGGAGCACCATCTCGAGCAACAACATCAACGCTGCGGGCAGTTTCGGTTGGATACCTTCCGCTACCGAAGGCGGGACGCACCTGATCACCGTCTCGGTCTCCGACGGCACCGGTGCGACCGCGAGCGCATCACTGAGCGTGGTCGTCGAGGGCCCACCGACACTCACCATCCGTTCGCTCTCTCCCGGCTCGAGCGTCGGTCCGCGCCAGACGGTATTCTTCTCGGCTGCCGCCACAGGCTTGAGCAATCCGAGCTTCTACGCGACTGATTCGTTTACCGGCTCTTCGATGATGTCGAACGCGGTGAACTCTGCTGGCGGTTTCAGCTGGACGCCGACAGCTGCCGATGCAGGCACGCATACCATCACGATCACGGCGACCGATCCCGATGGACGCTCCGCGACCGCCGCGCAGACCATCACCGTCACGCCCGGTCCGAGCATCACGCTCTCCCCCGCATTCACGAGCACCACTACCGTACCGGGCACGGCAGTGAGCTTCTCCGCGAGCGCCGCCAATATGTCGACGCCCGTGTTCAGCGTCAGCGACGCCCTCTTCGGCAGCTCGATGAACAACAACGCGATCAATCCGGCTACCGGCGCATTCTCATGGACACCACGCACCAACGAACTCGGCACGCACGTGATCACCGTGACGGCGCAGGATCTCGCGGGCAACGCTACGAGCACGAGTGTGACTATCGTCGTCGCGTCCACGCCTACAGCTCCGCTCACCATCGCCGCCACGACCACCCCCAGCACGATCGTCCCGTCTGCCACCTCGACGCAGACGCAACAGACACAGCGCTTCAAGTTTACCCGCACGCTCTCGCTCGGCTCACGCGGTATCGATGTGACCGCATTGCAGCTGATGCTCAAATCGCTCGGATTCTTCAGCGGGGATACGAGCCTCTACTTCGGTGCGATGACACGCGCGTCGGTACGCGCATTCCAGAAGGCGCACGGCATAGACACGACCGGTATCGTGGGCCCGATGACACGCGCCGCTCTCGGCGCGGGGCAATAAGTCCGGCATCTACTCCTCTGGTGCTTACCGCCGGTTTTGGTGGTACGCTCAAGCCATGAGACAGCTCGCGGCATTCGCACTCTGCTCGATCACGATCGCGCTCGCGCCGCTGTGTCTTGCCGACGCCCAGCATACTGCAATGCGAGGACACGCGGCCCATGCCGGTATGCACATGGCGAGCGACAACGTGACCGCCTCGCTCGCCTACCACACGGACATGTATCGCTCGTTCACGACGACGCTCCTTTCGATCTTCGCGCTCCTCACGCTCTTGTGTGCCTACCACCTGGGGCGTACACGTATACTCGATGCCACACGGCGGCGCACGACGGTGCGCGGACACGTATCACGCTACGCTCCGAGCCCGCCCGATCGCCTCTTGGCTCGACTCGCGCTTTTCTCTCACGCGCCACCGCGGTTTGTCTAGCGTGCACAGGCACGCACCTTATCTCAGTGCGTAACCAGAAATACCTATGACCATGACTCATTACATGGAACTCTTGGCCACCGCGCAGCCGTGGCACCTTATCCTCTTCATGGCGATACCGGTCGTCCTCGCCGAGACCGTCGCCATCACCGAGCTCGCCATCCTCTTCTCGCGCGACACCACCTCCTGGGTGAAGAAGCTCAATGCGACCGCGAGCGTACTGGCGGGCGCGTACTTCGCAGGCGTGTTCGCGTACTTATTCACGACAGCGGTCGTGCCGATCACGCAGGCAGGCGCCTGGCGCGGCCCGGCAGATGTGATCGCGGTCGGCTCGTACCTCTTGGGCGTGATACCGCTCGTCGGTATGGCGCTCGTCGATCTCGGCGTGCTCGGTCGCTCACGCGACACGCTCGGCAAGCTCGGGATGCATGCGGCGTTCGTCGCACTGTTCTTGGTCGTCGCGCATGTGGCGATGATATTCGGCATGCTGAACCCCGAAGTACTCGGCTATGCCCCCGCCCCGGCGATGCCTGCGGCACACGCGATGGCGATGTAGAGCACCAGACAGCGCATCATGCAAAGCGGGCGGCCCGAAGGGCCGCCCGCTTTCGTCTTGTCTGAAGCTGGCTCAGTACACGGTGCCGCTGCAGGTACCGGTATAGAGGAATGTCGCACCGGCAGCATCGAGGACACAACGATTGCCATACGTCTGCGGACCCGGTGTCGGGATCAGACACGCCGGATACGAATGGCGGCATGCCGGCTCCGCCGGCTGACCGCATACGGGATCGTACTGCATCGTGCACGCGACCGGCGTCGTACCGACACGCACGGTAGTCGTGGTCTGCGCATTCTTGCCCTGACTATCGGTGACCGTCACCGTCACGGTGTACGTGCCCGCAGAGGCGTATGCGTGCGTGAAGGTCGAGGTCTGGTAATTGACCGGGCTCGATACCGCCGCGTCGGCGCGCATCGGATACATCACTTCATCGCCCCACATCACGCTGTAGCTCAACGTACCGTTCTCGGGGTCGCTCGCCGTGACAGACCACGTGCCAGACTGATTCACGGAGAGCGTCGTCGGTCCTGAGATGCCCGATATAGTGGGCGGCTTGTTGGACGATGCATCGATACATGGACCGTCGTAGAGATACTCTGCGCCGGCGTTCTTGAGCATGCAGGTGTTGCTGTAGGTCTGCGGATCATTGAGGCGGCACATCATCGTGCAGAACGCGCCGGGCGGACAGGTGTTGGCGCACCCGGTCGGGCGCCCGCATACCGGCTGATAATTCGCCGGGCATGCGACAGGACCACCATCACCGACGACGATACTGACCGTCCCCATGATGGTTTCCGTCTGACCAGGCATGCCGAAGTAGCCGTAGTGGACGAGCTGCGCCGTATAGGTGCCGGCATTCGGATACGTGTGCGCCGTCGATGGCTGCCGACAGGTACCGCTCGGGTCAGTGCACGGGAAGGTATATTCTGCGCCATCACCAAACACGATCTTGTAGTACCCGGCATCGGCTACCAGATTGTCATTGGTCGGATTGACCTGGGCCGTGAAGGTTACCGTGAGCGGTGCAGGCCCTGCCGTCGGAGATGCCGATAGGTTTGTACTCACGGGACTGCAGCTTTCCTCCCACGTACGCAGGCACTTGTTCTTGGTAGCGCACCAGGTGTATCCGGCAGAGCCGATACAACCGTGCGCGTCTCTGTCACCACCGACGATCGGCGAACAGCGGAGCTTGAGCATCGCCCAGGTGCGCGGACCGACAGCACCCCAGCCGGTCGTGTAGGCCGAGCCGGTGCTCACGATCCCCTGCTGCGATTGCCACGCCTTGAGCGCTCTCTCGGTCGCGGGACCGAAGTAGCCTGTCGCGCTTGCCGAGAGCACGCCTTCGCTCTGGAGAAACTCTTGGACGGCAGCGACGACATCACCACGCGCGCCGCGGCGGAGATTCGACGATCCGTATGAACAGTACTTGGGCACAGAGCCTGATGGTGTATCGAAATACGCCGTGCACTTCGAGCCGGCGTTCCATATGCACTGCACCTGGGTGCATGCGAGCGGGCCGCCCGGATAGGTGCGCGTACAGGTGTTGCAGCCGTCGTACCATGTCTTGCACGAATCAGGCACGCTGGTCGATGCTCCGGCGTACGCCGGGATAGCAACGCCCACACCGGCTGATGCCGGCACGATAGTCTGCGCGAATACGCTGCCCGCGATCCCTAATACCACTGCCATACCGAACCCGAGTATAGATAGATGTCTCATATAGAGATGATGCTAGCACGACCGTATGAACGGGCCGTGTCGTTACAGGAGACGTGGGGGGAGGCCCGGTATTACAGGGCCCGCGGGAAACTGACGCGCTGAGGACCGAACGAATACGGCGCGACCTGGTACTGCTGGAAGACGAAGGTCACCGCGCCCTTGGTGACGAGGAACGATGAATAGTTATCGGGGTTGGTGTCTGCGCCCTCCTTGAACATGAACGAATCGCCGAGCTGACGCTGGAGCGACGCCGTGGACTCTGCGCTCACTTGCGCGACCGACTTCCCTATCAGCTTGAGCGCATCGGCGAGCTCGAGGCGCTTGCCGGTGGCGCGATCGTACGCGACACCAGAGAAGATGGTGGAGGGATGTGCGCCGCCGGTGTAACTCGAGAGGATGAGTTCGACAGAGACGATGTCGGAACCGAGATACACGTCGTCGAAACGACCGGTGAAAGAATTCTTTGCTGCGGATTCGCCGTGCATCACCGTGGGCTGTGCCTTGAGCTCTGCGACGGCGTCGTCGTAGGCTTTCTTGATCTGCGAATCGATAGTGGGGATGCCGAACTGCGGATACTGCACGTCGATGTCGTACGCGTCGGTGGATTCGGCGATGGTGGATGTCGCGACGGTGCCGCCCGTAGACCCGCTCGGCGCATAGGTGAGCACCGTATATGCGCCGACGCCCAAGAGCGCGATCGCTGCGATGATCATCAGGAAGACGGAGCGTTGCATCGGCATGGAGACAGTATACGCTCTTGGTGCTGGTGAAGCGAGTGAAGATGACGCGATGATGCGCGAGACCTTACTCGATGATGAGTTCTACCTCATCGCCATCCTTGATGAGCAGCGCGTTGGCTTCGTCGGTATCGAGATGCACTTCGGGAACCGACCACGGATCGATGCGCACGACGACCTCGTCGAGCCTGCCGGCGCGGCGACCGCCTTTGTATATCGAGACCTTCTGGCGATCGACGAGACCCCACTCGCTCGCGGTCTTCGCGTCGCAGTGGAAGTGACGTTGTTTGACCTGGTACTCGCCTTCGTCGAAGACGGGGTCGCCCTCGAGATGCTGTCGCCAATCGGTGACGGACATCTCGTAGAAGGCTTTCGGGCGCGGCGGCATCACCACCGTGAAGCGCATACCATTGGATTCCACTTTCTCATTCGTAGCCCAGTGGCCGCCTTGTGAGAGATCGAGCTTCTTGGTCACCGCCATGGAAAAATCGGGCCCGGGATGGTAGTGGCGCGCGCTCACTCGGCAGACGACGGGGTGTTTTTGCATACTACAGCTTGAGACGATAGACATTGGTCTCCTTCTGCACGAAGCCGACCTTCTGATAGAGATTGTTGGCCGCGACACGCGTGGGCCGGGTCGAGAGCTCGATCGTGCCGACCTTGAGCTTTCGCGCCTGAGCGATGAGTGCGCGGACGATCGCCTCGCCGTAGCCTTTGCCACGCTCGGCACCATCGACGATGGTGTCTTCGATGTACGCATAGCGCCCGCGGATCTTGGTGAAGACGATGAGGGTGCCGGTCGCGATCACCTTCTTCCCTTCCCTGCCCACGAGGAGCACGGTCTTCTGATCGGCGAGCATCGAGCGCAGCCCGGCCATCGTCATCGGGACAAGCTCTTTCGGATCATGCATCTGCTGCATCAGGAGCGCGTTGAGATCCTTGAGCGCAGCCGTGTCCGGCTTGGTGAGACGGGTGATCTTCATATGGCCAGACTAGCATCTCGGCCGCAAATGAAAAGTGAGTCCATCGTACTGTATAGTTCTCACATCTTGATATGACACGCCGGGATACTCGTAGGCTTGCAACGGCACTTCTCACGCTCGCGTGGCTCATCGCGGCGTATGCGGTGGCGCCGAAGACACCGGCGGCGCAAACACCGCTTGTGCAAGCTGAACGTGCACAAGCAAAAAATGATCCAGTGAGCAGCGCAAGCGCGACGACCACGCGTGCTGCCGTGGCGCAAAGCAATGCACCGCTCTACCCCGTCGTGCATGTGGTCGACGGCGATACGATCGACGTTATGAAGGACGGACAGAAAGTGCGCGTGCGGCTCATCGGTATCAACGCGCCGGAATCTGTCGACCCGCGTCGGCCCGTACAGTGCTTTGGCAAAGAAGCGTCTGCAGAGATGAGCCGAATCGTCGGCGGGCAGTCGGTGCGCCTGGAGACCGACCCCTCGCAAGACACCTACGACAAATACGGGCGCTTGCTCGCCTATGCCTTCTTGCCCGACGGCACTGATGTGAACCTCCATATGGTAGAAGCGGGCTACGCCTATGAGTACACCTACCACCTCCCCTATCGGTACCAGAAGGAGTTCAAGGCTGCGCAGACCGCGGCGGAAAAAGGAGGTAGTGGATTGTGGGCAGCCGGAGTGTGCGGGCACTGATATACTGCGGACATGCGTTTGAAACGAGTGACTGTACTATTTTTTGCTGGAATCTTATTGATACCCAACGCCAGGTTCGTTTTGGCCGCAGAGGCTCGATGTCACACTGCTTCTGCCCAGGAGATCGAGCTTCTCAAAGCTAGGGGTATAAACATAACGAACGGCCAGGTCTGCGATAATGATCAAACGCAACTGACTGGAGGTTGTGCAGAAGACCCGATCCCGTTCTTGCTTTCGCATTACACACCTGGTCCCGCAAGCAGCGTCGAGGGACAAAACGGCATCAAAGGATTAAATAGTGATTTCGCCTGTCGTCTTTCGAAATTCATAAAAACTTACCCGGGCATAGTGATTGTGAGCGCCTTCCGTTCAAATGAGACACAGGCGGGACTCTTTGATGCGGCAGTAAAGAAATACGGTAGCGAGTCTGCCGCGCGCGTTCATGTCGCACCCCCTGGTAAGTCACGTCATAACAGCGGCCTGGCAGCCGACTTGGGCAATATTCCGGACAACTCCCGGGGACAGGAGAGACAGTACGGTCTTTATTATCGAATGGGATACGAACCGTGGCATATTGAACCATCCGGTGACGTTGCTGGCGGCAGCGCCGTTGGTGACGGTACGGGTATGGATGCAGCAAAGACCCCTACCTCCGGCTTCTCCGACATGCTCCGCCAATACATGGGCGGCGGGCAACAGCCGGCGACCGGGGCGGTACCGGCGAATAATTCTATGCCCGCATCGTCGCAACCATACGGCTCGACCCAATCCGGCACGATCGCTCAGCCTTCCACGAGCGGGAGCACCGGAAGCACTGGTGCCGTGACGGCGGGCGGCACGTCGCAGACCACCGCTGTACCTGCGACCATCGCCACGGGCAACACCGCGCAGCCGACCAATGTCTCCAATCAGCTCACCACTACTCAACCGACGGGAAGCTCTAATGCGTACGATCTCTTGAACGCGCTTGCTAATCCGACGACCACCAAGACGACGAGCACCGGCACTCCGATCGCGCTCAACGGCTCCCTCTACCAATCGCAACAGCTCACGCAGACTCAGCAGGTGCAGCACGACGCAAACGGCCAGCCGATAGCGCTCAACGGCTCGCTCTCCAATGTCTCGGCGCTCGGCACCAACGGCCAACAGACCTTCACCTCGCAAGACCTCCAGTACACCCAATCCAATAGCTACGTCGCCCCGACGAACAC
>CAYOHS010000042.1:0-7987 GCA_964403865.1 uncultured Candidatus Saccharibacteria bacterium
GACCTGCCCTGCGCGGCGATCTGTCTCAATGCGTCGAGGATGATACCGACTTCCCTATCGGTCGTCGTCGGATGCAGTGAGATGCGCACGAAGCCGGGGCGTTCTGATTCATCGCCCGCATCTATCATCGCGGTTATGCGCCGGGATTCTTCCTGAGAGACCTTGAACAGATGATGGCCGTATGTCCCCGCGCAGGCGCATCCGCTGCGTGTCTGGATACCGAAGCGATCGTTCAAGAGCCGTGTGACGAGGGCGTAATGAAGGCCCTCGACGGTAAGTGAGAAAGTCGCGAGGCGATGGCGTATCTGTGGCGCGAGCACATGCACTCCAGGAATATCCTTTAATCCCATGAGCATCATATCTACGAGCTCCCGCTCGCGAGCGATGATGTTCTTCTGGCCCATCTGATCCTTCAGCTCGAATGCGAGCGCCGCCTTGATCACTCCCCAGAACGGCGGCGTACCACCGTCCTCCCGCACCTCGATATCTTCGAGATAGCTCCTGCCACCCCAAGGATTCGTCCAGTGCACGGTGCCACCGCCGGGGCGTTGCGGCACGCCACCGCGATAGAGCCGCGTGTCGAACACGAGTATGCCGGGCGTGCCTGTCCCGCCAAGGAATTTGTGCGGCGAGAAATAGATAGCGTCGAGCGAAGTGTGCGTGTCGCGCGGATGCATATCGATAGGAAGGTATGGCGCTGCCGAAGCGTAATCGACGAAGCAGAGCCCGCCGTGCTCATGCATGAGCTCGGCGATCGCGTGCACATCGACGATCGCCCCGGTGACATTCGAGGCGGCGGTCACCGCCGCGATCATTCGTGTGCGCGTACGATATCGTGCGAGCAATTGCGCGAGCGCAGACAAGGACGGCAGATCGTCCTCTCCGGCCGGTATCACGACGACATCGCAGATGGTCTCGAGCCATGTCGTGTGATTCGAATGGTGCTCCATGTGTGTGACGAAGACGATCGGGCGTTCTCGCTCAGGAATCTCCTCACGCCCTGTCGTGAGCCGAAGTCCGAGGAGTGATTGCAGCGTCGTGACCGCGCTCGTCATGCCCGAGCCACACGCCAGCAACGCGTCGGTGTCGTGCGCGCCGACATGCCTCTTTATCGTAAGCCTCGCTTCGCGGTAGAGCTCGGTCATGAGACGGCTGGTCGCGGTCGCCGCCGTATGGGTGTTGCCGATATACGGACCGAATTCACGGAGCATCTTCTCCTCTATCGGCTTGTACATCCTGCCGGTGGCGGTCCAGTCTGCATAGAGGAGCTTCTTCGTCCCGAACGGGGTACGGATATCGGCCGAGATGCCGACGATGCCTTTGCGGACCTCCTGTAGCGCGGGATGCATCCGGCCATCATAGTCCTGAATCGTCTTGGCGAATAGTGCCTGAGTGATAGGATGTTTCGATATGGCCCAGCATGGCACCGGGTTCTACCCTGCGCTCGCGGCACTCGTCGGCAACGTGCTGGTCACGCTCCTCAAGTGGCTCGGATTCTTCGTCTCAGGCTCGAGCGCGATGTTCTCCGAGGCTGTGCATAGTGTCGCCGACACGGCCAACCAGGCCCTGCTCCTTTTTGGGATCGCCCGGGCACGTCGCGCCCCGACGCAGGAGCACGAGTACGGCTTCGGACACGAGCGCTTCTTCTGGGCGCTCATCTCTGCGTGCGGCATCTTCTTCGCAGGCGCAGGTATCACGATATTTCATGCTATCGAGGCTCTCACGAGCACGCACCATGCCGATACGAATCCGTTCTCATATCTGGTACTCATAGTAGCGTTTGTCGTCGAATCCTCGACGCTCCTGCTCGCATTGCGCTCCCTGCGCAATAAGCACCCAGGACTTACCTGGTCCGAGCGCTTCAGCGATGGCGACCCAGTGACCGTCGCGGTGGTCTACGAGGATGGCGTCGCCGTAGCCGGCGTCATCGTCGCATTCGCGAGCATATGGCTTTCGCAATACACCGGCAATCCGCATTGGGACGGTTATGGTTCGCTCGCGATCGGCGGACTCTTGGCACTCGTCGCGGTCTTGCTCATCGAGAAGAATCATCAGTACCTGATAGGCCGTTCGATGCCCGAGGCGATGCGTCGCCGCATCATCAAGATGCTCGAGCGCGACACTATCATCGAGAAGGTCTTGGATTTCAAATCGTCGACACTCGGTCTCGATGAGTATCGGGTCAAATGTGAGATAGAGGTCAATGGTAGCGCACTCTTCCACGAGATGCGGGAGCGGGAATTCGTATCCAATTCGTTTGCGGAGATGGGAGACTCCGAAGAGGATTTCGTACGTTTCTGTGTCGAGTATGCGGATCGTATCCCGCGTATAATCGGTGAGCACATCAATCGTGTCGAAGCCAAGGTGCAGAAGGCCTTTCCTACCGTGACCCACATCGATATCGAGCTGAACTGACGACTCTACAAGTCATTACAAAAGTCGCCCCGGGCCGCATGGCAGCCCGGGGCTTTTTCTAGAGAACAATGCGTTCACTTCGTCGCGTCATCGCCGACCTTCATCGCCGCATGCGCTGCTGCGAGCCGGGCAACCGGCACACGGTAGGGAGAACATGAGACATAATCGAGGCCGACCATGTGGAAGAACGCGATCGACGCCGGATCACCGCCATGTTCGCCGCAGACACCGGCTTTGAGTCCGGGACGTGAGGCGGCACGCTTCATCGCCATAGAGACGAGTTCGCGCACCGGCGGTGCGATGGTCACGAACGGATCTTCTTTGAGAAGCCCGGATTCGAGGTACTGAGGCAGGAAGGTTCCCGCGTCGTCTCTCGACAGGCCGAGCGTCGTCTGGGTCAGGTCGTTCGTGCCGAAGCTAAAGAACGACGCCCACTTCGCGATCTCCCCTGCGGCGAGTGCCGCGGCAGGAAGTTCGATCATGGTGCCGATCTCGTACGGGACGGTCTTCCCGAGCCGTTGTTCGGCCTCATGAGCCGCGCCGGTCACGATGTCGCCGAGGAGTTTCATCTCATCGGCATTCATGACGAGCGGGAGCATGATGTCGGGGCGAGCAGTGAGCTTACCGCTCGTCTGGTTCGTCTCGATCGCGGCCTCTATGATCGCCCGCACTTGGATCGCGAATATCTCCGGGTAGATGATCCCGAGGCGGCAGGCACGAAGCCCGAGCATCGGATTCTCCTCTTCCATGGAGCTGACGCGTTTGCGAAGTGTCTCCGCTGAGAGGCCGGTCGCCAAAGAGAGATCCGCGAAGTCCTCCCCGGTCTTCGGGGCGAACTCGTTGAGCGGCCAGTCGTTGAGCCGGATCGTCATGCGCTTGCCGTCGAGGATGCGGAACATCTGGATGAAGTCCGCCTTCCAGAGCGGCAGGAGCCTGAGCAATGCGGCCGTTCGACCAGCAGTGTCATTCGCGACGATGAGCTCACGCATGAGAAGCGTGCGCTCGCTGTCACGGTTCATGTGCTCGTAGCGCGCAAGGCCGATGCCCTTCGCGCCGAGCCGTACCGCTGCAGTCACGTCTTCGACCGTCTCGGCATTGGCCCATACACCGAGCCGGGCCAAAGCATCCGCCCATTCCAAGAGCGTGTGGAATGCCGGCGGCGGTGTCGCGCTCGTCGTCGGCACCGTACCGAGCAGTATCTCGCCCGATATGCCGTCGAGAGTGACGATGTCGCCCGCCGATACGACTCGTGTGCCGATCATCATGCGCTGCTGCGCGATGTCGATCTGCATACTGCTCGCGCCGACGATGCAGGGGCGATTCATGCCCCGTGCGACGACTGCCGCATGGGATGTCATACCGCCTCTGCAGGTGGCGATGCCCTTGGACGCTGCCATACCGGCGAAATCGTCCGGGCTCGTCTCCTTGCGGATGAGGATGACCGACGCACCGGTAGCGGCTCGCGCGATCGCCGTTGCCGCATCGAACGCGACTTCTCCCGAGACCGCGCCTGGTGAGGCAGGAAGCCCCTTGGCCAGCACGGTCCGCGGCTTCGACGGATCGATGCGCGGATGCAAGAGCTCATCGATCTGCCGCGGCGTGATACGTGCCACGGCGTCTTCGCGGGTGATCAGGCCTTCCTCGGCCATATCGACCGCGATGGTGATCGCCGCCTGTGCACTGCGTTTGCCCGTGCGGGTCTGCAGCATCCAGAGCATGCCACCTTCGATGGTGAACTCCGTATCTTGCATGTCCTCATGGTGCTGTTCGAGCCGCGCGAGCGCGTCAGCCAGCTGCCGATAGGCATCGGGCATGAGCTCCTCGAGCGATTGCTTAGCACTTCCGAGCGCCCGCTTGCCGGCTTCGGATATCGGATGGGCGTCGCGGGTACCGCTTACCACATCTTCTCCCTGCGCATTCGGCAGGAACTCGCCGAAGATGCCGAGAGCACCGGTATTCGGATCGCGCGTAAATGCGACACCGGTGGCGCAGTCGGCTCCCTTGTTGCCATAGACCATGGCCTGGACGTTGACGGCAGTCCCCCAGTCCTGAGGGATGTCATGCAGAGCGCGATAGTCGACCGCGCGCTGATTCATCCACGAACGGAAGACGGCGCCGACGGCGTTCCAGAGCTGTTCGTGCGGGTCTTGCGGGAACGCCTGCTTCGTATGCTGCGTGACCGCGTCCTTGTAGTGCGCGACGACCTGTTCGAGGTCCTTGGCGCTGAGCTCGGAATCGAGCTCGACCAGGGCCGTGTGTTTTGCACGCTCGAGGATGCCCTCGAAGATATCGTGTGACATCCCGAGTACGATCTGCGAGTACATCTGGATGAACCGGCGGTAGCAATCGAGTGCAAAGCGCCGATCTTTCGTCGCGCGAGCGAGTTGCTCGACGCTCCTGTCGTTGAGACCGAGATTGAGGATGGTATCCATCATCCCTGGCATCGAAGCGCGAGCGCCCGAGCGGACGGAGACGAGGAGCGGGAATGAATCGCTCTTCGTATCGCCGCCGAACTGCCGGCCGGTGACCTTCTCGATATCGCGAAGCGCCTGAACGGCATCTTCCTTGAGACCTGCTGGGAGGTTCGAGTCGTGCGCGTAGAAGTAGTTGCACGCCTCGGTCGTGATGGTGAATCCTGGTGGCACCCGGAGTCCGAGCTGGGCCATATTTGCCAGACCGTACCCCTTACCGCCCAAGAGCTCACGCGTGGGTTCCTCGGACGGCGGTGAGCCGATACCGAACCCGAAGACATAGCGTCTCATCTCGTTATTCCTTCTGTCTGAGTGAACGAACGAAACCCGTCTTTCGACGGGCCTGCCGCTACCCTATCACAGCGGCATCACCGTTCAATCATGCCTGAGGTAGCGGTAAAGGGCGTCATATAAAAAGCCGCATCCGGATCGGATGCGGCCTTAGTCTGCCGATAGGGTGCCTCATGTACCGCGAAGAAAGTGCTGCACACGGCGTAAGGCATCCTGCAGCGGCGTGAACGATGGTGGTCGTTTGAAGTAGTTGACCGACCATGCCTGACTGCCGGTAAGGCCTCGATCTCGCGATACCGCCATGAGACGGATCGCATCGACGAGGATGCCGGCGCAGTTGGGCGAATCGTCGACCGATATGCGGGCTTCGATATCGATGGGGATGTCGCCGAATTGACGGCCCTCGAGCTTGATGGTCGCGATCTTGCGATCACCGAGCTCTGGAACGAAGCCGGTCGGACCTGCCCACACGTCTTCGACACCTGCCGCGTTGACGACGATGCTGCGTTTCGAGATCAGCTTCGAGCCGATACGGGCATCGTCGGCGAGGTTCTTGAAATCCATATTGCCGCCGATGTTGGTCTGGTGAGAGCTCACGACGGAGACACCACGCCGGCGCATCATCTCGACGAGCTCGACGTTGAGATACGTCGCGCCGAGCTGACTCATCACATCGTCTCCTGCACACGGGAGTCGCGCCTCGCTGAAGCGCCTCTCCCACGACGTGTCTGCCGCGAGCGGGACCGGGATGCCGTTGATGAACGCGACACCCGCGTCGATACATGCTTGCGCATAGAAGTGCGTGGCCTGCTCGGAGCCGGTCGGTAGCAGATTGACCGCCACCTGTGCGCCGCTTTCGCGGAGTGTACGGACGACGTTTCCTGGATCCTCGCAGAGCGGGAATTCGTCACGCAGTTTCGTCGAGACGCCGTCGCCGATGAATCCCGGTGAGACCGAGATGTTCAGAGGGGCGACAGCGGCGAAGGTCCGCGCATTGTTGGGTCGGACGTGTATCGCTTCTGCGATGTCTCGCCCGACCTTGTTCGCGTTCACGTCGAACGCGGCAGCGATATGGATATCGCCGATGGTGTATCTGTCGATCAAGGGATTCATGATCCCCGGTGGCGGTGAGCGACAGTCGATGTCTCGGTATCTCGCGAGCCCCTGTGTCAAAGAACTGGCACAGTTGCCGAGGCCGATGATGGCGACGGGTATCATCTAGTACTCCTGTACTATTCAGAGTTTCTACTGGCAAGACGGTGCTTCTGGGCACCGCCGCCCCTTTCCCGCTGCAGTGTATAGGTACCTCATGAGACGTCAATGAGATGAGACATCCTCTGCGACCTCATGCATGAGAAAAGCGGGAGACTGAGTCTCCCGCTCGTATCAGTATTTCAATGCAATGCTCGACGCACTACATCGGCGTCTTCTCGCGATGCAGCGAGAAGTATGCCCGGCATCTTGATCCTGTCCCAGGGTATGGGTGAACCGTCGATGCATTCGGCGATGCCGCCGCACTTCTCGAGGAGTAATGCTATCGCGGCCAGGTCCCAATGGTGCGCCGTGTAGCTCCACCAGGCAGAGACGCAGCCACAGAGGATCTCGATGCCCGCGTGTACCGCGGGCAGATTTACCGGGCGGACACCAAGTGTCTTTATAAGATGTCGCGCTTCGTGCCAGTATCGCTCGGGCGAATTATGCGAGATGTCCATCCCTATCGCCGGTCGCGTCTGCCGTGTGGGTCGGGCGAGAGACCATCGTCTCTGTTCGTAATCGAACGACATCACTTCGGTGTCAGCGCTCATGCTGAACGCCCTCCGGAGCATCGGCTGGACGACGACGCCAGCGATCGGCTTGCCAGCGGACAGGATGCCGGCCGAGATCGACCATTCTCTCATCCCAGAGAGATAGGTGGCAGAACCATCAAGACTGTCGATGGAGGCGAAGACTTCCCCTTTCGGCATAGAAGGGTGCGATTCTTCGGACAAGATCTCGAGATGAGGCCATCGAGCTTCTAGGGCAGAGATAAGCTGTAGTTCTACGAGGATATCTACAGCGCACATCAGTGACCCATCGGCCTTGATCCTCACTTTTGTAGGGCTGACGGCCAATGCTGATTCCCCGACGATGACTGCTATGTTTGCGAACTGCCTGAACCATCTGGCATCTATGGATTTGAGCACTCTACACCCTCCCTGTAAGCCCCGACGCAGTGCCGGTGCCAGCCTCTAGTGTACAGATGTGTTCATGAAGGTCTGATGAGCATTTCGTATACCTTTGATGGTAGCTGGCTCTCGGAAAATTCATGAGGAACTGCTATACTTTGTATCGAAGCTCTCCTCTCCCGCTGCGCGCGCAGCGAATATCGCTATGAATAAAAAGATCATCTATGTCGCAGCCAGCGTCACCCACGCGTCGCCCCGCTATCGGGCGTTCATCGCAGATTTCAAGCAGGGACTCAAATCGTCGACCGATGCGATGATATTAGAGTGGGTTGATAAGGACCTGCACGTCAACATCAGCGATTTCTACCTCGCCGACATGAACAACGTCCGTGGCTGCGATGGCATGATCGCGCTCGCCGATGAGCCCTCGACCGGTCTCGGTATGGAGATATGCGAAGCCGTGTGGCACAACAAGCCGCTCCTGTGTCTCCATGAGAAGGAGGTCACCGTTTCGCGCCTTCTCGTAGGAGCGCGTGACTCTATCGGATTGCGCCTCGTGCCCTACCAGGATCTCTCTGAGGCGATCGATATCGCTTCGGATTTCATCAAAGCCCTGAGCGATCAGCCGGCACGTGACGCGACACA
>CAYOHS010000043.1:0-7858 GCA_964403865.1 uncultured Candidatus Saccharibacteria bacterium
TCGTGAAAGCATGGGAGCGTTGCATGAGAGAGACCACCGGGCGGGCCCAGGCGTGGTAGCCGTTCATGACGATAGCGGGCATCTTGTGGCCGAAGTCTTGGTCTGCCTGCATCCATGCGTCGGGCATGAGGCCTTGGCGGTGGAGTTCGGTGCAGATGATGGTGTACGCCGGGGGCGGAGTCGGCGCAGGAAGCGGACATAGCACGCCGTCGTTCGCCTCGAGAGTATCCGCGGTGGAAGAACATCCGCAGGTGTCGGCCATGTCGACGAGCCCATTGCCGTCGTTGTCGGTACCATCGGCACACTGTGCGATAGGGCCCGAGGTCTGGCAGATATGCGGGTATGCGGTGATACCCGAGCCATTGGCGATGTATAAATAATTCTTGTCGACAGCGACAGATCCGTAATCACTCACGCCCCCCACACGCGCGGACGTGAGCGTGAACGAGCTGCCGTTGAATGCGAGCGTGACCAGACGCGTTTGCGTATCGTTGTAGCCGGTGAGATAGACAGTACCCGTCGTACCATCGGCGGCGACTGATGATGAGTGGAGGCCGTCGGGCCACGTATAGGTCGCAAGCTGCTGTACTCCACCTGCGGTGGCAGTGTATGCGATGACACCGTTCGTCACTGGGACGAACGCATAGTGATCGTACCCGGCGAGTTGAGAATACAAGGTGGGCGACGCGTACGTGCCGATATAGGTGAGCGAACTTCCATCAAACCAGTACACACCCGGTCCACCGCTCAAGAGCGGGCTCATGTAGACAGCGTGCCCGTCAAACGACCACACATATCCCCACTCAGACGTGTAGTAGCTCGTGATATTAGTCCAGGATGAGCCGTTGAAATTATATGCGTAAAGATATCCCGGGCCACCGCCGCTATTGATGCCCGATGCGACGAACACGGTACTTCCCACTGCGGCTACGCCAGTACCGATACCTCCCCCCAAGACGAGTGCGGGTAATTCCGTAAGTGCACCGTTCTGGATCTTGTACGCACGAACATAGCTCGGATTCGAGACCCAGCCGGTCTCTTCTTGGGACATGAAGGCATAGGTGCCGTTGGTCATAGCCTGAGTACCTATCACGCTTCCCGAGTCATACGCGAGGCCGCCGTAGTCGTGCCAACCCTGAGAATCGTATGCAAGACCATGGAACGCAGCGCCACCCCAGGTGAACACGCCCGCATCACCCGCCAGCGGAGAGCCAGTACCGCTCGGCATCGGATACGTTGCCAGCGGTGAAAGTGTCTGCGTACATACCGGTCCGCATGATGCGAGGACAACGCCTGTCGGCGGGTGCCCGACGAACGATTGCCATTCGAGTATAGATTGCGTCGGCACGTAGACCGACTTCCCTGTGGGGCTCGCGTTGTTCACGATGCGACACTGATTGTCGGGGCCGGTGACCGTGAGCGGAATATTGAGCAGTGCGGTGAAGTTGTCCGAGGCAGAAGCAAACGCTGGCACAAAGACTAGTAGAGCGAAAAGAAGTGCTCGCGTCGCGTTTCGTATCATATAGATTATTGTACCGCACCCTTCACCTGGGTGCTGCAGCGGCTCGATATATGTCAGTTGTTGCATGCACAGGCGCGGTAGCTCGTTACATTTATGAAGCCGTCGTTAATCGAATTGTCAGAGCCACATGTCGTGGTGTCGGTGTCGCGCCTATATTGGTAATTGCCGGGAGTTCCCGGCGCAAAGTCATAGTAGTAACACCCAAGACCGACCACTTCACTACTCTCGTTTGTTCCGAGATTCGCCGCCGGTGCGCTCATCGCAGTGAGAAGATTCGAGCACATGATCATAGTGCCTGAGGAGCCGTACGCGGTAATACCCGCGAGATTACAGCCATTGTGTGCGGCACACGCAGTGGTACAAGAACCGTGAGCCGGACTGAAATACCAGCAGTAGCCGCCGTAGCTCGTGCCTGCACACTGTTTGACCGGCGACTTCCCCGCAAGCCGTACCCCGCCGCGCAGGCGGATGTGGCCCACGAGGCGGATGATGCGGCCCTGGGTCACAACGCCACAGTTCGCACCGAGCCCGCCACAGTCGGTGTTGGTGTAGATGTAGCCGGGCGCAGTATCACCTGCTACGATTATCTGTCCGCTTGGGGTAGAAGCGATACTACCCCAACTACGACTCCCTGCGCCAGTTTGCTGCGTCCAGGTGACGCCAGAATCGGCTGAGGTATAGATATAGCCGGATGACTCTACTGCCGCTAGATTGGTACCATTTGAAGAAGAGGTAATGCCGCCCCAAGTGCGACTCCCCGAGCCTGTCTGCTGAGTCCAAGTAACGCCTGAGTCCGTCGAGGTATACACATAGCCAGTCAAAGCTGTCGCTGCGAGCTTGGCGCCATCAGCGGAGGATGTGATTCCTCCCCACGTCCTCGACCCCGAGCTTGTCTGCTGCGTCCATGTGGCACCGGAATCTGTGGAGGTAAAGATGTAGCCGCCACTATTGCATCCGCATCCCAGACTAAACGTGCCTTGATCTATCGCGGCGAGCTTCGTCCCATCAGCGGATGAAGCGACAGCGGTAATGCCGTTTGCGCCCGAGGGCGAACGTGGAGTCCATGAACTGCCGCTGTCTGTAGATGTATACACGGTACCTACTCCTTCTCCAGCGACGAGTTTTGAACCATCAGAAGACGAAACGATAAATGTCCACGCTCGGAGACCCGACCCCGTCTGCGCATTCCAGGTCACACCACTATCGGTCGAGGTATAGATGTACTGCGGACTGAAACCACTATCGCAGCAAGGAGCGGCCGCAAGCTTTGTTCCATCAGCGGAAGACGCTCCGGCAAACCAGCCCTTCGAGCCAGGAGCAGATCTCTGGACCCATGTCACCCCCGAGTCTGTCGATGTGTAGATATTGCCGTTAAACGTAGTTCCCCCATCGAGCGCAAGTATCTTGGTCCCATCGGAAGACATCGCTATAGCTCGCCACGCGAGCGACCCGCTCCCGGTCTGCTGCGTCCATGTTCCACCGGTCGCGAAGGCTATGACGGGCAGAAGAAGTGTGAGCGAGATTGCGATCTCGCGCACAGGTATTCGCAGAAGGAGTTTGTGCATATCACTGCCACTTCCACGTGGCCATGATCTGCGAGAGCCAGGCGTCGAGTTCTTTGTAGGTGGTCACCTCGAAGAGCGAGCCGCTATGCACAAACCACACCTCGCGCGTATCGCCCATGATGCTGTTGCGCCCGAAGAACATCGTCGCGCGTGCTCCATCGATCGTGATGTCTGTCGGCTGATCCATCACGCCCGAGGGTTCGTCGAGCTTGAAGCGCTGCTCATCTATCTCTGCATTCGCATAGGGTGCGAGGAATATCTGGAAGCTCTGCTCGCCTGCCGGGTCTTCAAACGTCACCGTGGTCGCACCGCTCTGTTCGAGGTGTTCGGTGACCTTGAGCTCCTTGGGATACGCGAGCGAGAAGTGATACGTACCATTGGTGTACTGGGCAAACCCGTCCGGTAATTGTGCCGCAACGCTTGCCGCAGGAGCGGTGGGCGTAAAGACTTGCTCCTTCACCGCGACAGGCACTGCATCGCTCGGTGCCGCAGTTTGCGGCCGTGCAAGGAGTGCAGGATGCGAGACGACGATCACGAGCGCCGCGAGCACTATCACGCCGAGCCCGGTAAAAAGCAGGGTGCGAGACATGCGCCTATTGTACACCGAGCGGCGTTACTGCTCCTGCCAGTTCGGGAGGATATTGACCGTCACGCTCTTGGCGAGCGTCGTGCCGTGCGCATCGAGGCAGCGCAGGAGGAAGGTGGTCGCTTCGCGTATCGGAGAGGTGTCGTTGCCGCCCGGGATCGACGTGAGGGTATCCCAGGTGTCCTTGTTGGATCCGGTGACCGTGCACGAGGATACGTGAGTCGCAGACCAGCTCACCTTCACGACATCACCCGGATGCACGAGCGAAGGCGTGGCGCGTATAGAGAGATCCGGGGAGACAGACCCGCCGGTACCGCCCGCACCGCCGTCATAATTCCCTTCCGTATCATCATCGCCGGTCATGACGGACGTCGCAGAAGCGGCGCCACAGGTGACAGGGAGCGTCGCGGCCTTGGAGGAAATACCGAGTTCATTGATCGCGACGACCTTTATAGATTTCGTGCCGCCGGTCGTGAACGTGCGCGAGGCGGTGAGCTTGGTGCCCGACGCGACATACCCGGTCGGCGGGACAAGCTGATCGATCGTGCCGTCGCCATTCCAGTCGATCCCATATCGTACACGATTACCCGAGGGGTCGGTGGCGGAGACTGATATCTCAAACGGTGTGCCTGCGGTGCACGAGCTGGTCGATATCGCGGCGACAGTCGGCGTGCTCGGTGGTGTGCACGAGCTAGCGGATGAACCCGATGAGCCTGCCGTCGTGACCGAGCTCTTGTGCTCCATCACGCCGAGATAGGCATCGAAGATGTAGTTGTCGGCAGCATAGCCATTCGCCCCGTTGCCGACGGTATGGATTGAATACGGTGCCCCACTCGCCGGTAATGGGATCTCGTACGTGGATTCATAGCAGGTGCCGGTATTGCATCCGGTCGGGCTGGTGAAGTAGTGAGGAGTCGATTGCTTGCATGCCACCGTATCGCTCGAGAAGACGGGTGCACTATTCTTATCGAGCACCCAGAACTGCGTCTGATTCATGACGGCGCCGTAGCGACCGACGCGGCAATACATGAGCGCGGTCACACTGGTCGTATCCGTGTCGAGCACTTGGGTCACATCGCCCGTCACCGCCGCATTCTGGCTGTAGCCGCCCACCTTGGGAGCCGTATCGAGCCAGTAGAAGGGTTTGTCGGCAGGTGTTGCTGCGCCCGCCGCGCTCGCGCTCGCCGCACTGCAGCCATCAGAAACGGTTATGGGACATTGGATCGATTGCGCTGGCACCGTGAGCGTATACGCTCCCGCATTGCTCCAGTGGCCTGAACCATCATAGGACGCGATCGAACCTGGTGCATCAAACGCGTACGATGCGGGAGTGCACTGCCCTGTCTCTGGATACGACGTCTGCTGTTCGCCCATATAGAAATATCCCTGTGTCTGATCGAATGAGAATCGCGCCGCGATGTTCCCTGCCTGAGACGGCATGCAGTCTGCCGTCGTGCCGCTCGTCGTATTACATCCCGCTCCTGAGACCGAAAGTGCTTGCGTTGGCGGCGCGATCGAGAGAGATGCGTAGAGGTGGTAGGAATTACCTTGTTCAGAATAGTCGGTATACCAATTCTTGGGCGCACAGATGGTACTCTTCCCAGGATTTGCCGCCGCCGCTATCCAATCACCGTAGGGAGAATCGAAAAATTGTCCCGTAGCAAACCAATAGATATCTTCGGAGACATGTGGCGTGAACGCGAAGCGCAGTGGCGTACCGACGGGGACCGTCGCGCCGCATGCGACAGGTTGCCCCGTGTCGGTCCGTGTGACACTCATTGAGTACGCGACACGCATCGAAGGGTTCACGATGCCGGGAGCCGTACAATTCGGCGCTCCTGCATAGTCGATCGGACATATACCGCCAGAATAGGTCGTATTCCATTGGATGCTTTCTGCTGAAGCAGGTATTGCTTGCCCTAGACAGGCGAGGATGAGCGCCATGCCACCGCAACGTATGAGCACTCGGAGGTGATGCATAGCGCATTAGACCTTTGCGACGGACGGCTTCGAGCGCAAGAGATGCGCCGCGACCGCCAGCACGAAGATCACGAGGACGAAGAGCGCTCCGACAGCGATAACGCCGTACTGGGAGATCGCGCCCATGATGCCAGCGGTCGGAAGCGCGAGATCATCCTCCGCGCACGAAGCAGGATCAATCGCAGCGCAATCGTACACCAGGTGCGCCTCATCGACGAACTCCTTGCCGCGGTAGAGGCGCGCATCGAGCACGAATGAGCTGTAATCCCGCGCCGGGGTGAACGTGTCGGCGACTCCCATCATCGCACCGGTGACATCTCCCGTGTAGCTATACTCATGGATCACATTGCCGCGCATGTCCGAAAGGGTCAGATCGAGCCTCCCATCCGATACTGATGCGGATGAACCAGCGTTATGTACGCATGAGAAGAGCGTATTCGCGACACCCGCTTTCAAGGGATACGATACGACCCCGGGGAAATTGACGCGCGTGCGATCGAGCCCATCGCGGACGAAGCGGATGCCGACGACGGATTTTGAATCAGCCCATTGCAGTGTTCCTTCCGCAAGATACACGGGATATTTTGTATCGGTCACCGACATCGTGACGGGTACTGATTTTCCTGCGGGCACGGTGATGCTCGTCTCGGGAATGTCTTGCACGGCATTCTCGCGCAGCTGCGCATCCCATTGATAGATCGTCCATCGGATTCTGACGCGTTGATCAGCACTGGTCGTATTCTTTATCTGTGCCGTAATGGCGACTGACGAGGTCGCCGAAACGCGCGGTGGAAATGCAGCAAAGCGATATTGCTGCCCGGCCACGGTGACGCTCGATTTCTCGAAGCGCACGGCTCCGGTCTCTTCTCCTGAAACAGTGAATGGCACGGTGTTACCGACGACGTCGTCGGTAAACGAAAGGCCGAGGAGATTGAACTTGCGGGAGGTCGTGAAGAATGTCGCGACGCTGTACTCACCCGTCTCTGCTGCTGCGGGAACTTTCCAATCGAACGAGATGGGGATCGAGCCGTTCGCCGGTATGACGAGATCTCCCTTCACGAGGAATTGATCGACGACATCCGGGCCGTTCGCGTCTTTCGTGCTCCCACGGCTTTTAAAAATTTTCACATACAGCGCGCCATCGACGATCGGATAGGGGTTCGTGTTTTCGAGCGTGCCAGAAAATGTTATCGGGGCACCCGACACGGTACCAGACACAGCCGCCGTTATATCGGCCTGGATAGATCCGAAGTGGTAGTAATCAAAACAATTGACGACTCCGTGGGCTGCGGGCACCGGTGCGTTTGCCGCAGATGAGATAACGACGGGCAATTCGTCTTGCACCGCCTGCGGTACGATCGGCGCAGACTGCGCGAAAACCGAGACAGGAAACGCTATTGATAAGAGAGCCGCGGATAGGAGTCGCTTCATATACGAGGAATGGTACTGCACTATCGCCGCAGACACGAGAGACTCGTGTGGATAGACATGCTCACTGCGACGTACTGCTCGCTGAGGGGTCTGGCACCAGTACATCCGCGCTGGTACTTTCGCTTGGCGCGACTGAATCAGATGGCGGTGGCAGATCTATCGGCTGTGTGGATGTCGCTTCTTCTATCGGGGTCGCCGACACCACCGACTCCGGTACCGGCGGTGCGACTTCTGGCTGCACGGGCGCGGATGGAATCGTGCCGTCGAATATCTGCTGCGGGATATCGGGCGGACCTTTTGCTGGATCGTACACGATCACTTTGCGCGACGCCGACGCGACCACTGATGTTCCGTCGAACACTTCGTAGCCGATGGTCCATTCGCTGGTGGTCGACGTGTCGATCTGTACCGACTGCACCGACGCGCCATTGACGCGATACTGGATGCCGTAATTGGCGAGGCGGTAATCCGTGATCACAGCGCCAAGGTCGACATACTGCGACTTCGCGGGGATGAGCGCGGGCACTGCGCCTAAGACCTGCAGCGCGCCGCTCGACACAGCTTGCGAAGATGGTATACCGCCGGCCGTGGGAGCAGACGGGTCCTGCGGGGTCGCTGCAGTTGCGACTTCGGGCGAGACCGGCTGCACCACCGGCACATAGCCCGGCAAAGTCTCCGTCGTCGCATCGAGCATCTTGCCGACGAGCCCGCCGTACTCAGTCGCGACGACCTTCTGGCTCACCTGTTTCTTCTCGATATCCTGCGTCGCCGAAA
>CAYOHS010000044.1:0-7751 GCA_964403865.1 uncultured Candidatus Saccharibacteria bacterium
TTGTATCCGCCCATCCCGCCGTCGGAACGCACGACCCGATGACACGGTATTCCCGAATCATAATTCGTACGCATGACAGCGCCCACCGCGCGAGCTGCGCCGGGATTCCCCGCTTTCGTCGCGACCTCTTTGTAGGTAAGCGTCCTTCCTTTCGGGATCTTGCGTACGATGTCACGGACCTTATCGGCGAATGTCTTCATGCGCGTTTCTTAGCAAATGCCATGAGTTTCTTGCCCGCAGCCTCCCGGTATTTGCAGTAGTCGCATTCTGTGCCAGGCGACGGTAGTTCCTCTGAATCGAGACATTTCTTGAGCGCGATGAGCGTATCCTCGATCCAATCGGTCGAGCCCTTGTACGGGACGAGCGTCAGCTCGAAATCGAGCCGGCCGTCGAACGCCTCACGATCTTTGGAAGCGTTGGCATAGAACCAGTAGCCCGTGTCGGAGACCTTGAATCCGTTCTGACGCAGCAGCCACTGGTAGATCTCGATCTGGCGCTTGTACCCGCGGTGCCACTCTTCGTCGAGGCTCTCGATGCGCCCGTCCTTGCTCGTCGCCTTGTAGTCGATCACGATGAGTTCGCCGTCCTTGTTGACCCAGATATCGTCGACACCGCCACGGACCATCATCCCGGTCGGCTTGTGGAAGAACTGCACGCCCTGGCTCAAGGCGTTGCGCCACTCATCCATCTTTGCGTGAGAAAAAGGCACGGCATCGAGTCCGTACGCTTTTGCGAGCGGGTGTTGGGTCCCTTTCGCGCGATGCACGTCGAGCTCCTTCTTGAGGAGCGCGTCGACTGCTGAGTTGATATTGAATGGAAAGCCCGGCGGGCGTGCTGTGCCGAGCTTGTTGTCGATGTAGAAACAGCGCGGACACTCCATGAAGAGGTCGATCTTGCCGCGCGAGAGCGTCCAATTCGGGCCCCCGTAATTCCAATTGGGATTTCTATCCGGCTTGTAGTACTGGCTCATCGCAAGAGTATACAGGAAAAGGGGTCACATCGTGACCCCTCCCTCACGGCTCCGAAGAGCAGCAGCACGGGTGACGGCGCGAGGGTGCCGAGCCCGGTACTGCGCATGGTACCACTATTGCCTCGGGGCTGGTTGAGGCGAATTTTCCGTCTGCATGTCGACGCCGAACCAATGCTTGAAGCGATTCTCCACATACCACATGCCGGTGAACATCACGAGCGTGAGGAGTGTCGTGAATATCGCGACAGCGTACATGCCGAAGCCTGTCGCGACGCCGATGCCGGCCGTGATCCAGAGCCCGGCTGCCGTCGTGATGCCATGCAAGGTGTCGCCGCGGAAGATGATGAGCCCGCCGCCGAGGAATCCGATACCGGTGACGACCGCTGCGGCGACATACGACGGATTGAAATTGACCACGCCGAGGTACGCCGTGTCGACGTAGTTGCCCGCGAGGATGAAGAGGCATGCTCCCATCGCGACGAGGCCGAAGGTGCGCGTGCCCGCAAACTGGCGTGCGATGACGGCGCGCTCAGTGCCGATGACGCCGCCCAAGACCATGGAGAGCAGGAGCTTGCCGAACATGATGATATTCGGGTCGATGAATTGTTCGCCGTGCATAGGTCAATGATAGTCCAAGCGGGACAAAATTCAATCTTCGATCCCGCACAAGAGGCGGGCCTCTTCTTGGATGGCGGGGATCTTGTCCGGGCGGACGCCGTACTCGCGCAAGAGATGCGGACGCATGTCCTTGCAGAGCACTATCTGCTTATCGAGGAAACGGTGCTTCTCGTGCTCGGAGAGCGTGGTGAGGCATGTGAGCGGATGGACCTTGGCCTCCTCGATGAGCGTCATGAGACCGCGCGTGCGCGGGTAGTCCCAGCCCAAGAGACGCAAGCCCGCGCACTGCGCGTAGCGGATAGCGTTGCGGGTGAACTGCGTATTGGTCACGAGCCAGCCTTCGTCGACGCGCGACGAGGCCTCGGGGGCGTGCTTCAGGTCCTCGTAGCGCGCATACACATAGAGCGCGTCCTTGATGTCGGTCTTGCCGCCAGGCTCGTTGTGGAACTTCGCCTCGATGCCGATACGCTTGCCGCCCTTGTCGGCCAAGACATCCACCTCGTGCGGTGCGCAGCGGCCCGTCAGGGCGACGCCGGTGCGTGCGTGCCAGCCATGTGCGCGCAATACCTCGGCGAGGAATTGCTCGAACGGGAATCCCGAGGGGCCGAGGGCGAAAACAGCGCGCTTGGTCGAATAGCGTGCAGCGACCGGCGATACTTCTTCTTTGTGCAGGATGCCAAAGGCGTGTTTATAGATCTCCTCGGTCGTTATGCCGGGCTTGAGATGTTCTTTCATGATATGCGAGAGCACGCGCGCCCGGATGGTCGAAGAAGCGCCCGCGAGCTGCAGCGAGTGTTCGAGCTTTGCCGGATCAAACGGCTCCTGCTCGCCATCGGCTTTGGTGATGAGGACGTGGGACATCATCAGAAGTCTAGCATCACTTCTTGAAGACGTTTTCCACTACGCCGCCACCGAGGCATATATCACCGTCGTAGAAGACGACGGATTGGCCGGGCGAGAGTAATTCTGGCTGCGCAAACGATGCGCGCCACGTGCCGCCATCATGCGAAAGTGACGCGCGCGCGACCGCTGAGTGGTAGCGCGATTGTGCCGAGACTTCCGCACCGCTCGCAGGTGCCTCACCGATCCAATGCACATCAGTGAGTGACGCAGATGTAGACAGCGCATCGGACTTATCTTCAGACACGGTGATTGTGTTATTAGGGATATCGATCCCGACGACATAGTGGATGCCTTGCGCACGGAATCCGTGGCGCTGCCCTATCGTGTAGCTCGCTGCGCCGTCGTGTTCCCCGATGACCTTGCCACTCATGTCGAGCACCGGTCCTTTGCTCAGAGTGATATAGCGCGTGAGAAATTCGGGTATCGAGACATCTCCCACAAAGCAGAGGCCCTGGCTGTCCGGCTTCTGCGACACCGGAAGATCAAACTTCTTCGCGAGTGCGCGGACTTCTGATTTGGGCAGGTGCCCTATCGGGAAGCGCGTCGCGGCGAGGTCCTCGCCCGTAAGCCGGTAGAGGAAGTACGACTGGTCTTTCGATGAGTCTGTTCCCCGCATCAATCGCGTACCGTCGGTCTGCGCGTAGTGGCCGGTGGCGACCATCTCCGCGCCGTTCTCGATCGCCCACTTCTTGAACGCGCCGAACTTGATGTGCCGATTGCACAAGACATCCGGGTTCGGCGTGCGTCCCGCGCGATACGTGGCGATCATATCGTCGACGACGCCGCGCATGTACTCCTGCGAGAGATCGATCTCTCGAAACGGTATCCCGAGCGAGACGCACACGCGCATCGCATCGATGCGATCCTGCTTCCACGTGCACTCGAGGAAATCCGGATTCCAGATCTTGATGAACGCGCCGACGACATCATGCCCTTCGCGCTGCAAGAGTGCGGCGGAGACGGCGCTATCGACGCCTCCGGAAAGTCCGACGAATATCCGTGCCATGCGTGCAGAGTGTGGGTAATCCTGTGCGAAATCAAGTCCCCAGATACTGTCGCTTGTTCCTCAGGTGCTCCTCGTAGGTCTTGGCATAGTGCGTGACGCCGGTGTTGTCTGCCAGATAGAACAGATAGTCGTTCTTGGTCGGCGTGATCGCGGCCTCGAGCGAATCGAGCGAGGGGCTACCGATAGGTCCGGGCGGTAATCCCTTGTTGGTGTAGGTGTTGTACGGATGGTCCGTGCGCAGATCGTCGGTCGTGAGCTGGAAGGTGTTCTTCCCAATCGTATAGAGGAACGTGACATCGACCTGCAGCGGCATCCCTCTCTTGATGCGATTCCACAAGACGCCCGATATCATGCGACGGTCGGCGGGGTTGCGCGCTTCGCGCTCGATGATCGAAGCCATGATCACGATCTCTTCCCGGGTATGGCCCGACGCAGTGATCGACGCCTCGAGCGGCCCGAGATGCTTGTCGAAATTCTGTCGCATCGCTTCGAGTACCGTGTCTTGCTTGGCGTTGGGCAAGAAGAAATAGGTATCGGGGAACAAGTACCCTTCTTGCGGTCGAGCGGCGACGAGGAAGGCGTCTTGGTCGATACGCGGGAGGGCATCAGAAAGTATCTTGGCCATCTCGCGCGTCGTCGCGCCTTCGGGGATGCGGATGCGTACCGGCTCGAGACCGAATGCACCGATCGAGAGAGCTCTGGCTACCGCCCACGAACTCAGGGGCTGCTTGAAGAGGTAGTCACCCGCCATGACCCCGCGCTCGCGTCCGAGTATGCGGACAAACAGGCGGAAGACCAACGGCGAGCGTATGACATGCTGCTGCGCGAGCGAATCTGCGATCGCGGTGAGCGAGGCGCCGCTCTCGACGGTGACCAGCTGCCGCGACGGGAATTCTTCGGGCGGACGTATGGCGCCGAGATACAGGGCGATCGCTGCGCCGCCGAAGACGATGATGATCGCGAGCGTGCGCCAGTTGGTGTGGCCGCGCCAATACTCTGACATCTGCGCCTGCAGTGTATCGAAATCGTCGAACCAGCGACGCAAAGACGAGACGAAGGTATCCATATCAGCGCGGGAGGTTCGGTGGTGGCTCGGCCTTCTTGGCGGAGATGCGCTGCAGGCCCGGTGCGGCGACCGTGCGGCTCGGGTAGTGGTAGATCGTGGCCAAGGTCTCCGGCGTCATCACGAGGCCGTGTTCGCCATACGGCGTATAGAAGAACGAACGCGTGCGATACGCATCGAGGTAGTAGCGCACGACCCAGCGCCAGCGGTAGCCGGCGATGTCGTGCCACGGGTAGTCGAAGTCGTTGTGTGCGCGGCGCGGACGGAGCTGATTGAGGTACGCCGGGCTGTTGAACGGTTTCCAGATCCAGCGGACGTTGGTATACGTCGGGCCATGCGGCGCTCCTTCAGAGATGTACATGCCGCGCATGCCGACCTCGAACGGGATCTTGCCGAGGTGTCGTTCAAGTGTCTCGATCGTGCGGGTCTGCTTCCAGGTAGGGCGTGGGAATGTGCCGTATTTATCCGGGTCAGACTCATCTGCGTCTTCTTTGCCCACTGCCACCGAGGCGTCGCGGCGGATCTTATTGACCTCTTGCTCGACACGCTTCTTCCATGTGCTGCTCTTCGGATTGAGTGCGTTGTGGCCGGTGGCCTTGTCTTCGGTGCGGACGATGATCTGTATCCATGCTTGCTCGTTGGGCTTGAGGTTGCTCAAGACTTCGATGACATTAGCGAATGGATCGATCTTGAACTCTTCTTTCGGATCCTTATCGAGCTCGAAGTCGATGTAGCTCTTGATCGGATACTCATCGCCGCGCGGGTCGTAGATATAATCCGTACAGAAGACGAAGTGCTTCTTCGGGTCATAGACGAAACGCATGGAGTAATCGTCTGCCTCGACGATCTCCACTTCCGGATACTGTGCATAGATCGCAGTCTCTACGGAGCGGCGATAGCGCGTCCAGCACCAGGTGTAAAAATGTATCTCACCGCCGAAGCTCACGAGCTCCCACGATATGAACGGGCGCACCGAGCCTTTCCACGCGCGGTCGATGACGGTCGTCTCGCCCGATTTCGTGTAGAACGCGTTGAAGACAAGCTCCATCGCGCGCGGCGATTTCATGATATCGCGCGGGATGCGGACTTCCAGCAAGACCACATCATGACTCGCGAGGTACTCTTCGCGGATATACTCGATCCAGGCATGCCAGCCACTACGAAGGAGCGCGAGCGGGAGCCATATCGGAGCGGTCCCTATCGCCCACCAGAAGACGAACACGATGAAATTCGGGATAAGTTCGGCCAGGACGAACAAGAGGCCGAGGAATATGGTGGTGAGGACGAGTGCGCGCGAGATGTTCCACCCGCTCAGCCATTCCACCCACCCATGCAGATCGAGCCATGGATGTATCGGTTTGTGGCCATGACCTCCGCCAGACATGCCGAGATTATAACACCGCTCGATAACCGTTTCTGAGGCACGCATCGCGGTCTGTTGACCGCGTGCTCCCCTCGCGCCGAGCGCTGCGGGCAGGCCTGCAGAAACGGTTATCTTCGCTCCTTCCTTTAAACAGACATACAAAAAACGGGCGCACCGGAAGGTGCGCCCGTTTTCGGGGAGATGCTTATTTCGCTACCGCGTAGCGGCCGTCGGGAAGTCGGGTGAAGGTGCCGCTCTGGAGATTCACGGCGATCGTCGCGTCTTTCACGTAGCGCTCGCGCTTCACGCGCTCGACGATGTCTTCGCGCGAGAGCGGGCCTTCGCGTTCGAGGATGGCACGGATGACATCGCGTACGACGCCCGGTTCGTAGCCCCACTCCTTGAGTGCATAGAGACCGCGGCCGACGAGTACGAAACGGCCGTCCTTGATGAGCTCGTTGTGAGTCGTCGCCGGGTGGGTCTTGCGCTTGAAGAGCTTCTCGATGGTCTTTGCGACCTCGACGAAGTGCATGGGAGAGCCATGGCGCTTGAGCGTGAGGTAGGCGAAATCGCGGGTGTTCTTGATGCGGACGTGCGGAGATTCGGTGCGGCCCCACTCGCCGAGCGGGTTCTTGCCGAGGCGCTTGGAGATCTTGAGCCAGCGCATCATCACCTCCGGCTGGCGGTTCTTGACCGACTCCTCCTTGAGGAACTTGCCGAACATCTCGAGGAACTCTTCCTCGGGCGTGAGCTTGTTCTCTTCGATGGCGCTGTAGAGCTTGGTGAGCGCGCGCTCGATAGCATCGGCGGTGTTCTCCTCGGTGTGCCAGCGGGTGCGGAAGTTGTTGTCTTCGCGGCGATTCTTGAAATGGTGGCCGACGGTGAGGAGGAACGCGACATGGCGGCGTTCGGCCGTGCTGTCGGCAGCCTCCTCGAGGAAGTGCTCCTCGGCGACGACGGCACCCAGGCTCTCGAGCGCCTTCTTGAGCCCCTGGAGGCTCTCAGCGTGGATCTCGTAGGCCTCAGACTCGCGGATGGTCGAAAGACCGTGGCTCTCGATCTGGCGGACGCGCTCACGGGTGATGCCGTACTCCTTGCCGATGGCATCGAGCGTACGCTCCTCACCCTTGCTGGTGAGGCCGAAGCGGTCGGCGAGCACCTTGCGCGACCGCTCAGGCAGGTCGGCCAGGAGTTCCTTGGTCACTTGTTTTGGCGAAAATGAAAGCATGGTCGCGGGGTGTGTTTGACTATTTACGAACACGTGGTTTACGTTGTAACAAATCTTGGGCATAAAGTCAAATACCCCGCTATCCCCAGTCCCCCCATCTGCCTTGACGCCCCTACCCCGTGGGCATATAACGGCCTGAGGCGATTTTTCCTGTTTCCGATGTCTTGCACGCCACCACGTGTGGTATGCAAGTGTCTCGGAAACACGGAGGATTGCATGACGACAACAGAAGAAAAGACTGCGACAAGGCAATTGAGCAGGGTCGGCGACGTCGAACACCGTGGCGTGTTCGTGTACGTCGGGAGCGGCTACGGTTTCATCATGGAGCGGTGTCCGTGCGGCACGATGCAGCAGCACTTCCTGCGCTCGGCCACGCTCAAGGAGACGCGCAAAGGCGAGCTTAAGATCAAGGATCTCGACGGCCGCACCGTCAGGTTCAAGGTCCGGGCGAGCACCGATCCGCGTCATTCGGGCAAGCTTGAGGCCTGTCAGGTGAGTCTTCTCGACGGCTTCTTGCTGCCAGGCTGAGATTGCGGCAGGAGTACCGCCGACTTAGAGCCCTTCTCTTCACGAGAGGGGCTCATCTTTTTGTTTTTTACT
>CAYOHS010000045.1:0-7686 GCA_964403865.1 uncultured Candidatus Saccharibacteria bacterium
GGCGGCACTATCCACCCACTGCTTCACCTGTGCGAGCGTGGTCGAGTTTTGGATAGATTGGCGTTCGAGCTGGAACGGATCGGATGCTTGGGTGACGTAGCCGCCATTGCTGGTCGCGGCGCTCGAGAGGCCGCACGATTTGACGACCGAGTCGGTACTCGCGTCGTATGCGCCAAATGGGTACGCGAACGAATCGATCGGCGAGATGCCCCAGGATTGGAGATCCTGTCGTGAGCCACATATCTCGCCCTGCTGCTGTGATGCGGTGAGCGTGGTGAGATCGGGATGCGTGCGTGTGTGTGCGCCGATCTCGTGCCCGCGCGAGGCGAGATCGATGATCTGCGCGTGGGTCATGAAGCCGGGGAAGCCATCGTCGCCGGTCTCGTGCGTGATGATGTAGAAGGAGCCCTTGAAGCCTGCGGACTCGAGCTTGGGCACGGCGCTCACGTATTGCGATGACAGATCGTCATCGAAGCGGAAGGTGACGGCGCCGGTCGTGAAGATGCCCGCCGGTCCAGACTTGGGCGTGATCGCGGCATTGTCGAGCGTGAGCGTGCCGTTGGCCTTGATGAGATGGAAGACGGTCACTGCGGTGACACCGGCACCGACGCTGAATTCGCCCGATGCGGTGGACCAGCCGCCGCTCGCGGGAAGCGTGCCGATATCGCGGTAGGTGAGCGTGCCGTTGGCATTGGTGAATTGCACGGTCAGCGTGGAGGGGACGGTGCTCTGGTAGGTATCGGTGTAGGTATAGGTCCCCTGCACGAGCGCGACCGGTGTGAAGACCCACTTGGCGTCGCCATTGGTGTAGCCGCTCATGGTGATGCGCGCAGCGTTGCCGGGATTACCGGTGACGGGGTAGACGAACGTGCGGGTGTTGGTGCCATAACCGCCCTTGGCCCAGCTGGCAGGCAGGCCATTGCCACCGGCGATCTCGAAGCCGGGATTCTGGATCGGATTACTGCCTTGTGATTGCGTGACCTCACGCAACGAGTAGTCGTCGGTCGTGAGCGTGCCGTTCTGATTGAGGAGGTGGAAGATGGTGACAGACACCGCCTTGGCCGGCGAGGTGAAGCGGATGGTGTTGGTCTGGAACGAGCCGCTGGCAGCGACGTGCTGGATGTCGGTGTAGACCGTCGTGTCATCGGAGAGATTGAACTGTGCGGTGATGATAGATGGTGCCGTAGCCTGGGAAGCGTCGGAAAATTCGTAGACGGTCGAGGCCTTTACGGGCACGGCATCGAAGTACCACTTGGCATCGCCGCTCGTGTAGCCGCTTACGGCGATACCGATGGCCTTGGTGCCCGCGCCGCCCGAGCCCGCGACGGGGTAGGTGAGTACGCGGGTATTGGTGCCGTAGCCGCCCTTGTGCCATGAGGCAGGTACGCCGCCGGTACCGGCTGTCTCGACCGAGGGATTCGGTATGAGATTCGCGCCGAGGGATTCTGCCGCGGTAAGCGCCTGCGGTGCGAGCGTCCTCGCCTGCGGCGAAGCGGAAGATGCCTTGGGGGTAAATGGCAGCTTGGGACTCGAGCGCTCGGGAGACTGCGAGCTCTCGATGCGAGGCAGTGTGAGATTTGCACTGAGCTGGAGGGTCGTACTGCCGGTAGCGGCAGAGACGATGACCGGGACGGCGAATAAGAGACCTGCGGCGAGCATGCGGATACGTGGTGACATATGAGAAAAGTAGGAGATAAGGTGCTAGATGCTGCTAAGGAGTTCCAAGGGGCTCATTGTCGCCCACGTACCATGAGTGCAAGGTGAATGAAGGGCAGATGTAAGAAACCGTAGCCGTGCAGGTGTAGTACTTATCGTGCGGCTCGTATTCGCGATACGGCAGCACGGGGCTTATATACAACAACACAACAGACTCGTATGAAGTATCTTGCATCGTCTCTCGGAGCAGCCGCCCTCGGCACGCTCCTTATCAGTTCGGTCGCATTCGCCGACACCCAACAGGCAGCACAGGGGCAGCCACAGGGTAGAGGTCCTGGCATGCACATGATGGGCGAGGGCGGGCGCGGCATCCTGGGGCAGGTGACGGCAGAATCCGGCACAAGCCTTACGGTGGCGAGCCGTGGCTTCGGGCCCAATGCTGCGACGACGACCTATGCGGTCGACGCGTCGAAGGCGACAGTAGATAAAGCTGGCACGACCATCGTGCTCTCAGACGTCGCTATCGGCGATTCGGTCATGATCGAAGGAACGGTCAGCGGCACGAATGTCGTGGCGACCAAGATCCACGACGGCCTGCCGCCGCGCGGCATGATGGGCGGACGCGGTTGGGACAAAGACAACGCCAGCTCGACGCCACGCGGCATGGGTATGATGCCGCCCGCGATCCAGGGTAATGGTCAGCCGCTTGTCGGCGGGACGGTCTCTGCTGTGAGCGGCTCGACCATCACCATCACCAACAACAACGGCGGCTCGACGTACTCGATCGACGCCTCCGGTGCGAAGATCACCAAGGCGGGCGCTGCTATCGCGCTCACGCAGATCGCAGTGGGTGACGCGGTCTTGGCGCAGGGCACTGTAAACGGTACGAACATCGTCGCGACGACGGTCATCGATCAGGGCACACGCCCTGTCGCGACTGGCTCGACATCGGGTGGCGCTGCCGCACCGGCGCAGGCGCCGCATGGCATGGGCGGTTTCTTCGGTGGTATCGGTGGATTCTTTCGCGGACTCTTCGGATTCTAAGTAGGAAAATGAGATGACCGCCGGCCCAGTGATGGGTCGGCGGTCGTTTTTGTGTTGCGGTCCAGGTGATCAGACCGGAACAGGGACTTCGATGGGGAACACGACGCGATGCTCGCTGCCGCGGACCGTGTGGAAGTATGGCTGTTTCTCGCGACGGACCGACTCCGCCAAGACCTTGGCGGTCTCGAGCCCGATCCTGTTCATCTCGCCGTCGGTGTCCCAGCTGAAACACCCGCACAGGTCGTCGAGGTCGGCATCGTTGACGATAGTGACGCGGATGACCTTCTTGCGATTGAGCGGGGAGTCGGCTCCACCGATGATGATGTACTTCTGTGTCCTCTTGTGAGGGATGCCGTCGGCCTCATCGAGGAAGCGCTGGCGCCACAGGAAGGAGCGCAGTGCCTTCTTGACCGCCACGCCGACATCTTTCGCCTTCTCATCGTCGGCGTAGGTCAGGAACCGACGATCGACATCGATGCCATGGCCCGCGACGCAGTGTTTCGCTGCGTCGGTCATCAGATCGCGGACGTTGGAACCGCGGATGATGTCGGGCAGTCTGCCTGTGAGGACCTCGTTGCGCTCGAAGTGACGAGAACCCCCGCCAAGATCCTTCACCAACGCCTGGTACACGATGATGGTCTCGTACTCACGGTTGTGGAACCAGTCGGTCAGATGCCGGACTGCCGCAAGAGTGACCGCGCCGCCAGTCGCGGCACCAGCTGCTAACTGGGCCACCGAATGGAGCGGCACTCCTAATATCTCGTACATGGGTATGTTCCCCTATGAATACCACCTCCCGGACGGAGATGGACTGGCTTGTTTATGACACATGTTCCTCTCAGATGCAATTCATCTACCTATATAGAGGCGCGCGCACTTAGCAGGGCAGAGTGTATCGTGAATGAGATGGACCACCGGCAGCGAGTGCCGATGGTCCTTTGTTGCGAGGTCACGATCCGCGCGATCACGCCGCGAACTTGGGCGTCGGGATCGACACGCGACGCACGTACATACGCGTCTCCTCCTCATGCTTGCCGGCCTCGGTGCCGAATACCTTCTGCGCGCAGAGCGCGAAGATGGCGGCGTTGTCGGCGTGGCTGCCTTCTTCCTTGCGGTACGAGAGCGAGCTCACGAACGCAGGGTCGAGGAAGCGCTTGAGATCGACCGCTGAGATGATGTCGATGCGGATGATCCAATCATCCTCACCGGCCTGAGCGTAGTTGATGCAGACGTAGCCGTCGTTCTTGTCGAACAGGCGGTTGAACATCCGCAGGATGTGGCCCGACGCGCCGATCTCAGAAGCGATATTCACCACTCGCTTCATGAGTTTGCCCTGCGAACGGCTGTCGGGCAGCTTGATGAACTGCGTCTCGGGCTGTCCTTCGACGGCGCGTTTAGCCGCGACGACGACGGCCTTGGCGAGCGCCTTGTTGTGGAAGTAGTTCCCGATGGGCCGCTCGTACCGCACGGTGCGCGGCTTCAGGAAAGGAACGCCATCGATATCCTCGACGACGTTCGAGACCACGAGGATCTCGTCGGTCAGTTCTCCCGCGGACAGCGCTTTCTTCGCGATAGCTTGAGTGTAGATATGCTGCACTGCAAGTGCGACCACGCCACCACCGAGACCTTGCGAGAACCTGGAATCCAAAAGCAGTTCGAGCAGAGCGCTCATGTGTGCCTCTTTCTCAGTATGGAGCCTGCCGGAACGGCAAGGCTTACCGCTTCATTCATAACACGTTTTTTTCGTGCTGACAATGGTCCCGCCTCGCGTCTTCTGCTCCGTAACATTACGCACTGATGAACATGTGGTCGTAATGGATGAGGTGCCGGACCCGCTTTTTGCCCATGAGTTCGCGTGCGCGCTCGGCTCCATACTCGGCGATGCCGAAACCGATACGGGCGCCCTTTTCGTCGTGTATCTCGATGATGTCACCTTTGGAAAAAACGCCCGCGACCTTGATGACGCCGACGGGCAAGAGGCTCATGATCTTCGTGTTCGATCGCAGGATCTCTTCGGCGCACGCGTTCACGCGGACCGCGCCTTTGGTGAGACCCTCGGAATAGGCCAGCCGGCGTTTTTCTGCGCTGGATTGTTTGCGCGGGACGAACTTCGTGCCGACACCTTTGCCGGCGAGTATATCGGCGAGTACCTGCGGCCGCTTGCCGTTGGCGAAGTGCACGGCGATGCCTTGGAGTGCGAGCTTCTTTGCTATCGAGAATTTGGTGAGCATGCCGCCACGGCCGAATGTGGTCTTCTCGGGCGCGATGTGTTTCTGATACGAAGCGATCTCGTCGTCCCTGATCTCTGAGATGACCCGCGAATCAGGATCGCGGGGATCACCGGTCAGGAACCCCTCGACGCTGGTCAGTATGATCACGGCGTCGGCGTTAAGCTGCGAGGCGACAAGGCCTGCAAGCTCGTCGTTGTCGGTGAAGAGAAGCTCGGTCGTCGCGACGACGTCGTTCTCATTTACCACCGGTATGACCCCGTTCGCCAGGAGGTTCTCGAAGCATCTTCGCATGTTGAGATAGTGCGCCTTGTCGCGGAAGTCTTCCTTGGTGGCCAGGACTTGGGCACAGATCCGTCCGCGCGATGCAAATGCGGCGGCGTAGGTACTCATGAGCTGTACCTGGCCGACGGCGGCGAGCACTTGTTTCTCTGCGATCCTGTCGCTGCTCTTGAGGTGCACGAGTGCACGACCGGCACCCATCGCTCCCGACGTGACCAGCACGATCTCGACTCCAGTTTCGGCGATGGAGGCGATCTGTCGTGCGAGATGTGTCAGGATGTCGGCGTCGAGCCTGTTGTCATCGGTCGATAAGACCTTTGTGCCGACCTTCACCACGATGCGTTTGTACATGGCCCCATACTACATCAAGCGTCCCGCATATCGTACATGGCGGGGCGACCCCGGGCTGAGCTATGCGGTGACACGATGGGCACTCTAGCAAGGGGAAGGTATGATGCAAGGCATGGCACTCCTCGAGATAGAGACAAAGGCACGATTGGCCGACCGCGGTGCGGTGATGCAGAAGCTCGAAGCGCTCGGGTGCGCGTTTGCCGCGCCCAAGACTCAGGACGACACCGTCTATGTGGCCAAGACCGGCACGCTCGAGGAATTCTTGAGCAACGACGTCTTCTTGCGCATCCGTATCCAGGACGGCCAGAAGGTCGTCCTCACCGCCAAGAAGCCGGTGCGCAAATCGGCCGAGGTGCTGGTGAAGCACGAGCACGAGATCGTGGCGGATTCGGCCGAACAGGCTCGGGCGATCCTCGAGCTGATGGGATTGAAGCCGGCGGTGCGCACCGTGAAGGTGCGCCGTACGGGCCACGTGGCCGGATATGAGGTGTGTATCGACGATATCGAAGGCTTGGGCAGCTTCATCGAGCTCGAAAAGATGGCTGAAGCTGGCGACGCGGAGCACATCCAAGCAGAGATGGGCGAATTCCTCGCCTCGCTCGGTATCGAGGCTTCGGACAGGGTTACCAAGGGGTATGACATTCTTATGCTAGAGCGGGGCCTTGCGCTCTAGAGGGAACACCGCCATACTGGGGGTACTTAGCAGTCATAAGAAAACTATGGCAAAAGCGAATTCCGCATTTATGAAGCCGATGACGATCAGCGCAGACTTGGCTGAGGTCGTTGGAAAGGGTCCGATGCCTCGCTCTGAGGTGGTGAAGGGCTTGTGGGCGTATATCAAGAAGCATGGCCTCCAGGACGCAAAGAACAAGCGCAACATCAACGCGGACGAGAAGCTCCTCAAGGTATTCGGCGGCAAGAAGACCGTCTCTATGTTCGAGATGACTAAGCTCGTCTCGAAGCACCTCTCCTAAGTTCGCACTAAAAAGCCCTGCCGCTTCGTTGCCTTTGTCGCTCGAATCGTCACCGTACGTCAAAGTACGACTCCGATTCTCGCTCCTCGGCGCCTCGCGGCAAAGCTTTTGTAGAGGCGAACTCGTATCCACGACAACCCCGGCCCTGCCGGGGTTTGTCTATGGGCTCACTGGCCACCGCAGAAGACCTGCTCGAAAACGCAATCTTTCTGCTGAAAGATTTCTCAGCTTCGCGCCGTCGCGCTGCAGAGTTTCTCGCACGTCTTCTGCGGTGGCCTACTGGTCGAACATGTTGGCGCGGTAAGTGTCGATCTCGCGCTGGTCCATGTCGTAGAAGTGCATGCCCGAGTCGTGCAGCGTGGTGGCCAGTGCGATGCCGACAAACCTCCAATGCCAAGGCTCGTAGATGTAGTAGTCGTTGCCTTTGGGATAGGAGAGGATGAAGCCGTAACGATAGGCATTAGCCTGGAGCCAGGCGAAGCCCTTGGTCTTGTCGAAACCTGCGAGTACGCCACTCTCGGCAGTCGTGAAATCGATCGCCGTACCCAGCTGGTGCTCGGAGTAGCCCTGATCGGCGGAGAATGCGTTGGAGCCCGAGCCGTAGCGCACCGTGTACGCCTTCTTGAGCGTGCTCTGGTCTTGGAAGGAGCGGAACGATGACAGGACACGCAGATGCACGCTGGCGGAATCGGCATCCGTGAGCAGGCGCGTCACGAACGGGAGTGCTTGCGCCTGTATCTCGCGCGGGGTGGTCGAGGGATATGCGAAGCGTGCATCGACAGACAAGAGTGCCGCTGGGCGGTAGTTTTCGTTGAGGAAGTAGACGCGAGAGTATTTTTGCAGAAGCTGGGGATCCACCGCACGTTCCTTCTCGATGTGGTCGAGCCCGCCCTTAATGGTGCCGACCACTGCCTGCAGCTGTGCGTCGGCAGCCTCGCGCGCGGCAAGCTGCTCGGCGTAGGTGGCGTTCTGTGCCAGCTGCACATTGAGCTTGGAGGCCAGTATCGCGGCGAGCTGGCCCTGGGCCAGCGAAGCCGCCGAGAGGCTCTGGGCGATATCTTCATCGATAGTGATGCGGTGCGTGGCGTAGACTGCCCCCACTATGAGAACGCTACTGCTCAAGAGCGCGACGAAGGGTATCCGGGCCCGGG
>CAYOHS010000046.1:0-2672 GCA_964403865.1 uncultured Candidatus Saccharibacteria bacterium
CCCAGTTCGGATTGAGGGCTGCAACTCGCCCTCATGAAGCCGGAATCGCTAGTAATCGTGGGTCAGCCACACCACGGTGAATACGTTCTCAAGCCTTGTACTCACCGCCCGTCAACTCAGGGGAGTTGGGAGTGCCCGAAGCCCACGCTTGTCGTGGACCAAGGCAAGCTCAATGACAAAGAGTAAGTCGTAACAAGGCACGGGTAGCGGAAGCTGCTCGTGGATTCATTCCAAAACGGAAGGTTGTCGCCTTCGGGTAGACAATCGTCGTCGATTTCTGTGGCTCAATTGACCACAGAAGGGTAATCATGTTCAACCATAAATGGCATGCGACACATCGGAAAGACGATGGTTTGGACGGAACAAAAGAGTATAGATAGATCTGAGTGTGTTGCTACAAAAATAAGAAATGAGAAACCAGAGATAAAAGACACCCCGGCACGAATCCGATGGGTGTTTTTTGCGTGAAAAGAAAAGCGGCCCCTCCTGGAGCCGCTGTGATGGTTTTCACTCAGTTCGTGGTCGTCATGCCGCTAGGCAGATTCGACAGCGTCGCGTACCGGACGATGCGTCGCGGCGTTCTTGCCGCCGACATGCATGGGCTCATTCGCATCCGGAAGCGCATCAGCGAGCTCTTGCTGGTGAGTGCGTGCATGCAGATGCTTGAGCACCTTGTATCGGCCACCCGGCTCCTTGCGCTGCTCTTTACCTTTGCGACACTTCCCGTGAGGCATCTGGTTCTCCATCTAAGGTCGGAATCGAGCCAGTCCCGATTCCTGCCAGCGAAAGTAGCATAGAGGCTGGTTTTTTGCTACTATCGTGTCCACAGGCGATTCGATCGAGTCCCTTATGTGAGCGCGTGTAGCTCCGGCGGATGATGCCGGGACTCGCGCCGAGGAGAGAATAAATGCGCATGTAGCTCAGTGGTAGAGCATTTCACTGATAATGAAAAGGTCGAAGGTCCGATTCCTTCCATGCGCACCGAGACGAAAAAGACTGGCCTGCGCCAGTCTTTTTCGCGCGGTGCGAGGCGGAGCGATGCTGAGCCAGTAGGCGAGGCCGCGAGCCGGGGTCGCGGAAACCCGTTCGCGACGGCGAACGGGTTATCTGTGACCACAAAGAATAGCCGCTTGTACAACGGCAGAAGGAATACGCCTGACCACAAAAAATAGTGGCTGCATGACCGGGCAAGACGTATACTGGTCCTCATCATGAACTACCGCATCATCGGGGGTAAGAAGCTGTCGGGAGAGGTGATCATCAATACGTCCAAGAACGCGAGTGTGGCCTTGCTCGCGGCCGCGCTCCTCAACAAAGGCACCACGACCCTCAAGCGCGTCCCGCGCATCGAGGAGGTGAAGCGTCTCATCGAAGTCCTCGAATCCATGGGCGTCACGGTGGTGTGGGATGATTCCGGCGACGTACACATCACCCCGCCTACGCAGATCTCGCTCGAAAACCTCAATCGAGCTGCGGCAGAACGCACGCGCTCCATCGCGATGTTCATCGGTCCTTTGGCGCATCGGCTCGGCTCATTTGATCTCCCGGCACCTGCCGGGTGCGATCTCGGCAAGCGAAGTCTCGGTGCGCATATCGATGCGTTGCGCATGCTCGGCATCTCTATCGAAGGTGATGAGAGCAAGCACACCTATCATGTGGAGGTGACCGGTAAGAAGCCCGCTGAGATAGTGATGTACGAGGCGAGTGACACCGGCACGGAGAACGTCCTTATGGCGGCGGCACTCATCCCCGGAGAGACTCGTATCAAGTTTGCCAGCGCGAACTACATGGTCCAGGATTTGTGCGTCTTCCTGGAGAGCTGCGGAGTCCGCATCGAAGGGATCGGCACATCGACTCTGACCGTCCACGGCGTAGAGGAGATCGATGCCGATGTCGTCGGATACCCGACCGAAGATCCGATCGAGGCGATGTTCTTCGTCGCACTCGCGGCCACGACAGGCTCCGAGCTCTCACTCAAGCGTGTCCCTATCGATTTCATGGAGCTTGAGCTCGAGACGCTGGCGCATATGGGCCTTTCATACGGACGCGGAGCATCGTACCTGGCGGACAATAATCACACGCTCTTGTGTGACGTCGTCATACACGCATCGAAGCTCCATGCGCCGCCAGAGAAGATCGCTGCGCGTCCCTATCCGGGCATCAACATGGACAACCTCCCATTCTTCGTACCGGTCGCTACGCAGGCAGAAGGGGAGACCCTGATACACGACTGGGTCTACGATGGCCGCGCACGTCACTACATGCTCATGCAAGAATTGGGTGCCAAGATGCAGCAGCTCGATCCGCACCGTGTCGTCGTCACCGGCCCGACTCAGCTGTACGCCGCCACGCTCGATGCGCCGCCCGCACTGCGCCCTGCCACCTTGCTCCTCATCGGCATGCTCGCCGCTCCAGGCGAATCACTATTGCGCAACGTGTATCCCATCAACCGTGGCTACGAGAATCTCCATGAGCGTCTGTGTGCGCTCGGCGCGAGCGTGGAGGCTGTCGAGTGATCACGCGAGTTTCCCGAGAGCGGCGATTGCCGCCGTCTCTGCCCTCAGCGTGTATGTCCCGATAGATACTGTCAGGAAGTCTCGTGAAGTGCGGATTTCATATTCGGCATCAGAGAATCCGCCCTCTGGGCCCACGATAAGCGCGAGCGGGCCAGG
>CAYOHS010000046.1:2772-7189 GCA_964403865.1 uncultured Candidatus Saccharibacteria bacterium
TAGGCCTGGAGCAACGTGAGTGCACGCTGCGGGGCAGCGGGCATGTCGGAGAGGCGCAGCGGCATGACGGTGAGCGCTCGCTTGCTGACATCATCTACGCGTGCGACCACGCGTGATCCCGACGGGTCTTGCAGTTGTATCTCCTCGCCCTTCTTGATGCGGCGCACGGTACCGATATGGTGTGCGGCGTCGCCCGATATCTCGGTCGGATTGCCGACCGTAAGCGACTCATCGACGAAGAAAAAGCTCATAGTGGGTGCGGGGAGACTTGAACTCCCAAGGGTTGCCCCATACGCTTCTGAGACGTACGCGTATACCAATTCCGCCACGCACCCGTGTCGGGCATCATAGCGAGAAAAGGGGCCGTCCGCCAATCCCGGAGTCTTTACAGAAGTCGCCTGAAGATCGATCGGAGCCAGCTCCAGAAGCCCTGTGGGGCCGCAGACGCCGCAGAGGCGGTCTGGGCCGAGACCGAGGACGACGCGACGGGCGCAGTGTTTTGAGTCGTCGGGGGTGACACCTTTTTCACGATCTTTTTAGCAGGCTTGGGCGCGGGAGCTGCTGAGGTCGATGTCGAGGCAGTCGACGTCGCAGTAATGGCTACAGCAGTCGAGGAGCTTGTAAGAGTGATGAGAGGAGTCGTGGTCGCGTTTCCTGATGCGTCGGTGGCGACCGGTGTGCTCGTCGCAGTCGTCGAAGCAGTGATGTACGGATCACTTCCACCGTTGAAGGAAGATGCGTTTGCGGGCTTTGGGAACGACTGCAAGAGTGATAGCCAGCTTTTGCCTGATGCGGCCACGATCGCGTAGGCGGTACTCCATGTGCGCGTGTCGACAGGGTCGGTCGCGGGTCGGGCTGCGCCATCACTCTGCTGGGTAGATGCGAGCGAGTTTGCCGGCGTCTTGCCGGAGCTATTGGTCCACGACTGGGCGTGTGCCGGATCGCCTTCGTTGACCGACGTGATCATCGCCATCACCCAGCTGGTCGAATCGACGTTGCCCCAGCCGCCATCGCTCGCCTGGGTCGTCGCGAGGTATCCAGCGCCTTTGCCGAGCGCAGCACCGTAGCCGGGGATGGTGTAGAGCGGCCCGAGAGCCTGTACGGCCGCAGCCGTGACGTCGGGGCCTCCTTCCCAGGATCCGTCGGGCTTCTGGCGGGATATCACGAACGAGGCGATCTTACGTATCATCGGGTCGGTCTGTGTGTAGCCGGCGTGCGTGAGCGGGATGAGTGCGAAGATGTCGTCGGTGGCGAGGCTCGCATCGCCGACCTGAGTGCCATCATATGCCGCGACGATCGGAGCGATGGTGTCGACCGGCGAGCCCGAATAGGGATTTAGCCCGAGCGCTTCGAGCGCCATGGCGTGTCGCTCGAAATCCGTGACCGTGGTCAGGGCGACCGAGCTTCGCGCGAGATAGGACTTCAAGAGGTCGCGCGCTGTGCCTGGATAATTCGAAAGCGCGAGTGCGGACCAGTCGGTGATGAGCGGGGTCGAGAAGCTGCCATCGGCGTGCTGCTGAGAGCTCAGGTAGCCGAGTGCGCGCTGTAGATCGAACACGGCTGGCGGCGCATACGGATTCGAGCCGCCAGAGAACGATCCGCCCGATTGGTTAGCGGTCGGGGTCACCACTAACACGTCGGTCGATATGAATCCGGCTGCGTCAGCAAAGAGGGAGAGCGGGTCGGTGGATGTCGCGACGAACTGAGCCGTTCCCGATGCGTCGACGGCCAGCGTGATGCCCGCTACGTGGAGGGAGCTCGTGGTCGCGGGAAGCCACACCGGATTAAAGCTTGCGTCGAAATCGAAACGCGAGACCGTCGCGGTCGTCGTGGCACCCACGACGGGAGTTGCGGGAGACAGTTCGAGCTTCAGCGGATTCTTGCCGATCGCGATGAGCAGATGCTCGCCCGAGACGAGCTCATGCTGATTCAGTGCGACCTGGCCGTAGGTGAGGTCATCCCACCATCCCCAATATGCATTGTTGACGTAATCATTCCCGACACCGCCGATCGAAGTGATGAACGCGGCCGGTGCATACGTCCAATCCCACACCGACGCGACGCCCGACTGCTGAATGGCGCAATACGCGTTGATCGTGTAGGTACTCGAGCCTTGTGAAGATGGGCAGGCAGAGACGGTCAGGCTGCCCTTGTACAAGGTCGCGCTACTGGTCTCGATGTCTAAGAAGATATCCATGGTCGGCAGCGGGGATACGGTGATGGTGGCTGTTGCGGGGACTGAGCTCGTCGCACCTTCCGTGACGATGAACTGGAACGAATCCGTACCCGTGTAACTCGTATCTGGCGTATAGGTGACCGATGAGCCCGAGAGCGCAGAGAGGGTTCCGTGTGAGGGCGAGGTCGATGTTGCGAACGTGATGCTACCGCCGTCGTTCGAGCTTCCGCTCAGGGCTAGCGTCGTCGACACGCCCTGTAGCGTGGTCGTAGCGACATCCGAAGCCGTCGGCACGGTCGGATCTGCGTCGGCGAATGTCGAGATACCGGTACTGATGCCGAGGATGACGATGAGGCTGATAAGGAAACGAGGTGATGCAGTGCGCATACGGACGACGATTACGTATTAATATCCCTTCTCATATCTCCAGCCGACTTCATCGCCAGGATGGAGCACGAGAGAAGAGGCGCCGACGCCCGCTTTGGCGCCGTTTATCCAGAGTATCCAGTAGTAGCCATCGGCATTCGAGAGGCCCTCGATCGAGTCTATGAACATCCCCATGCCGGATGATTCGTGAGACCGGAAGCTGAAATCGGAATGTTTGGCGAGGGCGGTCATCGCGTCGGCGAGCGATGTGCCGCCTTCGATCGGCAACTCAAAGGATCGAGTGGTTGATGCCGCGACCGTGAGGTGCGCCACGGCCTGAGCGGCTGCGCTCGCGGGCACCGTAGTAGTCGTGGCCGCGACGGGAACTGCCTCAGTCTGTACTTCACGCGCTGAGGCGACCGCTGCGGTATGCACAGTGCGCGCGGGCAGTGTCGGCGCAGGTGCCGAGAAGTCTGCCGTGGCAGATCGTGTGGACGTCGCGAGCACGGTCTCGGGAGAGGGCGGACGTGGCGCTGTAGCGCGTGCGTCGATCACGAAGAACGCCACGCCGATGAGAGACGTGAGGATGAGTCCGAAAGCCGCGGTGTGTCGCATAGGAAGTGGTGAAAAACAAAAAACTCTGCCCGGGGCAGAGAGATGAGGGTCACCGTATGGTGGCGCGATCTCCTGCTCGGGAATCCGTCATACGACGGATAGATCGCTGAAGACCGGGCTCGGCCTAGACGCTTGCGCGTCGGCACTACCGTTGCGGCACAGCAGGGGAATCTCACCCCATTTCCACAGACGACCGTACGCAGGATTGTAACTGCCACAGAGACCCGTGCAAGCTAAATGTGCTATGCGACACGAGAGGCATGTAAGGTCAATCTCTGTGCGGCAGGAAGCGCTTCGTGTAGTCGAGCGTGGCACGCAATTCCGAGAAGACTTGTTCTGCGCCTGCCCATGCGTGGTGTTCCCAGAGGGGGAGCAGCTTTTCCAATACCGCGATGGCCTCAGTCAGCTCTCGTTCGCCGTTTTCCCGCTCGATCAATTCGATGCGTGCTGCGCGGGCTGCCTCTAGCAGGCTATTGAGCCGCAAGAGCGTGCGCTGTATCGCCCCGAAGAGAAGCGCTTCGCGGCGACGGTCGATCACATACAGATCGCTGTGGACGTCATAGAAATCGGGGATGTCTTCGGCTAGGTAGGAGATCTGCTGCAGGTCGACGAGGAACGTATCGCGCTCGGCCTCGGTGATACGCCCATGCTGCTGTATCGCATCGAGTAGGCGATAGTGGTCGGCGCGTATCGCTCGCAGGCTTTCGCGCAACACATAAAACGCGTTGTTGAAGGTGATCCGATGTATTTCCGCCAGCGCCACGTCCTGACGCTGCGAGAGCGCTCGCGAGACGAACGCGGCGAAGAGGAAGAAGCCGTTCACCGCCTCGATAGCTGCGAAGACGCGCGAGTAGCCGAGCGGGACGATGTCCCCGAAGCCGGTAGTGGTAGCTGTGATGACGCTGAAATAGAGCGATTCGAGAAACCGGTGGAACATCGAGGCCGAAAGATCGATCGTGGGAGCCTGTCCTGGCAGATAACTCAGACCGAAATATGCCCAGGCGAAGAATGCGACGTTCGCTATCCAGAGAGAGAAGATTGCGGAGTAGGAAAGCTGCCCGATCGCACCGAAGATAGGGATGATGACGTCGCGCCAGATACGCATGCGCCCATGATACCGCACTCTGATGCTTGGCGGCGCAGCAGGCGCATGTTTCAATAGAGCCACATGATAGGTTTCTTCGATTCCGGGATAGGGGGCCTCTCGGTCTTGGCGGCACTGCGCCGCCATGCGCCGCACGCCGATGCCGTGTACTACGG
>CAYOHS010000047.1:0-6995 GCA_964403865.1 uncultured Candidatus Saccharibacteria bacterium
GAGCGTGAGGATGTAATAAGTTCCAGATGCGGCTGCAGTGTCAGACCCTTACGAACAGGTATGCCCCCTGCTGACCGCCGGTGTACAATGGTGTCCATGGTAGAAGGATGGGATACCGTTGAGATCAACAAGCGCGGCGACATCGAAGAACCGGCAGACCCTGCGGCACGCTTACTGAAGCTGTTGCGCGATGCCCCAGACGCGCCACTTGATTCTGAGCATCGCGGCACTGAAGAGGTGGCAGCTCGGAGACGGCTCCTTGAACAGACCTTCGCCAGGCTCCCTCAGGTTGCTCGACGCGTTCTTCAGTCTTTTGCAGACTCATACAGGGATAGCGGATTCCCGATTACGGGCGAGCTGCGATTCTATGTCGTGGGTGGCCGCACAGAAGGAAAAGGTGTGCGTGCCGGTACAGACATAGACATCGCCATAACGCTAGCAAATGGCAACGTGGACTTGCGGAGACTTTATGGCGACGAGCCGCGAGAGGCTTCGATGGCAAAACTCAAGGCCGCCCGAGCTTTTGTAGACGGGCCGTTCATGGATGTGATGCGGTTCGAAGGATTGATAATCACAGAGAGAATATCTGCTGATGAAACCGCTGCCGCCCCTCTCCTAGAGCCGAAGGAATATGGTATTCCTGACGATGCATTCCGCGCGAACGGGCTGCCAGCAATCCTCATAAGTCGTCTGGCTCTGTAAGGTGAGCAGGCCAAGAGTGTTCACATTCTCTGCTCCAGTGTCGCAGGTCTCAGTCGCGACCCCACCTCGCGGTTCGGCGTGCTCGCCTCACAACGCTCCGGCTCGGGCCTTGTCCTCACGCATAATCCCCGCGCCGTCGCGTGGGGATTTGCGCGAGCCCGCCTCGCGGTCGCACTCTGCTGAGTGCGACATCGCTACGGCTCGGACATGTATCGCAAAACCCTGCGCAGGCAGGGTTTTGCTATCATGTCCGCCCGCGAGGGATCGAACCTCGGACCGTCTCGTTAAGAGCGAGCTGCTCTACCAGCTGAGCTACGGGCGGATATAGACTACGTGGGAGATTCTACACGATTCTCGGATTTTTTGAAGTGCACAGCCGCTCCCCTGGGTACGGCTGTGCACGCTTCGAGGCGAGACTAGTAGTTGTCCCCGCCGCGCATGAATCCAGGCATCATACCTCCCTGCTTCGGCGCGGGCATGGGGAGCCCTTTCTGCACGAGGACGGCGGCGAAGGTGCCGTCGGCCTGCTTGGCGCCGTGGACAGCCACTTTGTCACCTACCGCGAGATCTGCGGTCGTCCCTGCCACCATCGGGGTCGAGGTACCGTTCCATACGCGTATGACCGTGGTCGAGGTTATGGCCAACGTCTTGCTGCCTGATCGGTCCTGGACCGTGATCGAGTCTGAACCGACAGCGGTTATAGTCCCGACGAGCTCAGGCATTCCTTCTGGGCCACGATTGCTCTGCCCAGGAAGACCTTTCTGACCATCGAAATGCATCTGCATCGGGATCGTGGTCGTGGGCATCATGCCCTTCATGCCATGATCGTCTCCTTCGCGCTGCGCAGTCCATGGCGTGGAACTTGCCTGAGAAAGATTGCCCATCATGGTAGCGCAACCTTTCTTGAGCAGGTCACGAGTCTGGGGACCGACGACGCCTGTCGTCGAGGCGATGCCGAAGCGCTTCTGCATCTTATGGACCGCCTGCATGGTCATCGAACCGAAGAAGCCGGTCGGTGACGAAGACGCATCGAGATCGCCGTCATCTATAAGCTTCTGCTGGAGCTCTCGGACATCGTCTCCCTGCATGCCCTGCGAAAGAGTACGCCCAAGTGCAATACAAGGATGTCCCTCGTCCCGGCCATCGCCACGAGGTGCCCCGGCCGGGCTAGTGCTCGCCACCTGCTGGTGAAGCTGCTGCTGCAGGGTCTGCAGCTGCGACATGAGTGACTTTATCTGCGCCTGAAGCTCATCGACGGTAAGAGCCGATGTGATCATCGGTGTAAAGGCGGCAACGGTAAACGCTGAAGCGATTCGGATTCGTGTGACATGGTTCATATGGTGACAATTGTACCGTGGTCGAGGTAACTGAATCGGGCTTGTCCACACGACGACGCCGTGTCACTCTAGTAACCACTGGGTAGGTGGCGAAATTGGTAGACGCGCCAGCCTTAGGAGCTGGTCCTTAACCGGATGGGAGTTCGAGTCTCCCCCTACCCACAAAAAAGTATTGAACCTAGAAGCTCTTCGGCCCGATGTTCTGGGCGCGGGACACGTCTGTCGAAGCACTGGAGGACGTACCGATACCGAACGTGTTCTGGATGATGCTGATGATGCCGAGGACGGAAACCATGATGAATACGCCGATGATGCCCCACAGCATATGCTGTTTGCCTTCGGTCTGCGCGCTGCCTTCGTCGATATTCCAGAGGAACTCGACGAGTCCGTAGATAAATAGGAAAAATCCTGCAGCAAAGATGATGCGCTCTGCCGGCACGAGTATGTATGCCTGCAGCTTTGCGATCGCATCTATGCCATTGACTCCGAGTACCATACGAGTTTCAGCTCTGGCTAAAAGCGCCGGCTAGGTGCCGGCGCTTTTAGACATTGGCTTCTTTACGGTTGGACGATAAGGCCCTGCAGCGGGATGGCCTGGTTGTTCTGGACGCCGAAGGTCGTCTGGAGGACGCGGATGATGCCCCACAGAGATACCATCACGAAGATCGCGATGACGCCGTAGAACATGATCTGGATACCCTTCGACTTCTCTTCGCCGACATCGACGAGGTACTTGATGAGTCCCCAGAAGAAGATGACGATAGCGAGGGTGATGAAAAGACCGATGACGCCGTTGAGAAAGCGGCTGGCAAGGACGAGAATATCCAAGAGACCGACAGCGGAAGCCATCGTCGGCAGAAGCGCGACCCCGAGAGCGATTGCCGAATAAGTGGTGGCTTTGTACATAACGAAGATGACTGTCGATTTATTGGCTAAGTAGCTTCATCGTACCTCCATGCGCCAAAAGGGCAAGCGAAGGGCCTGGGGCGTGTGGATAACCCCTTACCACAGTGTTCTAATCATCATAATGTCGCACGTACCTCTGACAGAGTATGTCAATTTTGCAGTAAATACTGTTGGTGACGTTGTGGTAAGGGGTTAATGCTCGTCATCTTCGGCCCCAGAGGCCTGGATGACCTTAAACGCCAGCCAGGCGATCACGAGGAGTACGATGATGCTGAGGATGGCGAGTGCCGCCTGCGTGTTGTACTGCACGAATCGCACGATGCCCAAGAGCACGACGAGCCAGAAAGCGGTCTGTACCGCACGCTCCATCCAGGCTATACCCTCGTCTCTCCCGGTGACCTTGAGGTGTGTTATCCATATGCCGAAGCCCGCGAAGTACATGCCGAACATCGCGAGTACCACGAGCCCGACTCCGATATTGAGATACCCGGCGATGAGCGGCAGCGTGCCCGATTCTACTGCTGGTGGGGCCTGCGTTACCGCCTGAGTCTGGGTCACCGGAATGGGCTGGATCTGCGTGTCTTGGCCGGCAGGCACTATCGGGACACCATCTGCGCCACCTTCGGGCGTCGCAGGGATCGGGGCTCCGAGGTCTGTCACAGGAGCAGCTGGAATCGGTTGTTCAGCATCCATAGCTTATTCGGTGCAACCGCCGAAGGTCGCACAGTTGCCGCTGCTGGAGCCACCGCCAGCGGTACCTCCACCTGGCGTGAAGAGCGTGTACTGGAGGATCTGTATGATGCCCCAGATGGAGACCATCACGAATATCGCGGCGATCCCCCACAGCACGTTGTTGCGCCAGTCGGCCGACTCCCCTTTGCTCAGCTTGAGCATATTGAACGCGATATTGAAGAAGTACGCTGCGACCGCCGCGATCATGAGCATCAAGGTCGCCTGACCGATGATGGTCAGGAGGAGATTCGCGACATCCGAAAACGTCTTGGGCGTCCCGGCAGCCGAAGCGACGGCTGGTAGGAGCAGTACCGCGAGTGTGAGCGTCTTTCGCATAGCTTAAGCGCCGAGTATCTGCGTGACGGTGCCGCCGATGATGGTCGCGATGACCCAGGCGCCGAGGATCAGGATGGCACCATAGATGACGTATTTGAAATTCTCATGTGCCTCGGTGATCTTGCCGGCGTTTCCGCGCGCCGCCACGTACATGAAGCCCGCGATCAGGATGAAAAGCGCCACAACGACGATGCCAAGACGCACCATCGCCTCCAAGACCTTCTGGATGAACTCGTTGACCGAGCCGACGCTCGTAGGATTCTGGATGCCGCCGGCTGCGAATGCCAGAGCGGGATACGATACGATCGACACTATGCCCGATAGGCCAAGCAGGATGCGATCCGAGGCGCGAGAAAAAAATCGCGGGAGACGTACACGACGTACGATGACTGAGTTTTTTTGAATCGCAACGATGGAGCGCGCGTGCTTTGGCTGTCTGGATATCATATGCCGAGAAGTTGATTCATAGCTTTGTCAGCCCTGGTCAGCGCATCCTGCGGTTTCAATGCGCCGCTCACGGTGTCCTCTATCATAGCGCGGAATATATCGCCTGTCGCAATCGGATCCGGGTCTATCCAAGGCATAGAGAGATAGGCTTGCCCATTGATCAGATCCTGATCTGTCTTGGGCGCCGTCGCCAGAAGCGCCTGTAGAGTCCCGGCATTGGCATTCGGGTTCGTGACAGTCGATGCGGATGCGACAGCGCGCAAAGCACTAGCCATACCGAGGACAGAGGCAAAGCCTTGCGATACCGATGGTGAGGCGAAGATGTATGCGACAGTGAGGCCGCCCTGGGGATTTTTTGCCGTGCGCGGCACCGCCAAGCCGTATACACGCGCCGTATCGACGAGCTTGGGTGCTGAACGTACCTGCGGTACCGGAGCCATGGCGAAGCTCAGATTAGGATTCGTCTGTTTGATGCTCGATGATTCGCTCGCGTGGCCGATGTAGAACGCCACATTGCCCTGTGCGAATGCGGTGACAGCATCCGGGAGCGATCTGTTCCAGGAGTACACGTCTTGAGACGGATCAGCGAAGCTCGTATAGAAGCGCAGCGCAGCGAGTCCCGGTTGTGACGCATTGCCTTGTTGCGGCGAGAGCGTAGAGGTGACCTTTCCCGCACCATCTGCGGTCGTTATCGAACCGCCCGCTTGCAATATGAGGGCAGCGAGGATGTCCTTCGCATCCGTGACATTCCGATACTCACCCAGCGCGATCCCGCTCTTGAGTATCTCACCCGAATCACTCTTGGTGGTGAGTTTCTGCATGATACCGAGGTACTCGTCCCAGTACCGCGGTGGCACGGTGAGCCCTCCTGCTGCGAGCAAGTCCTTGTTCCAGAAGAGCACCAAGGGGTCAGCGACGAGCGGTACTGCGATAACGCCATCGGGCATGAGGAACGGTGCCGAAGCATCGAGGAACGTATTGGAAAACTGTGTCGCCGAGAGTGAAGAACTCGGGATGTGTATCGTCTTTCCCGCGTCGTGGTACGCCCAATCCTGACTCAGGAAGAAGAGATCGGGACCGGTTCCGCTTGCCAGTGCGTTGACGAGATCATTCTCATACGTCGTTGGGTCCTTTCGCACATACGTGACGCCGGTAAGGCGATCGTCCGTCTCCGCAGCAGCGCGGATGACCGCCTGGACGCGCGATTCGTCGAACGTCCCCCACACGGTCACCTGCCCTACTGCAGAATTATTTCCACCACTGACCACGAGCGCGAAGATGAACACGCCCGCGACAGCTAGTCCGCCGAACAAGGCAAGGAGAACGATCTGAAATGGCGATGATTTGAACATAGCTGTTAGGCTTTGCGGAATATGAGCCCGTAATGGTGTGCGCCTGCCTCGAATTCGGAGAGCAGATTCAGGCCTGACTCATTTGCGAGGGTCAGCGCGGCGTCCTTAGGGAAAACCATCTCGCGAGTCGGGCCCATACCACCGAAGCTCTCGGTCCAGTCGATGATAGCGATGCGTCCTCCCTTCTTCAGTACCCGTGCGGCTTCCGCAAGGACCGCACCCTTCATCTCGACCTGGAACATGAGGTTTGAGATGAGCACCAGATCGACAGATGCATCGGCCAATTTCGCGCCCCCGCTAAGTTCGAGATCACCCCAGAGGACCTTCACATTCTTGAGACCTTTTTTCTGTGCTTCGTTGTACGTGCGACGCAAGAGGTCCTTCTGCACGTCGACAGCGTAGACTTCGCCCGATCCTTCGAGCGCCTGAGCCATGAGCAGCACATAGGCGCCAGAACCTGAACCGAAATCCACGACGGTCATCCCCGGCTCGATACCGAGTGCTGCGACATTACGCGGCGGATGCGCGAAGCCTTCCGTCTTCATGTGCACAGTATACGTCACTTCCATACGCTCATTTCGACACGCTGTGGTTATCTATCGATTTTGTGTTTTGTGTGGCTGATGTCATAGTGGCGCCTGGTCGGTTCAAAGGCGAACCGGGAGCAACAAGGAGGTTATGGCATGGACGACCTCAGCACTATGGTTAAAGCACTTGAGGGTTTGCCGGCGTTGCAGCGCAGCATGGAGGCTTCGCGTCTTCAGCCGAACGAGCTGGTCGTCTTGATACGTGTCCGCGATGACGGTGGTGGCTACTACCAAGTATTCGACAAACTGACGTCTCGTGTTCGACACGTGGAATGCACTGATGTCTACAGCGATCTTCTTCTGAGAACGCACTGCACTCCGCAGTTCAACCAGATCTGGGATCTGCAGCAGCGGTGGCGGTGGCGCAACCACATGGTGCCGCGCTAACTGCCGTCATTAGGCGCAAAACACACGAGCCCGAGACTTTCGTCCGGGCTCGTTCGTTTTTATGAATCATGAAGACTATTCTTCCCCGCCCTCGAACACGACAAAGCTCGCGACACTGTCCCCTTCGTAGAGCTTCATGACACGCACGCCCTGGGTGGCGCGACTGAGCGTCGGGATACCGTTGAGATCCGTACGGATAGTCTGGCTCT
>CAYOHS010000048.1:0-6953 GCA_964403865.1 uncultured Candidatus Saccharibacteria bacterium
CATGCTAGACTCGCTGCATGTCGGAACTCCCTCCCGCGATACTGAAAGACACGGTCTTGCGCGCGCTGGCCAAGAAGCATGGCGCACCGGTCTGGCGCGAGAAGATGCGGCCATTTCATGCACTCATCCGCGCCATCGTCGCGCAGCAGATATCGGGGAGCGCCGCGACGAGCATCCTGGCACGATTCAAGGCGCACTTCGGCGGGGACTTCCCTACCCCCGAAGAACTTTCTGCGACGACGCCCGAGACGCTCCGGACGCTCGGCATCTCTCCACAGAAGGCGCGCTATCTGCATGATCTCGCACTGAGGTTTTCCGATGGGACCATTGACGAGAAACGACTGCGCCACATGTCGAGCGAAGAGATCATCACGGCGCTCACCAGTATCAAGGGAGTCGGTGTGTGGACGGTGCAGATGTTCTTGCTCTTCACGCTGCGCCGCCCCGACATACTGCCGACGCTCGATCTGGGGATCCGGAAAGGATTTCAAAACGCGTATGGGCTGCGCTCATTGCCGAACCACGCACAGATGGAGAAACTCGCCACACCCTGGCGCGCGCATGCATCGATCGCCTCCTGGTACCTCTGGCGCGCTGCAGACGAGGCAAAGGCGCAGACCAGACGGGCACGCCCCCGCAAACCCAAACAGTAGACCCGCTTCACCCCTCGCACAGGCCGCCCGCGTACACTCGAAATCTAGCGAGCGCATCGTGCGCGCGCTGATTATGAATAAACAATCCATACCTATGAATGACACAGCAGCATTAGCACACTCACGGATGCGCTCAGTGACGCGTGCGACTATCGCCGCCCTCGCGGGGCTCGCGCTCTTCGCGGCGCCGCTCGCCTATGCCCAAGAGATGCCCGGCATAGGTCCCGGGTTCTTCCAGACGGCGTTCAGTCTCCCGGCATCCAACACAGGCTCAGTCGGGATGGCACAGTCGATAAACTGCGTCATATTCGGCATCCTGGACAACCTCGGCATCATGCGCAACGCCGGTAGCGGGTGCACGCCCATACCGCCTCCGGGCGATAACGGCGGGGGGAATGGCGGCGGCGGTAACGATGGAGGAGGCGGCCACGGCACTACGACACCCCGGCGCGCGACGCTCTCGGTCGTGAACTTCGTGAGCGGCGGCACGACCACCCCAGACATGTTCACGATCCACGTGTCCGGTGGGCACCCGAATCCGGAAGTCTTCGACGGCAGCAATGCCGGCACCGATGTGCGAATCGACAGCGGCACGCCGTACTCCGTGTCTGTAGACGCGATGATGAACTACCTGTCGTCATACTCTCCCGGCTGTAGCGGCACGCTTTCTCCCGGGACATTCCGCACCTGTGTCGTGACGAACACGTTCCAGACACCGACATCTACCCCGACCACGACACCACAGACGGGCGCGATCAGACTGATGAAGATGGTCAGCGCAGGCACGGGTACGACCACGGCGACCTCTTCGGACTTCATGCTCCACCTCAAGAATGCGAGCACCTCGGCAGAAGTCTCCAGTTCTCCTCACGCTGGCAGCGCCACCGGCACGACCTACTCAGGACTTCCGTTCGGGACCTACATGGTCTGGGAGACGGGGGCCTCGACCTCGAGCTTCACGCCGACATTCAGCGGTGATTGTTCATCGGACGGCATGATAACGCTCTCGTCGAGCACGACCCGCAACTGTACGCTGACCAACACGCTGAAGACGCAGGCGACCTCGACCGCGTCATCGACGCCGATGGGCACGATCACCGTCATCAAGAAAGTGACCGGCAGCGGCATGAATGTCGCGAGCTCATCGGCCTTCATGCTCCACCTCAAGAATGCGAGCACCTCGGCAGAAATATCGGGCTCGCCGCAGATGGGAAGCGCGACCGGTACCAAATACATGAATCTTCCCGCGGGCAGCTACATGGTCAGCGAGACGGGTGGCCCCACGGGCTACACGGCAAGCTGGAGCGGTGACTGCGACTCGACCGGCATGATCATGCTCACTGGCTCGAGCTCGAAGACCTGTACGGTGACCAACAAGCAGCCGACCGGCAGCCTGAAAGTGATCAAGATGGTCACGGGGACGAACGCGTCGACGACCAACGCGACGTCATCGGACTTCATGATCCACGTGTGGTCGCTCAGCTCGACATCGACGAATGCCACCTCGACCGAGATAACCGGCTCGCCGCAGATGGGAAGCGCGACCGGCACGACGTTCATCACACTCCCCCTGGGTAACTACCGCGTGACGGAGACGGGTGCAGCCACCTCCAACTACACGCCGACCTGGAGCGGCGATTGTGATGCCAATGGCTTCGTGACGATCTGGGGCACCGGGCTCAAGAGCTGTACACTCACCAATGCCTGGATGGGCACCACGACAGCCACGACGACCAGTTCGGCAAGCACGACCGACATGACCGCATCGACGACTGCTCAGACGAGCACCTCGACAGACACGAGCTCGACGACCGAGAACACGTCGTTCTGACTGTGGCTCTTGGGGAGTGATCAGTAAGAGAGATAGCAGGCGGGCGCCCTTCGGGCGCCCGCCTTGCGCATACCTACCCTGGTGTATAGGATGCGCTCGGACGTTATTTGATTCCACTAGCTACCGATGGAGGGACACATGTCCGGAAGTATCGCATGCAAGTTCGGGGGCTCATCGCTCTCGAGCTCTATCGCCGTCAAGCGCTCATGCGGCATTATCCTCGCCGACAAGCGCCGTCGACACATCGTCGTCTCGGCGCCTGGATGCCGCTACAAAGGAGACGCAAAGGTCACTGATATGATCGGGGCGTGCTTAAAGATGCGGACGGAATTACACCCGTACAAGAAACTCTTCGATGAGATCCGCGATCGGTACCTCGACATCATCCGTGGCCTCGGCCTCGATATGAGCATCGAGGGAGCGCTGTCTCAGCTACGAGATGCGATCGACTCAAAACGATCGGCATTCGCAGAAAGCCGGGGCGAGTACATCATGGCGCTCATCATGGCGCGCCTGCTGGACCGGCCGTTCGTCGACGCTGCCGATATCATCAAGTTCGAACGCACTGGGCTCAATACCCAGCTGACGTATGACCTGATCCATGAGCGTCTCAAGGGACTGGGAGGATCTGTCATCCCCGGCTACTACGGCAGTATGCTGTGCGATAAGGAGGTCGTCCTGTTCGCTCGCGACGGGTCCGACATCTCGGGCAGCCTCATCGCGCGCGGCATCGGAGCCGATGTCTATGAGAACTGGTCCGATGTACCCGGTGCCATGACCGCGGATCCGCGCATCGTCAAAGATGCCGTCACGATCCCGCGGATGTCGCATGCAGAACTGCGCGAACTCGCGGCAGCGGGTGCGACCGTGATGCACTACGCTGCCGTGAAGCCCGTGATGCAGGCACGCATCCCGATCCACATGCGTAACACCTTCGACCCCGACGGTGCATTTACCGAAGTGACGACGGACGCCGCGCACCCCACCGGCACCGTCATCTCTGTCGCGAGCAAGCGCGGATTCTACGCACTCACGGTGAGCGACACCGGCTCATACGACACCGACGACTTCATGCTCAAGGTCACGAGCATCTTGCACGAGCTGCATGTGCCGATCAGGCACATGTCGGACGGGTTCGACGACGTGACGATCCTGATCGACGCGATACCTGAGAGCATCGAGGTGGTGGTCGGTGCATTGCGTGAGAAGCTCCAGGACGCAGAGGTCATCTACCAGCCGGCAGCACGCATCGCCCTGATCGGAGAAGGTATGCGCGGCGTCCCAGGATTCCTCGGTCGCGTCGCGACAGCTCTCGGCGCAAACGGGGTCAACATCATCTCGCCGAGCCAAAGCGCCACAGAACGCTCGATGATCTTCGCCATCGCCGAGAACGATCTCGAAAAAGCGACACACGCGTTGCATACTGAGTTCGTCGAAAAGCTCGTGTAGCTACAGGAATCAAGCGGGGCCCGGCATGACTGTCGGGCCCTTTCTATTTGCGCACTCCCCACCTGTCCCGTAGTATCCCTTCCAGCATGCCGCTCACGCGGCGTGTTCCTTGTAAGCACGCAACAGACGAGAGGTTCTGATGCACTACATATCGACACGCGGGGCTCAGGGCGGGCCCTTTTCCGAGATCCTCATGCAGGCTCTCGCCAAGGATGGCGGGCTCTACGTGCCCGAGCACTTTCCCGACCTGACCGCACTGATGAAGTGCGGTGCGGGTGTCTCGTTCCGCGAGATCACCAAGCACGTCATCCGGATGTTCGCACCCGAATTTGAACCGTCTGCGATCGATCGTATCGTCCGGGCGACTTACACCAAAGAACGTTTCGGCGATGAACGCATCACGCCGATCGAGTGGCTCGACGAGACGACGGCGATCCTCCGACTTTCCGGCGGACCGACGAATTCGTTCAAGGATGTCGCGCTACAGCTCGTCGTCCGGCTCATGTCGTACGAACTCGCTCGACAGGGCAAGCGACTTACGCTGATCGTGGCGACATCGGGCGATACCGGCAGCGCAGCAGCCGAAGCCGTTCGCGGCCTTCCCAATATCGACCTGTACGTCCTCATACCGGCCGGGCGCATCACGGAGTTCCAGCGCCGACAGATGACGACGATCGGCGCGGACAATGTCACGATCATAGCGGTCGACGCGCCCTTCGACGCACTGCAAGCCATGGTCAAGATCCTCTTGAACGACCCCGAGTTCGTGGCGCGGCACCGCATCAGCGGCGTCAATTCCATCAACTGGGGCAGGATCATGGCCCAAACGGCGTACTGGATCAGCGCCTTCATGCAGGTGAAGGAGCGACATCCCGACGCCGATCACATCACCGCAGCGGTGCCGACGGGCAACTTCGGCGACGTCTACTCTGCCTATGTGGCTCGGCAGTGTGGGTTCCCGATCGATCTTCTGGTCTGCACCAACAGCAATAACGTGCTCGATGAGCTCTTCCAGACCGGCGTCTATCGCCCGCGCGGCGACAGGGAGGTCGTACAGACCACGAGCCCGTCGATGGATATCCAGGTGGCATCGAATGCCGAACGGATGTTCTTCGACGCCGTGGAGCGCGACCCTTCTCGCCTTGCCGCTCTCATGGACGAGCTCAAGACGAAGGGGCAGATCACGCTCGACCCGAGGAAGCTGCATGCCATGGGGTTCACCTCTGGTAGTGCGACCGAGGAGGATGTGATGCTCGCCATGCGCGGGTGCCACGAGGAGTGGGATCGACTCGTCGATCCGCACACTGCGGTGGCGATGTCGGTCGTCAACGAAAAGATGCCCGAGGGTATCGTCGTCGTGGCCGAGACGGCACTGCCGGTGAAGTTCGCCGATGCCGTATCACGCGCGACCGGCGTGACGCCGGCATTGTCGGCTGCGCAGCAGCAGATGATGCGTGCGCGTGAGCGCGTCGTCACGCTGGCACGTGCCGATGCGGGACTGCTCAAGCAATTCATCGCGTCGAATAGCCGTGTGGATGCGTGAAGTGCGCACGAGACAGAAAAACAGCGGGCGCCCCCATGGGGCGCCCGCATCTCTTTTGTATACCTGTGATCCCTACTGCGCCCGGAACGTCGACGAGAGCGGCGCTCCTTCTGCGCTCGTCAGCAGCGTATCCGCATGGAGATCAAACTTCTTGTCGCCGTTATCGGCGTACACGACCGCCTGGTAGACCTCACCCGCCTTCGTCGCGCGCAAGAGCGGCACCGAGAGATTCTCGCCGCTCGCAGCAAACCAGCCTGCGCCTATTACCCAGCCCTTGGTGTCTTTGATAGCGATCCACGACGGACGCGTGAGCGTCGCCTGAGAGATCGTCACCCGCGAGCCAGCAGCCTGATCAGAAGTGGTCACGGTCTCACCGCCAGCGACGGCCGTTGCAGTTGCCCGGACGCGTGCCGCGGGGGCGGCCGGCGCATCAGCCTTTTTCGTAACTGTCGGCTCGTCGGCCGAGACCATCACTGCCGTCTGAGTACCGTCCGGATCCGTCTGGACCATCATCTTGGTATTCTCGCTTCCGACGACAGGCGACGCTGCGCGCAGATGTGCGATGCCCCACCAGGCCAGCAGGATGAGCACGAGCGTGATGCTTCCGGTAATGATCCAACTGCGTGAGTCCATGTCCATACGGTACAGAATGAGCGATTAGTGGGACCAGTGTACCGTGCGCCTCGACGCCGTCAAATCGTGGCGATATCGACGGCACCGGGGCGCAGCACATGTGCCTCGTCGGTACGGACATCGATCACCGTCGAGGGTACGGCGGTACTCAGAGTTCCTCCATCGATAGCCAGATCGATGAGCGATACCGCGGGGCCGAGCTGTGCCAGGATCGCACCGAGGCTCTGCGATACCTCACGGTCGCTGACATTCGCACTTGTCGCCGTGATCGGTCCGCCGAAGGCAGTGATGATCGCCTGACAGAGCGCGTGCTGTGGGATACGGAAACCGAACGACGTCATGTCGCGCATGATGCCCGTATCGATCCCCTCTACCTTCGGCACGACGAGCGAGACCTTGCCCGCCGGTGTCTTGGCCAAGATCGCGCTGCCGGTCGCATTGAGGTATCCATAGTGACCGACCATCTCGACATCGGACACGAGCGCGTGCATGGGCTTGTGGCGATCGCGCCCCTTTATCGCATAGATGGTGTCTACGGCGGCATCCGAAAGCGCATCGGCGCCGAGCGCGTACAGCGTGTCTGTCGGGAAAAGGACGACGCCGCCGGCACGCAACACCTCGGCGGCACGTGCGGCGGCCTGCGGATCATCAGCCTTGATCAGGTGCATACCCTATGCTACCCAAAATAAACAGGTTCTGCTATAGTATTCCGTACACAAAAGCGCGGTTAGCTCCGGCGGATGATGCTGGTTTTTGTGGTCTGTTCTGAGTATAGTTCGTTCCGATAATGCGCGGTTAGCTCAGTGGTAGAGCGACTCTTTGACGTAGAGTAGGCCGGGGGTTC
>CAYOHS010000049.1:0-6864 GCA_964403865.1 uncultured Candidatus Saccharibacteria bacterium
CGTACGCCGCCGACATCACCTACGGCACCAACAACGAGTTCGGCTTCGACTACCTGCGCGACAATCTCGAGTACGAGGCGGATAAGCTCCGCCAGCGTACGCCGGATAGGGGAGGATACAACTTCGCCATCGTCGACGAGATCGACTCGATCCTCATCGATGAAGCGCGCACACCGCTCATCATCTCGGCGCCGATCGCCGAAGCGGAATCGCTCTATGCGCGCTTTGCCGATATCGCTCGCCGGCTCGTCGTAGAAGAGGATTTCACCGTCGACGAGAAGCGCAAGCAGATAGCGCTCACGGATCTCGGTATCGAGAAAGCCGAGAAGGAGCTCGGCATCGAGAATATCTACACCGACGCGGGGCTCAAGTTCGTGCATCATCTCGAGACGGCGGTCCGCGCCCAGGCGCTTTACGAGCGCGACAAGGCGTATGTGGTGCGCGATGGCCAGGTCGTCATCGTGGACGAGTTTACTGGCCGCATGCAGCCCGGTCGGCGTTGGAGCGAAGGCCTCCACCAGGCCATCGAGGCAAAAGAAGGCGTCTCAGTGCAACAGGAATCACGCACCTTTGCCTCGATCACATTCCAGAATTACTTCCGCCTCTACGACAAGCTCGCCGGCATGACCGGCACTGCGACGACTTCCTCCGAAGAGTTCTACAAGGTATACGGCCTCAATACCGTCGTCGTCCCGACCAATCGCACGATCCGCCGCGTCGACCACGACGATTTCATCTACCAGACCGAAAGCGGGAAGATGCGCGCTATCGCCAAGAAGGTCAAGGAATCTCACGAGAAGGGGCAGCCGGTCCTCGTCGGTACCGTGTCTGTCGAGAACAACGAGCTGCTCTCCGCGCACTTCCGCGCGGAAGGTATCCCGCACGAAGTGCTCAATGCCAAGAACCACGAACGAGAAGGGGAGATCATCGCGCAAGCAGGACGGCCGGGTGCGGTCACTATCGCGACCAACATGGCCGGCCGCGGCGTCGACATCAAGCTCGGTGGCAACCCAGGTACGCCAGAGGATGCCGAGAAGGTAAAGAGTGCTGGCGGACTCTTCGTCCTGGGAACCGAACGCCACGAGGCACGCCGCATCGACAATCAGCTCCGTGGCCGTGCCGGCCGTCAGGGCGACCCTGGCGAGACGCAGTTCTTCGTCTCGCTCGAAGACTCGCTCATGCGTGTCTTCGCATCCGACACGATCAAGCGGGTCATGGGTACGTTCGGCATTCCCGAAGACGAACCGATCTTCAACGGCATGATCACGCGCTCGCTCGAGAAGGCGCAGACCAAGATCGAGGAGTTCAACTTCGACGCGCGCAAGCATGTGCTCTCGTATGACGACGTCTTGAACATCCAGCGCAAGAGTGTCTACGAGAAGCGCCGTGCGCTCCTCATCGGTGGCGATGCTGCACTCGAAGCCGAGCTCAGCCGCATCGAGGAAGGAAATGACACGTTTGCGCAGGCACTTGCCGCGCAACGCGCCGCACTCGGTGCGTCCTTTTCTCCGCTCGTGCGACGGTTCCTGCTTCAGAACATCGATCAGCTGTGGGTGGATCATCTTGAGGCCATGGAGTATCTGCGCAATAGCGTCAATCTCCGCGCCTACGGCCAGCGCGATCCGCTGGTGGAATACAAGAAAGAGGGCCTGCGCCTCTTCCAGACGATGAACCAGGCATACGAGGCCAATGCCCTGGAGGTCATCCCGCGTATCGTGCCGGCTATCCAACAGCAGGCCGCCCAGGCACCGATACAAAAGGCGATAGCCTCGATAACGGCCCAAGACGCTGCAGGCACAGCAGGGGAGCCCGGCCGCAACGACCGCGTCCGCATCACCAACGGTACCGAGACCCGCGAGCTCAAGTTCAAGAAAGCCGAACCGCTCATCCAGAGCGGGGAGTGGAAGATCGTGGAATAAGGCTCGCCGACTGTGGATAAGAATGTTCGTGGAATCCACCACACATCGGGTCAGGCCGACGAGTAATCACATGAAATAAGCCTATCTCGGCATCCGAGATAGGCTTATTCTATAAAATATCTCGGCTAAACCATACAAAAGCATCCATGATCTCCCCGCCACTTGCTGTTGGGCGGTGTCGGTATCTTTTCTGAGGGATACTCTCTGGCCAGCTGGCTTACAGGGACTGACTGGTCTATGATGTCTCCCATGATCGAATACGAGGCGACCATCGGGCTTGAGATACACGCAGAGCTCAAGACGGCTACGAAGATGTTCTGCCGCTCCAAGAACGATCCGGATGAGACCCGCCCCAATGTGAATATCTGCCCTGTCTGCCTCGCGCACCCGGGGACACTCCCTGTGATCAACCACGACGCGGTCAGGCACGTCCTGCGCGTCGGTATCGCGCTTGGGAGCACCTTGGCGGACTATACGGAGTTTGATCGCAAGAATTACTTCTACCCAGATCTTCCGAAGGGGTATCAGATCAGCCAGTTTGAGTATCCGCTCGTAGCTGGGGGCACTCTCGCCGGTGTCCCGATCACACGCATCCATCTCGAAGAGGACACCGCGAGCTCGATCCACGACGAAGAGACCGGTACGACGCTCGTCGACTACAATCGCGGCGGAGTTCCGCTCATGGAGCTCGTCACCGAGCCGGCCATGCACTCGGCAGAGGAGGCAGGGAAGTTTGCCCGAGAGCTTCAGCTCTTGCTGCGCTATCTCGGTGCCAGCGACGCGAACATGGAGAAGGGCGAGATGCGTGTCGAGGCAAACGTCTCTGTAGCCAAGAAAGGTGAGCGCAGTGCGACGTATGTCGAGATCAAGAACCTGAACTCCTTCAAGACGATGGAAAGTGCTGTAGCGTACGAGATAGAGCGCCAGAAAAAACTCCTTGAGACTGGGGGAAAGCTCGAGAAGCAGACGCTCGGCTGGGACGAGAACCGTTCCTGCACCTTTCCGCAACGCTCTAAGGAGGGAAGCGCCGACTATCGCTACTTCCCAGACCCTGATCTGCCTTCGTTGCGCATCTCGGAGGTGAGTGATCTTGCTACGCAGACCCTGAAAAGCACCCTCCCTGAGCTACCGGCCGCTCGGCGGTCGCGCTACGTGGCACTCGGGGTGAAGCAGGAGGATGCAGAGATGTTCGTACGGGACAGCGTGTTTGGCGACTTCCTCGACACTGTACTACCCGAGCTCAAGGAAGAGTCTGCAACCGTGACCGCCGCAAATTATCTCGCGAATGACGTCGCGAACATGGTCCGAGATTCACTAAAACAAGATACGCAAAATAGCGCCGAGATTTTAATATCGGCACGTAATTACGCCAATCTCGCCACGCTTGCAGCATCTCGGAAGATATCTTCGCGAGCCGCCAAGGACCTTCTCGCCGAAGTCTGGGGTACTGAGGCAGATGTGCTTGAACTCGCTGAAAAGAAAGGCTTGCTCAAAGAGCTTGATGCAGGAGCGCTAGACGCTGCCGTATCCGGCGCCATAGCCGCAAATCCCACTGTCGCTGCAGATTATCGAGCAGGCAAGGCGGCGGCACTTGAGTTCCTGCTGGGGCAGTGCATGAAGGTCTTGAAAGGTTCGGGTGATCCCCAGGTGATCAGAGAAAAACTCAAGGAGGCTCTTGCTATCTCGGCGTAACCAGGGCTCGACAATCCACAGGTACATGGTCGTAGGTGTGCGGGCCGCATGTTTGCGGGGTATACTGTCGCTATGTCAGACGAGATGGTCATCGAGGGCAAGACGTACATCTCGTCGAAGCGAGCTGCACAAGTAAGCGGCTACGCACAAGATTATATAGGGCAGTTGGCCCGTGGGGGTGCAATCGATGCTCAGCGTGTCGGGGGTCTCTGGTTCGTCAATCTCGAATCGATACAGGAGCACCAGACAAAGTCCGAGGAGGAGAAGTCTGAGCAGGCCAAGGCTGCTGTCGCCACAAATAGGCCGGCAGATCCTGATACTTTTGTAGGCCTAGACGGAAAAAGCTATATCTCGGCTAACCGAGCTTCGAAATTAAGCGGTTATAATCAGGATTACGTGGGGCAATTGGCCAGATCGGGCCAGATCGATTCTCGTCAGGTCGGATCACGATGGTATATAAACCAGGAATCCTTGCTGGCGCATAAGGAAGAGAAGGACGCGCTTCTGGCGGCAGTACAGAGCGATGCCGTTGGTCTGCATATGACTCCCGATAACAAAAAAGCATCGGTCTCGAGCCGAAATGACCCAGATTTGATGCACTATTTCGCAGACGATAAGGATCTTATGCCAGAAATGATGGCCGAAAAGAGGGGTGAACCATCGGATTGGGCTGAAAAAGCCCTCCCGGAGTCCCGGGAATCAGATAGCGACCTCGACTCAGGGCCTACATCGGTTTCTATACGTCGCGGGCCCCATCATCCGGCTGCTCACGCCCTCGTTTTGAGGGAAAACCGACCCGTTTCCCGTCGTTCATCGATGGTAGTCCGAAAGTCGCTCCTGCCGATGGTCACGACCCTTGCTGGAGCAGCTCTGACGATCGTCATCGTGCTTTCCTTCGGGTTTACGAGCCTCAAGAGTCAGTCAACCTACGCTAGCTCATCTACCCAGTCTGTGGGACTGATGGGAGCGGTCGCGAACGCCGGAGAATCATGTGCACGGGCGATCGAGGTCATGCTGACCAAGGAGCTCCACTACATCCGTAATAACTAGGAAATCCGTGCGAAGCATTCCAGAAGACCCGCCGACGGCGGGTCTTCTGACATATCCACAGTTTTTGCTTGCTGTCGCGCTCAAGCGACAGAAAAGCTAGTAATATATTAGTAATATCGCGTATGCGAACTCACTTCCACTTCAGCATCTCGGCTCATTCATGAGTGATTCGCTTTATCTCGAAGGCGTTGAGCACATCGCCGCTGCGGATGCAGCGGCGATGTCGGGTCTCACGCGCGATTACATCGGACGACTCTGTCGCGAGGAGAAGCTTACCGGCAGGCGCATCGGCAAGCAGTGGTATGTCAGCACGACATCTCTCAAGCGTTTTCTCATCGAACAGGAATATGCAAAGGCCGCGCGCCGTGAAGAGCTTTCTGAGGAAAGAGTCACCGAATACAAGACGAAACTGACAGAGGCAGCTGCCCCCGTTGCTGCAGAGAAGATCGATGTCACCGAGCGTCTACGCGAGGCCCTTGCGCGCGGTGCAGGAGCGGATACCTCGAAGACCCTTACGAATCCCGGTGTTGCTCATGCGACCATCTCGAATCTGCACGTACCGGCGCATGTCGTGACTACCGTCGCTGAGATCGCGCACAAGCTCGTCGCACTCACGCTCGCCCTGATGCTCACCTTCGGCACCTACTCGCTCGTCGATCCGCAGTATGCGTATGCGGCATTCGCCGCACTGCGCACATCTGCGGCACACGTCGAATCTGCTGCGCTCGCGGTCGTCACGCATCAGGCGACACACTCCGATGTGAATGTCGCGACGACCTCGGCTCAAACAGCGGCCGCTGCAACAGGATCGACGCCGCTTCAATCCGCGGCACGGACATTCAGCGCAACGATCGACTCGCTCGTGTACTCGATAGCATTCCCGTTCTCATCGCGATCGCAGAGTGTCGCAGGTGGAATCTCGGATGGCACGGTCGTCGTGCGCATCGTACCGGTGACGATGCCGGTCACGACCGCGAAACGACAGACTTCGCCGGTGCAGAAGCCGGTCGTCACTTCCGCGGCCTCGAACACCTCGACAAAGACCATCATCCAGCGCGTCGTCGAGACACAGCGCATCCTGACCCAAGGAGGTATCAGTGCTGAGGTACTGGATCAGCGCCTCGCGGAACTCGACTCGCGTTTGTCGGCACGCATTGCCCAAGTCCAGACTGCCAATTCGACTCAGGCGATCAAGATCTATCAGGCACTTTCGGGTTCGGCGACTTCCGGCGGTACGACCATCAACAACATTACCGGAACATCGGACGCGGGGTCGCTCACTGGCATACTCCCGATAGCACACGGCGGCACCGGCACATCGAGTGCGCCGACATATGGAAAGGTCCTCGTCGGGAACGACGCAGGTGGCTACGATCTTGTCGCGACGTCCTCACTTGGTATCGCCGGAACCGGTGGTGTCGGTACTCCGGGCGGCAGCGCCGGACAGATCCAGTTCAATGACTACGGCGTACTCGGTGGTAATCCGAACTTTACGCTAAGCACGTCGACTGGCGAACTTTCTGCGACGGGCGCGATCTTTTCTCGCGCGACGACGACGAACCTGTACGCGACGAACGTGCAGATCTCGAATCTCACCGGTCCGCTCCAAGCGACCGGTGGCATCGTGTCCGCCACCTCCTCGATCTCAGTCGCATACGGTGGTACGGGTACGTCCACCGCACCGTCGTACGGCAAACTCTTGCTCGGTAACGGAGCGGGCGGGTACGATCTCGTCTCTACATCTTCCCTCGGGATCTCAAGCGGCGGTGGTACATGGGGCTCCATCACCGGCACGCTCTCATCACAGACCGATCTCCAGAACGCGCTCGACGCGAAACTCTCGCTCTCGAACTGGTTCGGTACGACGACGACCGCGCTTGCCGAAGGCTCGAACCTGTACTTCACCACCGCCCGTGCCACCACGTCCTTCATCGGCAACCTCGCCGCCACCACGAGCGTGGCCAGCATCACCGGCCTGCCGAATCTCTCGCTCCCGGCCACCCAGCTCTCCGGATTCGGCGTCCCGTTCTACCAGTTCTTCGCCGCGACCACGACCGACGCCTTGGCACAAGGCACCACCAACAAGTACTATTCCTCCGCGCTCTTTGCTGCCGACCTCGCCGCCACCACGTCTGTCAATTCCATCATCGCGCTCAATAATCTCGTGATCACTTCCGGACAGGTCTCCAACTTCAACAGCTCG
>CAYOHS010000050.1:0-6684 GCA_964403865.1 uncultured Candidatus Saccharibacteria bacterium
CTCGCGTATGGTTTCAACAAGAAGAAGGATGAGAAGATCGTCGTCTTCGATTTCGGCGGCGGCACGTTCGACATCTCCGTCTTAGAGGTCGGCGACGACGTCATCGAGGTCCGCTCGACCGATGGTGACGCTCACCTCGGCGGCAAGGACATCGATCAGAAGATCATGCAGTGGCTCGCCGATGAGTTCAAGAAAGAGAGTGGCATCGACATCCTCAAGGACACTTTGGCCAAGCAGCGCCTCGATGAGGCAGCTGAGAAGGCGAAGATCGAGCTCTCGACCGCTGTCGAGACCGAGATCAATATCCCGTTCATCACTTCCGACGCCTCCGGTCCGCGCCACCTCGTCATCAAGATGACCCGCGCCAAGCTCGAAGAGCTCACACGTGAGTTCATCGACCGCGCGATGATGATCACCAAGCGAGCGATGGATGCATCCCCGTTTAAGATTGGGGACATCCAGGAGGTCATCCTCGTGGGCGGCCAGACCCGCATGCCCGCAATACAAAAGGCTGTCGAGACGTACTTCAACAAGAAGCCCAACATGAGCGTGAATCCGGACGAGGTCGTCGCCATCGGTGCGGCCATCCAGGGTGGCATCTTGCGCGGCGACGTGAAGGATGTGCTCCTCTTGGATGTCATCCCGCTCTCACTCGGCATCGAGACCATGGGCGGCGTCGCGACCAAGCTCATCGAGCGCAACACGACCATCCCGACCTCGCGCTCGCAGGTATTCTCGACCGCCTCCGACAACCAGCCGTCTGTGGAGATACACGTCGTGCAGGGCGAGCGCCCGATGGCTGCCGACAACAAATCGCTCGGCCGGTTCAATCTCGACGGCATCCCGCCTGCTGCGCGGGGCACGCCGAAGATCGAAGTCTCTTTCGATATCGATGCCAACGGCATCCTGAGCGTTAAGGCCAAGGACCAGAACACCGGCAAGGAGCAGTCGATCCGCATCGAGGCATCATCCGGCCTTTCTGACACCGAGGTAGAGAAGATGCGCAAGGACGCCGAGCTCCACGCCGACGAAGACAAGAAGAAGCGTGATCTTGTCGAAGCGCAGAACGCTGCGGAGCAGACACTTTATGCTGCTGAGAAATCGCTCAAAGACTACGGCGACAAGGTGACCGAGGACATCAAGAAAGAAGTGCAAGATAAGATCGAGGCGCTCAAGACGGCCCGCAACGGTTCCGACGCTACTGCAATAAAGTCCGCGAGCGATGCGCTCTCGACCGCAATGATGAAGATCGGCGAAGCGATGCAGAAGCAGGGCGGTGCTCAAGAAAACCCGCAACAGAGCCAAGATTCGGGAGAACAGCACTAGTCTTCCTTTCGGAATCGGATGCAGTGCGAGGCACGCAAGCATGACGGCCTGAGGCGTACTGAGACGTACGCTGAATGTCGTCATGCGGAGCGTAACGAAGCAATGCGCCGATTCAGAAAGGAAGGGCTTCACAAATCTTGCTCATGTTCCTCTTGCACGTATAATCATCCTCGATGGCAAAGAACTACTACGAGATACTCGGCGTCCAGAAAGGGGCGAGCGAGGACGAGATCAAGAAAGCGTTCCGCAAGCTCGCGCAGCAGTACCACCCCGACAAGAAAGGCGGGGATGAGAAGAAGTTTAAAGAGGTGAGCGAAGCGTACGCGATACTCTCCGACAAATCCAAGCGCGCCCAGTACGACCAGTTCGGCCAGTACCAAGCGGGCGGTCAACAGGGCGGCTTCGGTGGCGGATTCGAAGGCTTCGATTTCTCCCAATTCCAGGGCGGCTTCGGCGGTGGTGGTTTCCAGTTCAACGGCCAGGAATTCGATCTCGGCGACATCTTCGGCGAGGTCTTCGGCGGCGGTCGCAATCGCCAGGCCTCGCGCGGACGCGATGTCTCTATCGACATCGAACTCACGTTCAAGGAGAGCATCTTGGGGACCGAGCGCCGCGTCCTCATCGCCAAGGTCGGCACCTGCGATGTCTGCAATGGCTCGGGCGCTCAGAAGGGCAGCAAGACCTCTTCCTGCACCACCTGCAACGGCAAGGGTGACATCCGCGAGACACGCAACACCTTCTTCGGCACGTTCACCTCGGCCCGCCCCTGCCCGACCTGCAACGGCCGCGGCAAGGTGCCCGAGAATCCATGCCCTGCCTGCCGCGGCGATGGCGTGCGTAAACGAGAAGAAGAGATACACGTCGTCGTGCCAGCGGGTATCGACGACGGCGAGATGATCCGCATGCCAGGACGCGGCGAAGCTGCCCCCGGCGGTGGATCGGGAGATCTGTACGTGAAGCTGCATGTCCGCCCCGACGCGGCATTCACGCGCGAAGGCAACAATCTCCTCACCTCGGTGAGTCTCAAGCTCTCTGAAGCGCTACTCGGCGTACAAAAAGAGATCCGGACCATCGCAGGCACCACTACGGTCACTATCCCTGCCGGCACCGGTCACGGCGAGACGATCCGCGTGCGCGGTGAAGGCGTACCCTACGGCCGAGGCAATCGCGGCGATCTCGTCGTACGTATCGATATAAGCATGCCCAAGAAGCTCTCGCGCAAAGCGCGCGAGCTGATCGACGAACTCCGCTCCGAAGGCATCTAACCCTTCGTTGTCCCCGTCAGGGGCGCAAAATAGCTTGAGCTGCGGGTCGATATCGCCGATACTGATGCGATGGATATCGCGAGCACTACCGAATCTCTCACACATCTCCCGATAGACGCCGTACTCCTCATCATCGTCGCGCTGATCGGTGCGTTCGATGGCTATCAGAGCGGCGCCTCACGTGTGGCGAGCTTGAGCATGGCGCTTCTCGTCGCGGCCGCGCTCTTGCCACTCACGACACACGCCGCATTTCTCGCGGCTTTCTTCATGTCGCTGTCGCATGGAGACAGCATCGTCTTTGCGGTACTGCTCGTCGCCTCCTATTTCCTCATCCGCCGCATGACCGAATCCTATGGCTACGGAATCTCCGGCATACTCTCGGCACTCCTGGGCGGACTCGGTTTTGTCGCCGTCGCGCTGAGCATCTGGCTCGCTACCCCAGCACTTGCATCGCTGTGGGTATTCCAACCCGGCATACAAGCGATATTTGCAGAAGGGTTCCGTCTCTATTGGATACTCGCCGGTCTCGCCGCACTCGCATTCGCGCGAGGCTGAGGACCAAAACCTACAGGCCGATATAGACGGCCGTTCCCGATGTCACGTTCACCGTCGAGCCGGCATAAAACGGCGTGAGTGGATCGCCGTCGGTCGTGCCGTCGGTCGTGAGGAACGCCGATTGCGCTCCGGCCACATCGGTGTTGTTTTCAGGATACGGCGCGATGCCGTAGCCATATGTCGTGCCGCGCAGGACGATGTCGGTCGAGTAGGTGATGTCGAACTGGACCGTCCGCTGTGCAGCGTATGGCAAGAGCGAGCCACGGATCGAGATATCGAGCGATGTGCCCTTCGGGATGAGTATGCCGCCCGGGAAATCCGCTGAATAGTCACGTCCATCGACGGTCGCCGGCACCGACATATCTCCTGCGAGGATCTGGACGTTACCGAGGTCGCGGTCGCTCACGCTTCCAGATTGCCGCCAGGTCATGCCGGTCAGACGCACATCTTCGAGGCTGCCGGCCGAGACTCGTATCGCTGAGAAGGTGACCGGCGTGTCTCCGATGACACGAGTCGTGTTTGAGGCAGGGTCGAGACCCGAGCGCATCAGGGTCGCCGAACCGATGGGCAACGACGCGTTGATCGCCTGTAGGGTTCCGCTGAGCGGCAGGCTCCCGCTCAGAGGAGAGCTGGCCTCGAGCGTGGTGACGCTGAATCCGGCGACTTGCCCGTCGTAGTCGGTGAGATCGGATTTCATGTTGCCCGCGATGGTGAAGGTATGTGTCTCGTGTGCCGGGACCGTGAATGAATCCCGGAAGAGCACCGTGTGATCAGCCTGCAGATATCCATACGTCACTTCGCTACCGCTCTCGTCGAGCAGGGAGACGTAATCGAATGCCTGGTCCTGCGCGGGCCCGATACGAGTCGCGATGAGCTTGGTGACATCGACATCGGCGTCACCTGCGGTGAGCGTGAACGACGTGAACGGGACATACAGCGCTCCCGCCGGCGCGAGCGTCTGGGGAGGCTGTGCTGCTGGCGAGATGGTAAACGGTGCCGCAACGATCGTCGGTGCCGGCGCCGCGACGATCACTGGCATCTTACATGCAGCATTCAGTGCGGAGCGGGTCAGCGGGCCTACCGTGCCCGTCGGCGATATCGCGTGCGACATCTGGAATGCGGATACGGCGGCAGCCGTCTGTTTGCCATAGTAGCCGGTCGGGGAGACCTGGAGGAACTTCTGGAGGGCGGAGACCGCTGTACCGGTCGAGCCGATACGCAGCGCAGATTGCCAGGAGTACGTGCACTGCGCCGGTGCAGCAAACGCCGCCGAGGGAGCGAGTAAGAGGGCCGCCATGAGCCAGAGGCCCTTCTTGTGAGCGTACATAGTCTTCAGTATGGGGGACTGCCGGATAATCACAACGCCTTTGTCCACAGACTCCGTTTGCGCCGACACGCTTCAAGCGGCTGACCGAGAGATGGTATAGTTCCGCTCATGCACTGGTTTCTGATCGCGCTCATCGGGCCCCTCTTGTACGCGATCTCCAATCATCTCGATAAGTTGGTCCTCTCTCGCTACATCCCTGAGGAGAGCGACAACATGTGGGTGCTCACGACCTTCTCCGCATTCTTCGGCGGCGTCGGCGCGCTCGTCATCGTGGTGTGCTTCCCGCACGTACTCGGCATCGGCATCATCCCCGCAATCGAGCTTGCCATCACGGGCATGCTCGTCGTGGCCTCGATGCTCCTCTATTACGCTGCGCTCAGGCACGACGAAGCCTCGTATGTCGTCCCGTTCTATCAGACCATCCCGCTCTTTGCGTTCGTGCTCGGATACCTGTTGCTCGGAGAGAGCATCACCCTGGAGCAAGCGACAGGAGGGCTCGTGATCATCGCGGGAGCGCTCATCCTCTCGTTCGAACGCGGTGGTCGCAGCTTCCGGTTCAAATATCCCGTCGTGATGCCGATGCTCGGGGCATCGTTCTTCTATGCACTCAACGGTGTCCTCTTCAAGCTCTTTGCGCTCGAGGCAGGATTCTGGGAATCGGCTTTCTGGGGGTACGCAGGCGGTGTTCTCGTGGGTGTCGCATTCGTGCTCTGTTCGCAGAGAATACGAAAAGATTTCTCGCGCTTCGTATTCTCAAGCGATGCCCGCGGATTAATCGCGGCATCGCTCAGCGAATCGTTCTACGTCGTCGCTGAGGCGGTCATGCACTACGCGACGCTCCTGGCACCCGTGGTACTCGTCGTGCTCGTGAATGCGTTCCAACCCGCGTTCGTACTCATCATGGGCGTCATCCTCACCCTGTTCTTCCCGCGTTTCGGGAAAGAATCGCTGACAGCCGGTGCGCTCCTGCAAAAAGGCGGCGCACTCGCGTTGCTCGTCATCGGCACCTATCTGATCGGGGTCTAGGTCAGGAACGCAGGCTCAATCTCTTGAGTATCGGTGCGAGATACGAACCTGCCGTCTGTGCTGGCAGGTATCCCCACGCAGTGAGGCGTTCACGGCTGCGCTCGATGAAGCGCATGCCGATATCCGTGCGATACATCATCTTGGGGACGTAGAGCTTCTTGATGATGCCGTAGGCTGTCTCACGTGCGCCTTCGACCGTACCCGCGGTCCCGGTCACGTAGAGCACGTATCCGCGATCATCGGAGATGTAGTGATGATTCTTTTCCGCATGCCATGAGATCTCTTCGAAGTGCACGTGGGTCATATCCTCAGAGGTCATCGCGTCGAGGAAATACACCTGGGTCCCGATCTGCGAATGTCCGTGGATCTTCTTGGCATACGGGAATGGCGGCACGGTGACCGCGACGACGATCGCGTACTCGCCCTTTTTTACCTGGAGATCGTACGGCTCACCCTTGGCGATGGCGAGCAAGAGCTCCGACCACGGTGAGTGGTTGAGCTCGGTCTGCAAGTGCACGATAGGGGAGCCGGGGCGGCTCGTCGCTTCCAAGGGGTACACGCCGCTCTCGTTGACGATGCAGTTGATGTCGATGACGCCTCGATACCCGGCCTTCGCGAGGAAGGGTTTGAGCTTCGCCAAGGTCTCCAGGTAGAGCGGGTTCTGCTCGTCGGTATCGTACCAGCCAAGCGTTCCCATCTCGCTCGTTGTCGGACCCAAGTCGCCGGGAAAAAACTTCTTGTGCTCTATGTTGATGAGCGAGGGACCGATCCAATCGGAACCATTGAAGTATCGTGTCACGGCGATCTCTTCGCCCTCGACACGCTTCTGGAGCGTGATCGGATCACCTTCGATGATGGCTTCTGCCGTGTACGCGCGCAGCACGTCGAGGACGTCGCGGCCATCGTCGAAGAAGCCCACGTAGTTCACGCTCTTGCTCGAGTGCCCGTTCTGCTTGACCACCCACGGCGCGCGGTGCGCCTCGGCGAATGCGAGCGCGTCCGCGACCGTCGCGAAGTCATGAGACTCCGGCGCGCGCATGCCGCACGAGGCGAATATCTCTTGGCCGTAGACGCGATCCTGTTCGAGCTTGTCACCGAGTGCCGAGCCGCCGAAGACGGCATAGCCTTGCGCACGCAGACGATCCTGCTCCTCGCCGAAACCGATATCATCGAAGACGATCAATC
>CAYOHS010000051.1:0-6550 GCA_964403865.1 uncultured Candidatus Saccharibacteria bacterium
ATACGCCAGAAGCGAAAGATACGAGATTCCGACAGGTAGGGGAGGGCGGTGTCACGGCGGATATGCGTGAGCGGTTCTTGGGCTCGCACCGGGAGATGATGAGCGTCGACATAGAAAAGAGATGACCCCGGCGATGACGCCGGGGTCGAGAGTACTGGACGCCGCGTTCGCTCAGACGGTAAGTGGCGAGACGACATGCCACTCGGTCACCGTTGCGTGGAATGGATCGATCCTGCGCTTGTGGACGTGTCCGTCCGCTCCACGTTTGTAATGGACGAGATGGCAATTCTCGAGCCTCAGATCCCGTTCATGTCGTGCGAATTGCGAAGGGGAGAGAGCCTCGATATACATCTGTGCCACTGCCCACTTTTCACCGTGTCCGATGAGAAAGATGCGCTTGTTCGGATACCTGCTATTGATGTCGTGCCAGGCGTCCCCGAACTGTTCATAGTGCAGCTGAAGAGTCTCACCGCCTCCCGGCATCTGCCAGTTGAGCGGGTCGGCTTCCTTCGCGACTTTCCAGCCGGGGAAGCGCTCGTCTCGTTCGGATGCCGATAGTGCGCCGAAGGAGCCCCAGTCGCGTTCATTGAGCCGTTCGTCAGCATGCCAGACGACACCGGGCAGCTGCATCTCCTGAGCAGCGCGTTGAGCGCGGTAATAGCCTGAGGTGATGTGTACGTCTGCGGGGACGAGCCCGTGCTTCTTGAGCCACAACGCTTGCGCACGCACCTGCGCAACCCCCTCATCTGCCAGGTCGAATTCACGGTCGGAGAGGTGGCTTATCGCGCGCAGGAGGCTATGGTCGCCCTTTTTGGCGAGAGCTTGGGCGTGATTTGCCAGCGACTTCGGGTGTCGACTGAGCAGGGCTTCTTTTACCCTGAACTCTGGTATGTGCATCGAAAACTCCTATCATTTCGAAGTGCCTATCTTTTGTATATACGGCGCTGGCAGGCCGGTCAAGTCTTTCGGTCTTCGCACCTCGCCGTATGTCGAGTAGCTTTGAGCGTGCCATAATGAACTTTTAGGACTTTCTCTGACAGAGGAAAGTAAACATGCTCATTCGGGTATTCGATGTGCCTATCGAACTGCGTACGTTCGAGCTCAAGATGCTTGTGCGCCGTTCCGTCGCCAACAGGCTATGGCGCGACGTACGTAGCATAGACGTTTCGTTGTCGCCCGTTCCCACTGCTGATCGCGGTTCGCATGGAGTCCTTATCTCCGGCCTTGCTGCTGACGAACTCGCGGATTATCGGCTGATAGTGGAGGTCGTAAGCGGTGCGTGTGCACCGTACTTCACGGAGCATGGGTATCTCTGGTACGGCTGCTCAAGCCCGAGGATAGCGATGAAAAGGGAGTAAATGGGATACGAATGGCGGCGCACCGTGAAGGTGCGCCGTTTCTTTGTCGACATTGCAAAGGGGCCGTCATCCTGGTACTCTACGGGCAACGCCTTTCGGGGCTTTTTATTTTATTTACATTCGTATATGCCTACCCGTGATTACCCATTGGAGAAAGTGCGCAACTTCGGTATCGTCGCCCACGTCGACGCCGGAAAGACAACGACCTCGGAGCGCATCCTCTACTACACGGGCATGAGCCACAAGATCGGCGAGGTGCACGACGGTGCGACCGTGACCGACTGGATGGAGCAGGAGCGCGAGCGCGGCATCACCATCACCGCGGCCGCCATCACGTGTTTCTGGAACCCGAGCTACATGGGTACCGACACCTCCTACAAGCACCGCTTCAACATCATCGACACCCCGGGACACATCGACTTCACCTCTGAGGTGAAGCGTTCCATGCGCGTACTCGATGGCGCAGTCGTCGTCTTCGACGGCGTTGCCGGCGTTGAGCCGCAGTCCGAGACCAACTGGCGCTACGCCGAGGAGGCCGAGGTGCCTCGCGTGTGCTACATCAACAAGCTCGACCGCACGGGTGCGAGCTTCGAGAAGTCGTACGCATCCATCCTCGATCGTCTTTCGACCAAGGCTGTCCGCCTCCAGCTTCCGATCGGAGCCGAGGGCGATTTCGCGGGCGTCGTCGACCTCATGTCGATGAAGGCCTACAAGTTCGAAGGTGAGATGGGCAAGGAGGTCATCGCCTACGACATCCCGGAGAATATGCAGGCCGATGCCAAGAAGTATCGCGCCGAGCTCATCGAGCGCATCGCCGAGACCGACGACGCCTTGATGAACGACTTCCTCGAAGGGAAGGAGATCGACACGCCGACCCTCAAGAAAGCGCTTCGCGCAGCAGTCATCGCCAACAAGATCTTCCCGGTCATGACCGGCTCCTCGCTCAAGAACAAGGGCGTGCAGCTCGTCTTGGACGCGGTCGTCGACTACCTCCCGAGCCCGCTCGACCTTCCGGCTGCCAAGGGCACCAACCCGGACACGGGTGCTGAGGAGACCCGCCCTGCAGACGACAACGGTCCGTTCGCGGCGCTCGTCTTCAAGCTCCAGGTAGATCCGTTCGTGGGCGCCTTGACGTTCTTCCGCGTCTACAGCGGCAAGATCGCCGCAGGCGACACCGTGTACAACTCCGCCAACAACAAGAAAGAGCGCGTCGGTCGTATCGTCCGCCTCCAGGCAGACAAGCGCGAGGATGTGAAGGTCGTCTACTCAGGCGAGATCGCCGCGTTCGTCGGCATGAAGGAGGTGAAGATCGGCCAGACCGTGTGCGACCAGGAGCATCCGGTCGTCCTCGAATCGATCGTCTTCCCGCAGCCGGTCATCTCTATGCGCGTCGAGCCGAAGACCAAGGCCGACCAGGAGAAGATGGGTATCGCGCTCTCACGTCTTTCTGACGAAGACCCGACGTTCCGCGTCGCGTCTGACCCGGAGACTCTCGAGACCATCATCTCGGGCATGGGTGAGCTGCACCTCGAGATCATCGTCGACCGTATGAAGCGCGAATTTGGCGTGGAAGCCACGACCGGCAAGCCGCAGGTCGCCTTCCGCGAAGCTATCCAGGGTACGGCTGATGTCGAATACAAGCACATCAAGCAGACGGGTGGTCGTGGTCAGTATGGCCATGTGAAGATCCGCGTCAAGCCGCTCGAGCCGATCGCCGAGGGCGAGAAGGTGAAGAACAACGTCGAGCGCGAAGACCACTTCGAATTCATCAACAACATCAAGGGTGGTGTCATCCCAGGCGAGTACATCGCGCCGATCAGGAAGGGTCTCAAGGAGGCCATGGAGCGCGGCGTCCTGGCAGGCTTCCCGGTCGTCGATATCTCGGTGGACCTCTACGACGGTTCGTACCACGATGTCGACTCCTCGGAAATCGCCTTCAAGCTCGCTGCTATGAACGCGATGCAGGAAGCGATGCAGAAGGCCAAGCCGGTCTTGCTCGAGCCGATCATGAAGCTCGAAGTCGTCACGCCGGAGAAGTTCCTCGGCGACGTCACGGGCTCGATCAACTCGAAGCGCGGCATGGTCGAGAGCATGGGCGATCGCGGTCAGGCCAAGGTGGTCGTCGCGAAGGTCCCGCTTTCCGAACTCTTCGGCTACACGACACAGCTGCGCTCTCTCACCGAAGGTCGCGCCGTCCCGAACCTCGAGTTCTCTCACTACGCGATCGTGCCGAAGGCCGTCGCCGACGAAGTTATCGCGAGCAGGAAGTAATCTCGAACAGTAATACGAAAAAAGCGCCGCAGCATGCGGCGCTTTTTCGTATCCACATCGTCGGCGCGGCAGACGCGATGCGTACTGTATCATTGACGCATGAATCTCTCTCTGCAGAGGTTTGAGATAGTTGCGGTGTTCGCGATCGCGCTCATCTGCTCATACTTCGTCACTTCACATTTCTTCTCGATACTCCCGACTGATTCGACGGTGTACCTCATACCGCAGCCTTCCGTGATGAATGAGAGGGAGGCATTGCTCCGTTCGCTACAGTCTGCTGATGCGAAAACGATACCCGAGGATCACAAGGCAGAAGTGCTCCATGCGGTCTCGGCTCCGACCAGCGCAAAATCCCAGCAGATCAGCGTCGCCGAGAAACTGAAAGTGTTGCAGCAGCTTTCCAAACACCAATGAGTATATGAGCAATATCTATCGTGTCCTCGCATCGCTGCTCTTCGCGTCCTGTCTCGCGGGCATCTTCATCAGCACGGTGCCAAAAGCCTTTTCGCAGGTGGCGACTCCCATCACCGGATACCTCTGGTCTGACACCATCGGCTGGATATCGCTCTCCGGCTCCGGATACGGCGTCTCGATAGCAGGAGATCGCACCATCTCCGGATACGCCTGGAGCGACAACATCGGCTGGATCAAGTTCGGCGGTCTCTCCTCGTTCCCCACAGGAAGCGGCACGACAGCTGCCAACGCCTCTCTCACCGGCTCCACCATCACCGGCTGGGCCCGTGCCTGTGCCGGCACCTCAGCAGGGGACTGCTCCTCCATGACCAGCCGAAGCGACGGCTGGGACGGCTGGATCGCACTCTCCGGCACCGGATACGGCCCCACGCTCTCGGGCGGTACCTTCTCCGGATACTCCTGGGGTGACACCAATCTCGGCTGGATCAGCTGGAGCAATGCGGCCACCACCTTCCAGGGCTGTCAGGCCACCCAGGGCTACTCCTGTGTCTCGGGCAACTCCGTGCACACCCTTGCGGATTGTTCCCAGACCACCGACGTCTGTTCCTCCCATGGCTCCGGCTACTTCTGCGCCTCCGACAACCACCTCTGCACCGCACCACCTGCTCCCTCTGCCGGCACCAACCCTGATGGCTCGAGCGGTGTCTTGCGTGCCAAGCCCTCGCTCGTGAAGCCCGGCGCCACCACCAAGATCGTCTGGACCATCCAGAATGCCACCTCATGCACCGTCTCTGGCAACGGCGACACCTGGAACACCACCGCCTCCGCTTCTGGCGGCAACACCTCGAGCCCCATCAACCAGCGCACCACCTACGTTCTCCACTGCGTGGGTTCGGGCGGCACCTTGGACGCATCGACGGATGTTACACTGATACCGAAGTGGCAGGAGCAATAAATATATTTACCATGAACTCATCACGTCTCCTCGTCGGTTCGAGTGTCGCCGCAGCAGCATTGATCGCAGCACCATTCGTCTTTGCGTGGACAGGCCCGACGCAGACAGCTCCTGCTGGCAATGTCTCCGCGCCGATCAATGTCGGTTCGTCGGATCAGGTGAAAAACGCTGGACTCTCCGTCAATGCGCTCACCGTCTTCGGCAATGGCGTACTCACCGGCAGTCTCGGCGTCGGTAGCTCCAATGTGCCAGGCTATCCGCTCGACGTAACTGGCAACGCACGCGTGACCGGCAATGTCACCGCAGCCGGATTCTTTCACTCATCCGACGCGCGCCTCAAGACAAACATACAGACCGCCGCAGGACTTTCTATAATCGAGAAGCTTCGTGGTGTTACGTTCGAGTGGAAGAAGGACAGTACACCGAGCGCGGGCGTGATCGCGCAGGAAGTCGAGACCGTGATGCCGAGCGCGGTGCACACCGATGCCGATGGCATGAAGACCGTCGAGTACGATCAGCTCATCGGCCAGCTCATCGAAGCTATCAAGCAGCAGCAGGTACAGATTGATACCCTCTCGCATGAAGTCGATACGTCCAAGATTTGTCAATAGTGTTCTCGCGCTCTTTATTGCGCTCGCGTTGCCCTGCGGTGCAGAGGCGTCCGTGCTAGATGGTGCTGAGGCTGTCCTCCATCTTACGCAGACGATTACGGGTCCCGACGGTGTATGTAAGAAAGTGACGAACGAGAGCGTGGTGGGGCTCTCCGTATATGTGCCGACATCGACTGTTGCCGAGTGGCAGAGCTTTACTGACCATCCCCCTACAGGAGTGACGATCGGCTCATGCGTCACGTGCCCGGTGGGGCAAATTCCCGTTCCTGATGATCCAACACAGTGCGCACGTGTCATGACAGTCTATTCCGGGTACCAAATCCCATATACATGCGGTCATGATCTTCCAGACATAGGTCGCTGCTATCTCTCCGATACATCAAATGTAGTGGAGGGTACCGGATGTCTCTACGACGTTCATACCCACGGCACTTGCATCGAGGGGTACGATTGCCCTTACGACGGATGGATGGTGGTCTGGGATGCCTCCGTCCAAGCGATCTCTGCAGAGTGCAACAATAAATTGTGGGATAGTGCGCATCCGGGCCCACGGTGTGTGCCTGTCGGTCAACTTGGGGCGCAAAATTGTCTGGCAAATCCGGCGCCGATCATGCCTTCGCCGCCTCCTTTCGGTTCGACACAGTGTCATGACGGTCTCGACAATGATGGCGACGGGTATACCGATATCGCCGATACCTGCGGTTGCACCACACCAGATGACAACGACGAGGGCTATGATGCCAGTCTCTGTCCCTGGGGTGATTTTCATGTTTCGGGCACGGTAATCTGCACGGAACTGAATCGCCAAGGGCTCATCCCGGACGGATGGATGGACGCCGACGCTCGTTTCGGCGCACAGATGCCCGCGATCGTCATGAACGGCTATCACGCCTGGGCCCGCCCGGTGGTCTCTCTCATGCAACGCTCCCATGCTTTCACGA
>CAYOHS010000052.1:0-5117 GCA_964403865.1 uncultured Candidatus Saccharibacteria bacterium
CGCTCGGCAGGAAGATACTGCGGGGGCTCGGCATCTTTGTCGTGCTATTCGTCATGCTCTTCGTTGCGGGCGTCATATGGCGCATGCCGATCGTCGCCGAAGAAGATAGTCGGCGTAATACCGAATCCGAAATAAGTAGAGCGCACATAGGGTTGCGAGATGTTGACGGCACTCATATACCACCTACACCAGATACTCGTCTGTCGGGTGCGAAAGTCTTGGGAGTAGACGCGAACAAGAACGGGATCCGCGATGATGTCGAATTGGCGATCTTTGAGGCACATCCGGTCGAGGCGACTACTTCCTCCAAAAATCTCGCAGCGTACGGGGATGCAAATTTCAAGATCCGTGCGGCAGAGCTTCAATTTGCAAAAGGCTTAGAGTTCGCCCTTCGGGAGGTTGACGACTCGGATTCATGGGTGCTCAGTATGCAGCTCGCCCACGATGGTCAGATGTGTATAGCGCACACATATATCGCGGCGGACTCTGAGATCGATCAGGCAGTGTCAGCCGCCGATGTGTCGATCAAAAGGATCGAGGCGCTTGTATTCGACACACCCGCGCGAATTAAGAAATTACACGAGGTGCAAATCTTTAAGTCGGTCGTTAGGCCCGAAAAGGTTGGCGTTGCGACATAAAATTTCCGGGTTGAGAGGTGTCGTGGTCGAACGGGTGTACCGGCGGGAATACCAATACCCATGGGTGGAATCCTAAAGTTACGCCATCGCGAAAATAAGGATATCTCTGATGCGGAGAGGTTCGAACACCTACGTACGTAACGGCAGCTTGAAATGCTTCCGTATCCATGTGTCGTTCTCAATCTCGTCGACGACCATATAGATCACAGACTTACCGAGCTTTAGTTCGGATTTAAGAAGTGCCACGACTTCCTCGCAATCATGCGGGAAGATCCAAAGACTGTGTTGTAGATGGAGAAAGCCAAGATTCCGTACCGTCGTGCGAAGGAGATCGCGGCGCTTCTTGAAACACTGAGGGATATCGAATGCGACGAGCCGATAGCGGCCGTCCCACTTTTGGTTTCTTGCGAGTAATGTCTTGGCTTCGTAGAGCGCAAGCAGAGCACGACCACGCGGGGTGATCTCCACACTGATAGCGCCGTCGATCCGCACGAGTCGTACAAGCCCCTTTCGAGAGAGGCGAGTGATTGCGGATCGTGATCGGACCTGGAGCTGTGAAAGACTCGCAACTTTTTTTGCGAACATCCCGGCCACATTCGGCGCAACCATTGACAGGGCCAGCATACCTGACACCCCGACTGCTGCGAGGATGTATTGCTGTATCCGTTCACGCCTTTTTCCTCGGGCAGATCGCTGTTCGACCGATGCAGGCCTAATCATATTCTTATTATACGCTATCGCGAAAATAAGGATATACACAAGAATGGAAGAGGGGTGTTGAAAGTGGGTGGGCGGGAAATCGTGAGGGGGTGAGAACGATACTGATGCAACAGGTCTTGAAGAGCGGATTACTGTGGATAAGCGAGGAGTGGAGGCGATCGTGTGGGATAATCCCAGCCATGAAGTGGGTCGCTAGGCCGAATACATCACACAAACCGATATATACCAGATGGTGGTTCTGGGTGCTGGTCGCGGCAGGAGTAGCCGCCACGTGGCAGGCGGTCCTGTATTTCCAGTGGGAGGGTGACATGACCAAGTATCAGATCCGCAATCAGGTCGCCGATTCGTATTGGCAGCTTCTCCAGAAGAAGGAATCCGATCTCGAAGCTTCCTACAAGGCGGATACCTATGGTGGTGAGACGCCCGAGGAAACACTTCGGTTTTTTATAGATGCTCTTGAGAAGAAAGATTACGAGTTGGCGAGTAAATATTTTGTGGTAGAGGAGCAAAAATATAATCTTGAGCATTCCCCAGAAGGCGAGACGAGCGGTAGCTTCTCGAAACTAGTTCAAGCTTATAAAACAGGTAAGGTGGAAATTTTGAAAAGCGAAGATGGTCAGCAGGCCGAGCTGAACGTTTATCCCAAGGGAGACAAAATTGGTTTTTTATTTAGAGCAAAGCTTAACCCCTTCACTGAAAAATGGAAACTTACAGACAAATAGTAATCGTATTTGTAATAGCGCTGCTCCTTCCGGGAAGCTCTTTCGCCTACTCAATTAATGCCCATCAGGCACTAACGGAGGCCACTATAAACGCTTACGAATCTTGGCGAGGAGATACCATCGACGATGTGGCGGCAGCTGCCATCAAGAAGGGGAGTGCGGATGAGGATGAGGGGAAGCGCCCGCTTAATCACTTTTTCGATCCAGTGAACCATCGAGGTCTTACGGAATTCTGGCGAGAGCTCGGACTGGAGTCTGAACAGTGGGCGCAAGATACGGAGGCGCAGGCGAACTTTTGCAGCTTTATCTGTCTTACCGCTACGGTCGGACGCAATGATAGTTACTTCTCATCGCCTACCGACTATTCCTGGGATAGGGCGGTATACGAATATGCGCATGGGGATAAGACGAGGGGATTGGCTACGCTTGGCCATATCCTGCACCTCATCCAAGACAGCACGGTCCCTGCCCATGTGCGGAATGACCAACATCTCTCGGGGCTGGATTCCGATCCCTACGAGCAGTACACCGCGAGTGCAACGGTGCCCAGGGTGAGCTCGATAACGGTTCCTCGCCACTCGAACTTGTCGGCCTATTTCGATGAGGTCGCGAGCTATACCAACACGCGTTTTGTGAGCAAGGACACGCTGTTTGCCGGGTACGATCTTCCGAATCTGTCGCAACTCGATGTGCACGACGGGTTTGCGTTTGATAGACAGGATGGCCACAAAGTGGCAGTTGTCCGAGATGCCATTGACCGATTTGGACACAAAGCGGATAAGTCTGTGATTTTGTTTGATGACATAAATCACCAGACTGTAGCGAATAATTTCTCTTTTCTCTCTCGCAACGCTATCCAAAACGGGGTCGGTGTCATCGATCTCTTCTTCCGGTCCGTCGAAGCGGAAAAAAAGACACTGGCTCTCGAGAAAAAGAATACCTCTGCCGCGCAGCGTGATGCGAAGGCGCTCGCGAGCGCCGGCTTTGGTGCGGTAAAGAAACTATACGGCTCGTCTCTTGCGCAGGCCGACATCGAGGAACTCAACGGCCAGCAGACAGCCGCAGCCGCCGTGGCGCTCGCCGAGGAACCCCCTGTCACCATAACGTTAGCCGAGGAACAGCCGGTGGTGGTCCAGCTTTCCCCCGAGGTGATACAGCAGCCTTCGCCGACGATCGCCACGCCGCTCGGTGCTCGCAGTGATGCATCGGGATCGGTCGGCGTAGCCGCGCCCGTAGTATCGGCGAACGTGGCCGTGCCCTCGCCATCGTCGCTCGCGCCCAAGCTCGTGATCGCTCCCGCGCTCGTGCCACGCGAGGCGAATCCCTACCAGCCGGGGTACGGTGGCGGGGGAGGATGTTCGGGTGCTTGTGGCGCGGCAGCACCCACCTTAGATCCAGCTCCTGTTTCTGTACCGGTCGTTCCGCCTCCGGTCGTCGTGCCTGTTGCCCCAGTGCTCTCGCTCTCGAGTCCGGACGATGCATCGGTCTTTGCCACGACCACGGTGGCGTTCACCGGCTCATCCACACCATCTGCGATCGTCTCGGCATCCGGCGATGCCAGCGGTTCAGCGACGACCGATTCGCGCGGCGATTGGTCGCTCACGCTCACGCTCGCGACGGGGACGAGCACGATCAGCTTCACTGCGACGAAAGATGCACGGGATTCGGCGACGATCCCTCGTACGATCGGTGTCGTCCTGCCTCCACCGAGCGCACCGGTCGTCTCGGCGACCGCCTGTACCTACTCGCTCTCGACGAGCTACTGCATACTCCCCGCGACATCCGCGACGGTGTCCTGGACGAACCCTGGTGCTGCTACGAGCTTCGATGTCCTTGTCGACGGCATGCTTGCGCGGAGGATCGTGGCGACATCGACGAGTATCGCCCTGAATCAGGGTGCGACGACCACGATCGAGATCGTCGGGCATTCGGCACGTGGTGACGTCGCGACGTCGACATCGCTGGCTATCGTCTCGCTCAGCTCGCCCCTACGCATCAACGAGATCGCGTGGGCAGGTACGGTGCAATCACCCAACGACCAGTGGATCGAGCTGCGCAATGCGAGCGGGTATGCTCTCGACCTCTCACATGTCGCGATGGTGCGCTCCGCTGGCTCTGAATTGCAGCTATCAGGAACGGCCGTCGGGCAGGATTCGCTCGGCAATGGCTATTTCTTGATCGAGCGTAGCGAGGAAACGACGGATGTCCGTGCTGATCTCGTGACGCCCTTCGATCTTTTCTCTCAGACAGGGGAGCGGGTGAGTCTCGTGTGGTACGACGGCACGGCGACGACGACCCTCGATGCGACGCCGGTCGTCGCTGCTTGTCACGGCTGGTGTGCAGGACATACGGCGCACGCCGTGGGCACGAGTGCACAGCCGGGCATACCGAACTCTTGGGCGATGGAATCCATGGAGCGTATCGGCACCGATGGATCGCAAGCATCGAGCTGGCAGTCCAACGATACCTACACAGCCACCGCGCACGACTCGTCGGGCTACATCATCTACGGCACCCCGCGCGCGGCAAATTCCACGGGCTGGCCGGCCAAGGGCTTGTACTGCGGTGCATCGGTGCTCACCGAATCGAGCCCGATCCCGACCTTCCCGGCCTCGCAGTTCTGCGTGCTGCTCTCTCGATTCATCTCTCCGTTTGCAAACCGATATGTCGGATTCTTCCTCGGAGACGTCGGATCCTCGACAGAGGTGTCAGCGGACCTGCAGGGGAAGGTGCCCACCACTGATATCTCGCTCAATATGCCAGGGATGAACCCCGGCGACCATGCATTCGTCGTGGTATGGGAGAACCGCACCAATATCGATTCGGATGTAGCCAACTTCATCGCCTATCTCACGGGGGCACAACCGACACCGCCACATGGGAATTACGCCGTGTTCCCCTGGGTGATGCAATAGGGAAGCGCTAGCGCGGCCCTCGGGGGGTGTTAGAATGCCCCCATGAAAACCTTAGAACAGGTCCTCCGCTGGACCGTGATCGCAGGCATCTTCGCCCTGCCCTTTATCGTCTTTATCGTCGC
>CAYOHS010000052.1:5217-6549 GCA_964403865.1 uncultured Candidatus Saccharibacteria bacterium
ATGGATGGCTGGGTGACGCTCGCGCACCTCTTTGCGTACTTCGTGGTGGCGACGTCCGTGTTGTCTAGCAAGCTGTGGAAGTATCTCTGGCACACCATCCTCGGGGTCTCGGTCCTCGTCTCCTGCTACGGGCTCTTACAGCTCGCCGGCCTCGCGACGATCAATCAGGGTGGCGTTCGTCTCGACGCGACCTTCGGCAATGCGACCTACCTCGCCGTCTACATGCTCTTCACGGTCTTCATGGCGGCGCTCTTCCTCGCGCGTGCCTGGGTAGACAAGGGTCCTGGCAAGCGCACGGGTGCAGTCTTGCTCTATGGGTCTATCATCGCGCTCGACTTCTTCATCATGTTCTTCACGGCGACCCGTGGTGCGATACTCGGCCTTATCGGTGGGGCGGTCTTGGCTGCCATCCTCCTCGTAGTGCAGTCGCCGCGCTCACGCAATGCGTGGCGTCTTTCTGCCGGTATCGGTGTCGTCATCGTACTCGCCGGCCTCTTCTGGGCTGTGCGTGATGCCAGCTGGATCCAGCGCATCGAGCCATTGGCACGCATCGCGTCTATCTCGCTCTCCGATGGCACCACATCTTCGCGCTTCATGAACGCCGGTATGGCGCTCAAGGGTTTCGAGGAGAAGCCGCTCTTCGGATGGGGACAGGAGAACTACGCCATCGTCTTCGACAAGTATTTCGATCCCAACATGTACGGGCAGGAGCCGTGGTTTGATCGGGTGCACAACATCGTCTTCGACTGGCTGGTCGCTGGCGGCCTACTCGGGCTCCTTGGCTATCTCTCGCTCTACATGACCGCGCTTCTCGCGCTGTGGCGCTCGAGCGCATTCTCTCACCTGGAGCGCAGCATCCTGACCGGACTCTTCGCGGGATACTTCTTCTACCTGCTCTTCACGTTCGACAACGTCACGAGCTACATCCTCTTCGCGACAGTACTCGCGTACATCGCGCACCGTGCGGCAGAAGCGGATGATGCGCCTCGGCTCTGGAGCGGTACCGTCTCGCTCGGCTCCGCGACGCTCCCGGTGGCAGCAGCGTGCGCGATCATCCTCGCTTGGGGAAGCGCATGGTACGTGAATGCCGATGCATTGGCGCAGAATCGCACGCTTCTGATGGCCATCGCGCCGCAGGGAGATGTGAGCAAGAATCTCGCGTACTTCAAGACAGCCGTCTCGTACCAAGCACCTGGTTTGCAGGAAGTCCGCGAACAGCTCACGCAGGCCGCGTCACAGCTCGCAGTCAACAAGGATATCCCTATGGCCACGAAGCAACAGTTCTTCACGCTCACGGTCGACGAGATGCAGAAGCAGATGCAGATGTCGCCC
>CAYOHS010000053.1:0-2975 GCA_964403865.1 uncultured Candidatus Saccharibacteria bacterium
GGCCTGTTCGTCCTGGAGGATTGGCACGACTTCGGCGCCGACTACGACACGACGCTCATGGCATGGTGGCAGAATTTCGATCGTGCATGGCCGGAGCTCAAGGAGAAATACGGAGAGCGTTTCTATCGGATGTGGAAGTTTTACCTGCTCTCGATGGCAGGGAGCTTCCGGGCACGGCATACCAACCTCTGGCAGATCGTCTTGTCGCCCAAGGGTGTGCCGGGAGGGTACGCGACTGTGCGGTAGCGTAACTGTACAAAAGGAGGATTTGTGATATAATACCGCCAGCCCATTGTTGTTTGAGTTGGGCATATTCCCACTTTTCGGAAGGAGAAGCGCATGGCACGACAAGTGCTGGGAATAGTTAAATGGTGCCTCATCTTGGCCGCGATCGCACTTGTTGCGCTCATGGCGTTTCGGGGCTTCGACGTCTTCGACAAAGTGTGGGGCGGCATCAAATGGCCGTTCTCATCTGTGTCGCAGGCGGGGCGTTCACTCGCAGGGCGCGGTGATGCCCAGGTCAAATACGAGATACCGACTTCTGGCGAAGCCAAGAAGAAGGCGATCGATGATCTGGCGCTCATGGCGGCCTACGATTCGCTCGAAGAGCCTGCGGGAGAGAAGCGCCAGCGTGCAATGGCGGAGATCATCAAGGTGAATCTCCGTATCAAGCGTAGCGAGGGCGTGGAGATCCCTCAGATACTCCAGAGTGCCATCACCTGGTTACCGCCAGGCTGGGACGCGAAGGCGAATGCGCCGCTGATGTGGCGCGATCGCGAACGACCGCGGATGGAAAAGAAGGTCACGCAGGCGGACTTGACCCAAGCGCTCAAGCTTGCCTCAGATCTCTACGAGAAGGATCCCGGAGAGGGTCCCGTCCGTATCGCGCGTCGGCCGCCGAGCTTTTTCTCGGCACCGCTGCGTCGCGCCATGCAGATTGCAGATGGTGAGACTAAGGCTCGAGCCGCGCTTGCCGCGACGATGGATGTCGACACCGACCTGCAGAAGGCGGGTTTGACGACCATTTTCTACCGCAAACGGCCCCAGTGACGACTTGAGGTCCGGATGCCCTTGGCACCCGGACCTCTTCATTTTGTGGTCGTGCGTCGCAGCCATTTCACCCCATGTATCACCGCCTGCCAGCTGCCGAGGAGGAACAATATGAACGGCAGAAAAAGCGGGACATCGATCGTGAAGAGTTCCCGATGCGTCTTGATATGAACTGCCAGCCACATGAGGAATGTGCCGCTCGCGATGCCGCACACGTCGATGATCCACGCATACCAGCTGCGGTACACCGCCTTTCGTCCATGGTGCGTCGAGTAGAAGACCCAGAAGGCGACGATCTCAAAGATGAGTATGGCCGCAAAGCCGGTGTCCATAGGTACTAGAGCTGCACTGCCACGAACTCAGCCGGTTTCTTCGCGTACCATCCTTCGACTTCGGCATCCGTGAGCAGCTTTGTCTGTGCGCCGACGCCCTGGACGACCGATGCGGCGTTGATCATGCCGCGCATCAAGGCTTCGTGGACCGGGAGACCTTTGATGAGATACGAGACGGTCGTCGATGCCGTTGCGTCGCCGGCACCCGTGCGCGAGACCGGCGGAGCAGGATCGGGATACATCGGGACGTGCCACGCGGTGCCTTCGGCGTCGAGGATGTTCGAGCCATTGGGGCCGTCGGTGACCACGACGATCTTGGGACCCAATGCCTTGATGCCCGCCATGAGCTCTTTTACATCGGCCGTGGCAGTGCCGAGGATGGTCTGAGCCTCCTCTTTGTTGCAGAAGAATATCTCGGTCGCGGCGTAGACCTCGGCGAGCTTCTCTTTGCCGAGCTTGATCTGGAACGTGCCGGGCTGGAAGGCGATCTTTACGCCGTTTGCTGCGGCGTAGCGTGCGATCTCGAGCTGGTGATCGAGCGTCTCGAACGGGAGCGAGGTGAGATAGAACCACTTCGGCGGCTCCTCGAAGGTGGGAAGTTTGTACGGGTAGAGCTCGTGCTTGATGAGGATGGTGCGCTCGGGGCCGAATTGCAGCACGTAGTGATAATTGGTCTTGTAGCCCGCATCGCGCGCGATGAGCGAGGTGTCGATGCCGCGCGATTTGAGGTCGTCGATGCAGCGCTGGCCGTTGAGATCATCGCCGACGTGCACCACGAGCCCGGCCGCAAGCCCGAGCTTGTGCGCGGCGACAGCCGCATTCGGACCGTTGCCGACCGAGAGCACCTCGGTCACGGAATCAAACGGTACTTTCTCGCCGAAGCGTACGCAGAGCTCGCGCACGCCATGATTGGTAAGCTCTTCTGCATCGCTGAGCTTGATGAACGCATCGATGACGATATCCCCGAACGCGACAAAATCGTATTTCATATGAGGATTTTAACACGGCCAGGGCAGTCCACAGCATGAAGGAGCTATGAGTCGGATGGTGGTAGGATGGGGGCATGTCCCTGGAGCGTACGTTCTATCTCACCCTCGGCGTCGGCATGCTCGGGGTGCTCGTATTCTTCCCCGTCCTATTCCCACGCACCGAGGATTTTGCGCTTTCGAGGCACTCTCAGACGGCGACGGTGGACGACGGGGTTCAGGATATGGACTGGGTAGACCCCTATGGATCAGACCGCACTCCCGACTCTCAGGCGTATATAGATGAGCACGGGTATGGGTACGCACCCTGCATGGATGATGGCTCGTGCAATGCAGGCAGTCTCAAAGACGACGTCTCTTCGGGTGGCGCGTACTATAGCGACAATGAAGGTTCCGACTATTACGGATACGACTACAACGAATATTGGTACGATTATCCCTACGGACAGAACACGTCGAGCTATGTCGGCGCCGGACTTTCGCAGGTGCCGATGGTCCTCGCCAACGTGCTTTCGCCGCAAACACAGACGACCTACCAGGCTTACTCCACCTCATACGTGCCGGTCCAGCAGCCGATACAGCCCGTGTACTACCAGCAGCCAGTGCA
>CAYOHS010000053.1:3075-6346 GCA_964403865.1 uncultured Candidatus Saccharibacteria bacterium
TATCAAGTACGCGGACCGATGCGGAACCGGCGGGTCCTGCGAAGCCTTCGTGCACACTATCGGCAAAGCCGAGTCGTATCGCGGCTGGCGCGACGACCACGATCTCGTGGAAAGTCTCCAATGCCGACAAGGCCGGCTTCGCGCCAGGCCAGTCGGTGTCGCTCGTCGGCAGTTCGACCGTGATGCTCGCGACGACGACGATGTATACGCTCACTGCCACCTCGGATGTCGGCACAAGCTCATGCTCGGTGAAGGTGACCATCGACCCGACGATGTGTGCGCCGGGATGCCCGCCAGGGTACGTCTGTACACCGGTCGTTGCGCCTGCACCTGCCGCGGCTGTTCCCGCCACGACGACGAAGAAAGGATTCTGGAGCTGGCTCGGGTTCTAGTAATTTCTCGAGATGTTCCCGCCGGGAGGCGGGCCGTTGCGGGTGGTATACTTCCGCCATGAGAACACTTCGCGAAGTCATCATGGACGCGCGCTCACGTGGCGTCGCTGTCGGACATTTCAATGTATCTGATTCGAATCAGCTCAACGCGGTCGCGGCCGCAGCGCGCGAGCTTTCGCTGCCGGTGATGGTGGGCGTCTCAGAAGGCGAGCGCACCTGGTTCGGTGTGCGACAGGTCGTGGCGATGGTGAAGAGCTTCCGCGATGCCGGACAGGAGATCTATCTCAATGCCGATCACACCAAGACACTCGAGGCTATCCGCGAGGCAGTCGACGCCGGTTTCGACGAGGTCTTATTCGATGGCAGCAAGCTATCGATCGAAGACAATATCGCGCAGGCAAAAGAAGCGGTGGCGTATGCTCGCGCCAGCGGGCGCGACGTTCTCGTCGAGGGCGAGCTCGGGTATATCGGTTCTGGTTCTTCGCTCCTTGATGCGATCCCCGAAGGCGCAGGTCTCGATAAGACGACTCCCGAACTCGCCGCACGATTCGTACAGGAAGCGGGCGTGGATCTCTTGGCACCCTCAGTGGGGAATATCCACGGCATGCTCAAGGATGCGAGTACCTTCAAACACCTCGACATCGAGCGCATCACTGGGATCGCTGCTGCAGCGCAGGTGCCGCTCGTCTTGCATGGCGGCTCGGGCACGGGCGAAGACGATTTCCGTGCGGCTATCAAGTCCGGCTGCGCGGTGGTACACATCAATACCGAGATCCGTCTGGCATATCGTCGCGGCATCGAGAGCGGGCTTGCCGAGAGTGACGACGTCGCACCGGCAAAGTATCTGGTCGGAGGGACCGACGCGATGAAGGCGGTGGTGAAGGCCAAGCTGGCGCTTTTCGCCGGCCTCGTCTGAGACGTGTTGCATACACGAGAAAAATCCGTATAATCAGGCGTCATGGTAACTCTTTCAGTAAGCCCGAAGGGCGAGGCCACCAACGACGAGCTCCGCGCCAAGGGTGCGGTCCCGGCCGTGTTCTATGGCCCCAAGGAGGCTCCGACATCTGTCGCTATCGATTCTCTGCAGCTCGAGAAGGTCTGGAAACAGGCTGGCGAGACGACCATCGTCCGCATCTCTGGCATCGGCGAAGAGAAGGACGCACTCTTCAAGGACGTGCAGTTCCACCCGGTCACGGGCAAGGTCATGCATGCTGATTTCTACGTCTTGGAGAAGGGCAAGAAGATCGAGATCGCTGTCCCGCTCGAGTTCGTCGGTGTCGCGCCAGCCGAGAAGGCCGGTCACATCGTCGTCAAAGCTCTCCACGAGATCGAGATCGAGGTCGCGCCGGCCGAATTGCCGCACCATCTCGAAGTCGACCTTGAAACACTCGTCAATGTCGGTGATCACATCACCGCAAAGGACGTGAAGCTCCCGCCGTCTGCCGAGCTCAAGACCGATGCCGACGAGATCGTCGCGTCTGTCACCGAATTCGTCGAAGAGAAGGAAGAGGCACCGACGCCGGTCGTCGAAGCTGCCCCTGCAGGCGAAGCCGCAGCCGCACCGGAAGCGAAGCAGGAATAATCTCCCGCACAGAATTTCGCAAAGCGCCCCACACGGGGCGCTTTGTCTTGGTGTGCGTTATCAAGACGGAAGGTGGCTCGTGGTAAACTTCCTGTATGCGATCCATCGCAGCTCTTTTGCTACTCGTCGTGCTTTCGCCAGCAGCGGCTTGGGCGCAGACCACTGCCGAGCAACGCACGGCTCTCCAGACACAGCTCGATCAGATAGAGACAGATATCCTCCGGACCCAGACCAATCTCGCGCAAGAGCAGTCTCAGCGCCAATCGCTCGAGCGCGATGTATCCATCCTCGACTCTAAGATCAAGGTCGCGCAACTCGGCATCAAGCAGCGTGATCTCACCATCCAGCAGCTCAAACAAGGGATCGCCGACAAGGAAAAAGGCATATCCGTGCTCGACGCCAAGGTAGTACAAGGACGCGATTCGATCGCGCAGATGCTGCGTGAGACGCGCGCGATAGACGACCTCTCGCTCGTCGAGATAGCACTCGGCGGCTCGCTGACCGATCTCATGCAGGAGATCGATGATTTCGGCAGCATCCAGAAGGCGCTCGGCGCGTCGTTCGACCAGATCGCCGTAGCGCGCGATGATCTGGCGGCACGCAAGGCAGCGCTTCAGGATCAGCAACAAGAAGAGCAAGACCTGCTGCAGATACAAGTGCTCGAGAACAATTCGCTCAAGCAGGCCGAGAAAGACAAACAGTCGCTCGTGAGTGCTGCCAAGGGCCAGGAAAAGCTGTATCAGCAGGTCATCGCGCAGAAACAGCAGAGCGCGGCGCAGATACGTGCGGCACTCTTCTCGCTGCGTGATACGAAATCCGTCTCATTCGGCGACATGTACGCGTACGCCAAAGAGGCGAGTGCCAAGACCGGCGTGCGGCCGGCGGTCATCCTCGCGATCCTTTCGGAAGAGACGAATCTCGGCCAGAACCTCGGCAGCGGTAACTGGCGTACAGACATGCATCCGACACGCGACGCACCGATATTCCAGGAGATATGTGCTGCGCTCGGGCTCGATCCAGACAAGCAGCCGGTATCCAAGAAGCCGTGGTACGGCTGGGGCGGCGCGATGGGTCCGGCTCAGTTCATCCCCTCGACATGGAAACAGTACGCGCCGCGTATCTCAAAGATGACCGGTCAGGATCCGGCGAATCCGTGGGACCCGCGGACGGCCGTCTTCGCGACCGCCATCCTCATGATGGACAACGGTGCTGATGCCCAGACACGCTCTGCCGAGCGCCTCGCCGCCTTGCGCTATCTCGCGGGCTGGAAGAATGCCTCGAAATCCGCTTACGCCTT
>CAYOHS010000054.1:0-5606 GCA_964403865.1 uncultured Candidatus Saccharibacteria bacterium
GCTATCGCATCACCAAGGCGCCGTATTCGTTCGAAGTCTGCGCCGATTTCAACGCTGATTCGCGCACCGGCAGCACCGATGCGTCGGTAGCACAGCACTACGGTGGTGCGGAAGCCGAGACCTGGAAGCACACCGCGGGCCAGAACTGCTTCGAGCGCACCATCGATCCCGACAAGTACCCGCCGATCAATGCCAAGACCGTGCCCGCTGCGGCACCCATCCGTTAGCGCTTTTGCGGCTTGCACCTGTGTGATACGCTTCTCCCATGAAGCGCTACGACCACACGAAGATAGAGAAAAAGTGGCAGAAAGACTGGGCCAAAAAGGGCTTGTACAAGACCAGGGACAAGGTACCCGGCAAGAAGAATCACTATCTGCTTACGGAGTTCCCATACCCCTCCGGCAATCTCCACGTGGGCCACTGGTATGCCTTTGCCGTACCCGATATCGCGGCACGTGCGCTGCGCATGCAGGGCAAGAACGTGCTATATCCGGCCGGCTTCGATGCCTTCGGTCTTCCTGCCGAGAACGCTGCGATCAAGCGCGGCCTCGATCCGCGCAAGTGGACGCTCGCGAATATCGCCTACATGAAAAAGCAGATGGCCAGCATGGGCGCATCTTTTGACTGGTCGCGCGAGGTGCAGACCATCGATCCCGCGTATTATCGCTGGACGCAGTGGATGTTCACGCAATTCCTCAAGAAAGGTCTCGCGTATCGCAAGGAGACGCCGGTCAATTGGTGTCCGAAGGACAAGACCGTCTTGGCCAACGAGCAGGTGGTGGGCGGCCTGTGCGAGCGGTGCGACACGCCGGTAGAACAGCGTACGATGCTGCAGTGGAACCTGCGCATCACCGACTACGCCGACAGGCTCGTCGACGATCTCGATGCCATGGATTGGCCGCAGCAGATAAAAGATTCGCAGAAGAATTGGATCGGCCGCAGCGAAGGCGCGGAGATCGATTTCAAAGTTGATGTTGGAAAAAAATACAAGTTCGTCATCCTGCACGGATTTACGAGTGCTCCGGATCGTCCACGCTTCCTGTGGCTGAAACGTGAACTTGAAAAGATGGGGCATGAAGTCATCCTGCCTCGACTTCCGAATACGGACGCACCCGTTGAAGAAGAGCAGGTCGGTGTGGCGCTCGCAGCGACCACCTATGATGAGGATACCGTGCTGTGTGGATTCAGCCTGGGGTCCGTCGTCGCGATGAAAGTTCTCGAGAAGCTTGATAGGCCCATCGCAAGACTCGTGACAGCTGGAGGATTCATGAATCGCAATTTCAAAGACCGTCCGCGTCCGTTCGACAAGACCTTCCGATGGGACTTCGATTTCGAGAAGATACGCCGAAATGCGGGACAGATAACCATACTCCATGATGTAAACGACTATGCCATATCAGACGCTCAGGCAAGTGCGCTTGCCAGCGCGCTGGGCGCACCTGTCGAACGCGTGATGGCAGAGAAGCCACATTTTGGCGGTGACATCGAGCCTGTTGTTCTCCAAACCTTGCAGCCGACGATTCGCGTCTTTACCACCCGCCCGGATACGCTCTTCGGCGCCACTTATCTCGTGCTCGCGCCGGAACATCCGATGGTCGCAAAGCTCTCGGATATCACCAACGCCAAAGAAGTCGAGGAGTATATCGCTGCCACCAAGCGCAAGAGCGATCTCGAGCGGCAGGAAGGGAAGGAGAAGACGGGCGTGAAGCTCCAAGGTGTCGATGCCATCAATCCCGCGACCGGTGAGAAGATCCCGGTCTACATCGCCGACTACGTGCTGGCTCACTATGGCACGGGCGCCATCATGGCCGTACCCGCACATGATGAGCGAGACTTTGAGTTTGCGCAGAAGTTTGCGCTCCCGATCAGGCAGGTAGTTTCTGGCGGGGAGATAGTAGAGAAGGCCTATACCGGCGACGGCACGATAATGGGTTCGGGCCCATACGATGGTCTGACGATCTCCGATGCCAAGCAGAAGATGACCGCAGCATTTGGCACTCCCAAAAAGACCTACCGCCTGCGCGATTGGATAGTCTCTCGCCAGCGATACTGGGGAGTGCCGATACCGGTCATACATTGTGCTCAGTGTGGTGCTGTGCCGGTGCCAGATAAGGATCTGCCCGTGAAGCTGCCGGTCATCAAAGACTATCTCCCCACAGGAGACGGCAAGTCACCGCTGGCAAAGGCCGCGAAGTGGAAGCAGGTGAAGTGTCCGCAGTGCAAAGCGTGGGCCGAACGCGAGACGGACACACTCGACACGTTTGTCGATTCCTCGTGGTACTTCTTGCGCTACACCGATCCCAAGAATACGAAGCAATTTGCCGACAAGAAAAAGATGAAAGAGTGGATGCCTGTCGATCTCTACAGTGGCGGCGCAGAGCACACGACGATGCACCTCCTCTATTCGCGTTTCTGGCACAAGGCCCTCTACGACCTCAAGCTCGTCAACGAGAGCGAGCCCTATGCGCGCCGCATGAACCGCGGACTCATCATGGGACCTGATGGTGCTAAGATGAGCAAATCACGCGGCAATGTCATCGACCCGGACGAGATCGTGAAGCGACTCGGGGCAGACACGGTCCGCATGTATCTCGCCTTCATCGGTCCGTTCAACGAGACCGGGAGCTACCCGTGGAATCCCGACGGTGTCGTCGGCGTACGCCGTTTCCTGGAGCGCGTATGGAAGCTGGGCCAGCCGGAGAGCGAGAAGGGGACGCCGAGCGTGTACAAGGAGCTGGAGTCCTCACTCCACAAGACTATCAAGAAGGTGACGGAAGACGTCGCGGCGCTCAAGTTCAATACTGCCATCGCTGCGATGATGACGTTCCTCAACGAAGCCGAGCGTGATGGCATCTCACACAAGCAATTCGATACGTTGCTCATGCTCTTGGCACCGTTTGCGCCGCACATCACCGAAGAGCTGTGGCGTTCCCGCGGGCACAAGAAATCCATCCATATCGAGAAGTGGCCGAAGTACGATACCAAGAAGATGCAGTCGCTCACGGTGACTATCGCCGTGCAGTTCAACGGCAAAGTGCGCGGCACGATCAGCGCCCAGCCGGGCTCGAGCGAAGCCGATATCCTAGCGATCGTGCGCGGCCACGAATCACTTGCCAAGCATCTGGAAGGCGAGACCATCCGCAGGGTGATCGTGGTCCCAGACAGACTCGTCAATATCGTCATCTGACCTTGACATCGAGCCTCAGAGCGGGTTTTATGGCCCCAGTCCAGTAGAGCAAGGGAGGATCATGTGCGGACCCAATTCGAGAGGATGCTGCTGACCGTCGGACTCGCCGGTATCACCGTCTATACGCTGGTGACCTGCATGACGGAGCAGTGCGAGTACTTCCGCTTCGCAGGGAGCGCCATGACTTGGCGCAATATCGGCGTCTACGCCTCGTATGTCGGCTACGGCAGGTGCAAGATCGTGGAGCCGGTCGTCCGCGCGGATACGGTGATCTATCAGCCGCGCGGGAGCGTCTCTTGCAAGGAATTGCAGCAGCCCAGCCTCTTCCGGTGATCAAGACAAGCGGCAGCCGATCCTCGGCTGCCGCTCAACCTTTAACCCATCTTCACTACGCGTGCTCCGCCGGCACCGTCTTCGATCTTGTAGCCTTTTTCTGCGAGTTCAGCACGGAGAGCATCGGCCTTGGCCCAATCCTTTGCGGCGCGAGCTGCTTCGCGGGCTTCGAGCAATGCTTTGATATCTGCCGGTGCATCATCGGCTGCGACCTCGACACCGAGGTCTTTCTCGTAGAGCTTCTTTGCCATGGCGTCGTCGTGCTCGAACCCGAGGCCGAGCACAGTGTCCGCATACGATATCGCTGCTTTGATCTGTGCCGGAGTCCACTGAGCCTCTTTTGAGAGTTCCCACAAGAGCGCGAGCGTGCCCGGCGTATCGAGATCATCGTTGAGGCGTTCGTCGATACGAGTGGCGATCCCTGCGGGAACTTTGGCGGCATCGCCGGTTGTGTCGACGAATCGACGCAATCGCAAGAAGGCCTTCTGCGCGGCATCGAGTGCGTCCCAGGTGAAGTTCGCAGGGGAGCGGTAATGGCTCGTGAGGAACCAGTAGCGCAGTGCCAGTGGATGGTAGCCTTTCTCGAGGACATCGGAGAGATAGGCGACGTTGCCGTCGCTCTTGGCCATCTTGGCGTCGTTCATGCGGATGTGCGCACGATGCATCCAGAAGCGTGAGAACGGATGCTTGCCTGTCGCGGCCTCGCTCTGCGCGATCTCGTTGTTGTGGTGGATCGCGATATGTTCGATGCCGCCGGTATGGATATCGATCTGTTTGCCGAGGAGCGAATGGATCATCGCCGAGCACTCGATGTGCCAGCCGGGGAAACCTTTCCCCCACGGTGAATCCCAGCCAAGGGATTCGTTCTTCTTCCAGAGCGCGAAATCGTTGGGACCATGCTTCTCGCCATTGATGGCGACGCGCGCGCCTTCTTTCTGGTGTTCGAGATCGATACCGCCGAGCGCACCGTAGCGCGGGAAGCGCGAGACTTCGAAGTAGACTCCGTCGGACGTCTCGTATGCGTATCCTTTTTCTACCAAGGTCTCGATCATCGCGATCTGCGCAGGGATGTGATCCGATGCCCGCGGGAACGTTATCTTCTCGGTCACGACGTTGAGCGCTGCGACGTCGTCGAGGTATTGCTCCATGAACCCGGTCGCGAGTTCGCGCATGTTTTCCATCGTGAATTCCTTGCCGGCTGCGCGCAGGCCCTTTGCCATCTTGTCCTCCCCGTCGTCGCTATCGGAGACCAGGTGTCCGAAGTCGGTGATATTGATGACCTGCTTGACCTTGTAATCGTTGTGTTCGAGTACACGACGCAAGGTGTCCGCGAAGACTGCGGCGGAGAGATTCCCGATGTGTTGGGGGCCGTAGACGGTGGGGCCGCAGTTGTACATGCGTACGGTGCTTGCTGTGGAGGGGAGAGAGAAGACCTCTTGCTCTTTGGAGAGCGTATTGTAGAACGAGAGACCCTCGGCCCGCTTCCAGCTACTGAGGAACGAGAACCATCGCATGGGTCTATTCTAACCGCAGAAGGGGAAAGATGGAAACGGATGCGAGCAATCCGAATTGTCCACAATTTTGGGGCTTTTTCAGCCACGTCGCGATTTTTTTGGAGTACAATACATGCAATGTATCGGTATCGTCAGCAGATCGGAGCGCTCCTCGTCCTCGTCGCCGTCTTGTGGGCTACCGGTTTTCCGTATCTCGATACGGTAAATGCGGCCCAGCTCACCAACGTGAAGGACACCCTCTCCGACTCCAACCTCTCCTCCCTCGCCAAGCACACCGTCGCCTTCACGGCCACCAACGCCATATACGCCAACCAGACCATCAAGATCGCGCTCGACCCTGCCACCAGCGCCTTCACCGAAGCCTTCTCCTCTGCGACCGGCACCGACATCACCGTCACTGCAGGCGGTGCATACTCGGTCGTGACCACCTGTACGTCCGGCAACCAGATGACCGCCGTCGGCAACTACAACAACGGCACCGATGAGAACCTCACCCTCACCATGTGCGGTGGCGCTTCCACCATCGCCACCTCCACCGCGGTCTCCATCGTGGTCGGTGCAGGCACCAAGCT
>CAYOHS010000055.1:0-5525 GCA_964403865.1 uncultured Candidatus Saccharibacteria bacterium
TACGACGCGGTCGAGAGCGTGCGACAGGATACGAAGCTGTTCGAAGATGTGTTTGTGTACAATCCGTACTGCAAGGTGGTGATAGAGCGGTTTGATGAGAAAGAGAGGGAAGTAAAAAAGCTATTGTTGGGGTGAGAGCTTGTTTTTCTCAAGCGGGAAAGCTGAAAACGTATTTAGTTCCAAGTCGGTTTGGAAACCGTTCAGATAGGTATTACGTTTCGTCCTAAGCAGGTCGTCCATTGTCACCTCGAAGTACGGCACCCCGCGTCGATGAATATATATCTCGATAACCCGCATGAAAAAATCGTGGGTGAAACACACGACTGGAGATTCCTCTGCCCGAATCAGTTTAAATGCCTCTTCGACTCGTGAGTAGACATCGCTGACTAGCTCACAGCCCTGACCTGAGAGCATTCCGTGGAATACGGCTGCGTTCGCCGCAGTTATATCGTGGGCCGAAAGAGCCGCAGCTATGCGGTTTTCGGCATTCAAGATCCGTAAATCAAATTCGACCTCTGCGAGCGCCGATGACGTCAGGATACGAGTCGATGGGACATCTCCCAGTACCGAAGAAAAATAGCTGGCAGTCTCTAGACATCGGCGTGACGGGCTCGAAATGATACGCGTGCCGGGGAGGCACATCGCTTCCGCTCTAAAAGAGTGAATTGCCGCGCCGGCGAATGCAGTGTCTATAGGTGGATTCAACTTTCCAGAACCGAGATCAGCAAATACGTCAAAAGGCATCTCAGCGTGGTCACGGTACGGGAGATCTAATTTCCCATGGCGGAGGAACAGAACTGTCTTGGGCATTGCCGTACGATACCCGAAAAAAGTCTCGGGGGATAGCAAACAAGGAACCCCTCCGGTCTTTAGACCGGAGGGGCTATCTTCAGTGAGGTGAGAGGCGACGTGCGTCGCAGTCTAGTGTCGCCGACCGTGCTCGCGAGAGCTGGTGGTAGACCTGTTGACCACAGCCGATGCATGCCGGCATACGCATCTCAACTGCCCGGATACACATATGCGAGGCCGGACCGCCGTTTTGCGTTATGATCCCAGCTGCGCCGGCACGGAAGAGATAGTCGAATCCCGGATCCGCATTGCGGATCAAGACGATTTTCCCTGCCACGTCTGCATGCGCATCGGGTGTTTCCAGGATGCAGAGATCCGCAGCGATCCGCACGCTCGTGACGTACGTTGGAGTTGCTGCCGATGATCGGACAACGCGCAAGTCTGTGCCTCGCACGAGTACCTCTGGCATGATGACCGAGGGGTTTTTCGATGCTTTCGGCATCGGTCGAACCCCGCTGATCAGTTCGTCCCAGGTATGCCCTGAGGCGGCTGCTTCATCCATGCCCAAGCGGATTAATTCCGCTCGCAATGCCGAAGCAAAGAGACTGAGAGCCCGCGCAAAGAGATATTTCACATCCTCGCGCGCCTCCATGAACCTTGCGGTCTTTCGGAGTGAATCCTCAAGCTCATATGGATTCGGGACCCGCGGTTTTTCTGAGCCAGGCGGTACACCAAGCAGATAATAGTCCGGGTTATCACCATACGTCTCTCCGAACAGGGTGAATTGCCCTGGCCGGATGTGGCCATAGCGTCGGACGACCTCGTCTCTTGGAAGTTGACCGTCGTGATACGCTCGCAGATCCGACCTGAGGTCTGTCATCCGCGTCCAGAGTCGGCCATGCAAGAGACGATCAGAACGCACTCCTGGATGATCTTCCTCGAAGACGTTTCGCCAATAGAACGCCATACGGGCGACTTGGACGAACTTGTGCGTCCCGACACGAACGTGACGTAACTGGTCAGCAAGCGACATGTTTGCGAACGAGTCACAAACCGACTCATACGCTTGTTTCCATCCGCCGAGATCGCACAGCAGCGGGTAGCTCATACCTGCCAATCCGCGATCGATTCGGGCGAACGCCGAGCGCACGGTCTCTTTTTCTTGCGAATCCAGGCCACCGGCCGTCATGATCCGCTCCAGCTTATTTCCGGGACGCATCGCTATCACTTGGAATTCCACGCGGTTCTGTAGCGCGGAGTCGAAGTTCAGCTTCCTGCAATACACCGTTACCAGTTTGTCATAGACGTCGTCAGGGATGCCCGCCGGCCGCAAGCTGAATGCCGAACTCCGCAGCGAAACGTATGGCTTGCCGCCGAGTACACGGATGAGACCCACATGGAGCGGAGCGTACCCCAGTTCTTCGCGGGCGCGTTCGACGACAGTATCACCGAACAGGTACCTGAAGACAGAAACCTCGAGCGTTGAGGGTTTCCCCCCGAGTAGCTCTGCGGGATTGATGTCTATCATGTCGCCGAGCACGTCTTCTGCGTACGCTCTCTCGATGTCTGCGGTGAGTTCGCTCAGATACGCCAAGCGGACGCTTTCGTCTCCCCGCGGCATTTCGACGTGTTCGCTCAATGGTCTGCATTGGAGTATGCAGATTTTGCCGCGTTCGAATGCGAACTCGATGTCGAGATGCATGCTGCCGAATGCACGCTCGATCAACATACCTGCTTCGATAAGTTGAACGAGCCAGGACGATGTGATGTCCGTAAGCGGTGTGCCGCGTGCTACTCGTATGAGTCCGCCATTGACAGACCCGTTGGCGACAGAGTCGCCAAGACCGTCCGTTGACGAGACCAGCCAGTACCCGTCTTGGGCACCAGGGCTGTGGGAAAGCAATACTCCCGCACGCTCAGCATTGACCATCGATTGCACGATGACGTCGATGTGGGGGAGGATGTCTTCCATGCCTCGGGACTTGGCATAGTGCGATGCGGTGACGTGTTTGTCAGCCGCGTGCGTCCGGATGGCTGCGATCGCGGCGAGTATTGCGTCGATAGTGGGCGCGACGTTCAACCTCGATTCATACATGCCAGCGAAGGATGCCTGCCGGGCGTCCTCGTGCGGTGCGCTACTACGTATCGCGACAGACGTGACATCGGGGTTCGCACTCAGGAACGTGCTTACGACAGATTTGATCTCCGCCTCATCTGCTGAAGCCGAGACCACGGTAAATGACGGTACTCTGATGCCAGAGATTGCGGCAAGGGCGGACAAATTTGCCGCCTTGCCGGACGTGTTCGCAGATTGCATGGGCTGTTCCTCCTCATGAAGTTGGAAAAGAACTGTTCGGCTACCTGTCTTACGACAAGTCCCGCCGATATGGCTCGAACCATGTCGAGCAATGACGGCGAGATTTGAGGAGTGGTCGGGGCCGCGATGTATCGCGACCCCGACCATCAGCAAAACAGCGACGGTGCCGGACGACCTTTAGGGGAAGTCGCCCAGGACAAAAGGAGCTTGCGATGATAGTCATCGATCTCCTCGGTTTCAGGCATATCTCGGCCGGTCGCATTCCTGAACTGGCGCTTGTATTCCGCAAGTGCGAGTTCTTCCGCTGAAAGAACTTTCTCAGCCATCGGCTTTCTCCCTCTGGCATTGCGTCGTGCACTCTACACGAACGCCCTCATCTCGAAAAGGTTCAGCCCCCTCCGAGAGAGGGGGCTGAAGTGATGTTTGGCGTCGGGCCTGGTATCACTGCAATCCTCCCTCTCGCAGGGGACTGGTAAACCAGAACCAATAGGACAAATTGGCAGAGATATGCATATCGGGAATGAATCCACCGTAACATGGGCCCTTTGCGTTGACAAGCATCCGCTCGCGAGTAGAGTAGATGCATGCAGCGAGGCGTTTCGATTATTGGCGGGATTACCACCGATATCGGGGCCTGATCCGCTGCACACAGATACGCGCGAATGGCCCCAAAAGAAGGGGCTTTTTTCGTGGGATGTTCTTTGGAAGAGGAGACGATGACAATGGCAAAGGATCCCCTGATGCCCGCCGATAAGGCAGCCTCATGCAATTCGAGAGGGACGGAAATCGCGACGGTGACCGACAAGTCCGGAGAGATATCCGGCAGCTGGGCGCGAGTCTACGGCGCGCTCCAGGCGTATCTCAAGGGATACGACTGGGATCCGGACTCGCCGACCGGACTGCCTGGCACGAAGCGTTAGGCAATCGTGCCCATCAAAAGCCGTCGGACGCATGTTCGGCGGCTTTTTCTTGACATACTGAATGCGCATACGTAGAGTGCGGCGAGCGGTTCTGTGGAGAACCCGAAAATCAGAGGTGTGACATGACTGTTCCCGTACGCATTTCAGCCCCCCAGCTCACGGAAATCAGCCAAGCTCTTGCCGAAGCGGGTTTCAGCGACTCGCACGTGACGTCGCTCGCCGAGGCCCTCAAGAGCTTGAAGGGGCAGAACCTCGACGATGTCATCGCCGCCATCCGCAAGCTTGCGGATTCGCAGGTCCGGAACGGCATCCTGGGTTTCGACGGAATCGCCCGTGGAAGCCGAGATCCTGGCTTCTCCAAGCGCGGGACGTATGATCCGCGCCACGCTCGCGGGTGAACCACCGCCGGTCTCAGCCTTTGATCCCTCGTCAGCTCGCCTGGCGAGGGGTCATTTTTTTCAGTATCCTATCCGGATGAAACGCATACTCGCCATCCAATCTCGTCAGACTCCCGAGCGACAAGCCGCCGAGCGTGCCGCATATGAGCGCGCCGCGCAGGGGAAAGCCGAGTTCACTTTTATATCGACGCTCGACGTCGAACAGAGCTGGGATAACCCGGCCGATATCGTGCGGGGGTACGACGGAGTCTTGATCGGCGGCTCGAGTGATTTCTTCCTCCACGGCGGCAAGGACGAAGACGATGCGACTCGTGCCGGCGCGCGAGAGGTACTCGATCGTGTGCGCGGGCTCGTCGAATATCTCATCGAGCGCCAAGTGCCCACTCTGGGTATCTGTTTCGGGCACCAGCTCATCGCGGAGGTCTTCGGCGGCGCGGTGACTCATGATCACGCGCAGAAAAAAGCCGGCACGCACGAGGTGACGCTGACAGAAGCCGGGCAGGCAGACCCGTACCTCGGTCACTGTGCGCCTGCGTTTGCAGCCCAGTACGCGCACCGCGACAGCGTGACCATGCCGCCTTTGGGCGCCGTCATCCTCGCCGAAGGCCCTTCCTGTCGGTTTGCCGCACTGCGCTACGGTGACCGTTGCTATACGTTGCAATTCCATCCCGAACTCTTAGCCGAGGACCTCCTGGCGTACCCCGAGGCCCTCGCCCTCTACCTCCCAGAAGGGAAGCGGGCGGAGGAGGTCATAGGGGATACCCCTGTGGCCAATGGCCTCATAGCGGCGTTTATAGACCGGGTCGCCGGCCTGGCCGCTTGACTCCTGGAGGCTACCGCGGTAGACTCTCCCCACTTCCGTGGTTGGCCAGATTCCCCAAGGATCTAGCCCTTCGAAAGCTCTCTGGACTTATCAGAGGAGGGCTTGGCCTCGGGATTGGACCTTCACAACTGAATATTCGAAACGAAGAGAAGTAGCAAAGTAAGAAACACACAACGCAACCAAAATTGCAAACACATCTCGACGCCTGTAACAGGCGCGAGGTGACAGATCAAAAGATATATATTCTTTTGTTCCGTCCATCCTATTGAGAAAAAAAT
>CAYOHS010000056.1:0-5278 GCA_964403865.1 uncultured Candidatus Saccharibacteria bacterium
GCGCTGTCCTCCTAAAAAGTAACGGAGGAGCCTATTAAGGTCACCTAGTCGCGAATGGAAACCGTGACGATAGTGCATTGGCATAAGGTGGCTTGACTGCAACGGGTACGTCCGGAGCAGGCACGAAAGTGGAGCAAAGTGAACCGACTCTTCGCGTTAGACGCGGGAGAAGATTAACGGATAAAAGTTACTCTGGGGATAACAGGCTGGTTTCGCCTAAGAGTCCAAATCGACGGCGAAGTTCGGCACCTCGATGTCGGCTCATCTCATCCTGGCGCTGGAGCAGGTGCCAAGGGTATGGCTGTTCGCCATTTAAAGAGGTACGTGAGCTGGGTTCAAACCGTCGTGAGACAGGTTGGTCTTAATCTGCTGTAGGCGTTGATTCTTGAGGGGATTTGTTTCTAGTACGAGAGGACCGAAATGAACGAACCTCTGGTCTGGGGGCTGTTACACCAGTAGCACCGCCCCGTAGCTATGTTCGGATTGGATAACCGCTGAAAGCATCTAAGCGGGAAGCCGACCCCAAGATAAGGAATCGTTATAGATCCGTGGGAGATGACCACGTTGATAGGCACTAGGTGAAAGGATAGTAATATCTTGAGCCGAGGTGTACTAATTGATCGACAGAACTCTCGAAAGGAATCGTGGGAGTCACGTGTTAACGATTGTTCCTCTATGTGTTTCTTGTACGCCGTATAGGCGTATGTGTCGCTCTTCAGTGTCAACGAGATTGCACATTGAAGTTTTTGTTCTGGTGATTTATCGCTCGGGTCACACCTGTTCTCATTCCGAACACAGCAGTTAAGCCGAGTTGAGGCGATGGTAGTCGAAAGGCGAGAGTAGCTAGTCGCCAGAACAAAGATTTCAATACAAAAGCCGCCCTTGGGGCGGCTTTTGCGTGGTATCCTGGATGCATGTCGTGGGCCATGCGTCGGCGCGTGCTCTATATCCTGGGCGTCTGCCTCTTCTTCGCCATAGTCATCGGCGGCCCCATCGCCTACAAGGTATTCACCATCCCGCCCACGTGTACCGACAATATCCAGAATCAGGGCGAGACCGCGATCGACAGGGGAGGTCCGTGTCCACTTCTCGACGCAGCGCAGCTGCAGCCATCAGCCGTGTCCTGGACCCGTGCGTTTCGCGTGCGCGACGGTTCGTACAACGCGGCAGCCTACATCGAGAACCCTAACGACGGTGCCGGCGTGCGCGCTGTCGAGTATCGCTTCAAGCTCTACGATTCCGAGAACGTGATCGTCGCGGAACGCACCGGTACTACCTTCATCATGCCAGGACGCATCACGCCGGTCTTCCAAGGCGGCATCGACACCGGCAATCGTCTCGTCACGCGTGCGTTCCTCTCATTCACCGCCGAGCCAGAGTGGGAACAGATGCGAGATGCTGCACGGGTCGTCGATGTCTCAGAGATCTCGCCGAGCGACGTCGGCACCACGCCGCGGGTCACGGCCAGCGTGCACAATGCATCGGTCTCACCGATATTCGACATCGGGCTCGTCGCGACGGTATTCGACACCGCAGGGAACGCGTATGCATCGTCCGCCACCCGTATCGCGCGACTCGGTGCGGATGAGACGCAGCAGGTGGTGTTCACGTGGCCGGACCCCTTCCCGAGTGCCGTCGGCCGCATCGACGTGATACCGCTCGTCGTACCCGTCTCTACCGCGACCGCGCACTAACCGTCTCGTTTGCAAACTCGCCGTACGCAGGTATCCTGCCCCCATGCGGCTCTTCAAAAGCTTTGCGCACATCGACGTTGCTCTCTTCTGCGCGGCCCTCGGGCTCTCGCTCCTCGGGCTCTTCACTATGCGCAGCTTCTCCGCTGAAAACGCATTCTTCGAGAAGCAGATAGTCTGGATAGCATTGGCCGTCGCAGTATTCATCGTCGCGAGCATGTTCGAATATGGCTTCCTTCGCAGGACACCGGTCATCACGGCGCTCTACGCGAGCGTCGTCGTCCTGATGATGCTCGTACTCTCGTTCGGCGCCTTGGTCAAAGGGGCGCAGAACCGCTTCAATTTGGGACTCCTCTCGCTCCAACCATCTGACCCGGCCAAGCTCATCCTGGTCGTCCTGCTCTCGAAATACTTTGCGCGACGTCATATCGAGATCGCACGTTTCAGACACATCATCCTCTCGGGCGCCTATGCATTCGTCCTGTTCCTTCTCGCGTTCTTCCAGCCCGATCTGGGAAGCGGCATCATCATCACCTCGATATGGCTCGGCATGGTGCTCGTTGCCGGGATTTCCTGGAAACACCTCACCGCTCTATTCCTTACGGCGATGGTGGTGTTCACAGGGCTCTGGATGTACGGCCTCCATCCGTATCAGAAGCAGCGTATCCTCACATTTGTCCACCCCCTCACCGATATCCATGGCACCGGCTACAACGCATACCAATCCACGGTCGCGGTCGGCAGCGGCCAGATATTCGGGAAGGGGATAGGGTATGGGACCCAGTCGAAACTGCGGTTCCTGCCAGAATACCAGACCGACTTCATCTTCGCGGCCTTCGCCGAAGAGTGGGGTTTCGTCGGCGTCGTCATCGCACTCGGGCTATTCTCGATCCTCATCATCCGTATCCTCATGATCGCGGCACACGGAGCTGACAACTTCGATACGCTCGTCGCGGCCGGCGTCGCGATCTACTTCATCGCACAGTCCATCGTACACATCGGTATGAATATGGGACTATTGCCTATCACGGGAACGACCATGCCGTTCATGAGTTACGGCGGATCGCATCTACTCACCGAATTTGCAGCACTCGGCGTGCTCATGGGATTGCGTAAGCACGCACGGCCTGTCGGCCGTGCCAAGGATCAGACGGAGCTCATCGGCGCGTTGTAGAGCGCGATCGTCTCCGCGATCATCTTCGACAGCGCGAATGTCTCGAGAGGCAGATCGAGGATCTCGCCGACGCCACCGGTCCTGTTGGCAGTGATCGGCAGCCCGGAGCGCTTCGCCTCGATGAGGACATACGGGAGCCCCTCTTTGCGAGAGGGAAGCACAAACGCATCGAAGCCCTTGAGCGCTTCGACGGCAGGGATGAATCCGAACAACTTCACGCGCGAGGCGAGCCCGTATGTTCCTATGAGCCGCTGCAACATGCTGTGGTCTTCGCCCTCGCCGACGATCGCGACGTGCATCGCGGCGTCATTCTTGGCCGCTTCGATAAGTGCCGTCTGGTTCTTGTTGGCCGTGAGTTCGCCGATGGTCCCGGTGATGAATGTGCCTGGCGGGAACGCCTCGCGGATGAGCACGCCAGAGCCCAGTGCTGCTGAAAGGTCGATGCCGTTGTAGATCCGTATCAGCTTACGACCCATGAACGGGATAGTGGCGAATGCATGCCTGTCGGCCTCAGAGACGCAGATCGTCTTGTGAGAGAGCAGTACGGTAGCGAGCGAGGCGCACCAGATCAGCGCCTTCGACAGGGGATTACGTGCTTCACGGAAAGGCCACCCATGAGCGGTAAATATGACGCGCGGTGTGCCATGCATGCGAGCTGAGAGCGCGCCGAGCCCCCCCGCTTTCGAGCTATTGAGATGGACGATATCTGGCTGTTCGTCCCCGATGATCCTGCTGATAGCACGGTATGCCGAAACATCAGTCACCCCCATGTCACGACTCAGTTCCGGGACGAATATAGTGCGTATGCCTGCCGCGGCGAGCCGTTCGGCGAGGGCTCCCGGAGCCTCAGAGCCGGCAGCAGGGCCCAGTGCGACGACAGGCTCGAATTGGTCGCTGGGGACATTGGTCGCGAGATCGTAGACATAGCGTTGCGCCCCGCCCCAATTCGATTTCGTGATGAGGAATAGGAGCTTTTTCCGGCCTTGTTTTAAGCCCTTTTTCATAGCAGAATAATACAGGATTTCGCCGTCCGGCGCACCAGAGCTCGCGCAATCCTGCCTACTATGCAGCCCATACCTAAATACGAACATCTCATACTTCTCATCGGCGATATCGCCGTATTTGTCGTGTCCCTCTGGCTGATGCTCGCGCTGCGATATCTCGAGTTTCCGACATATGGCTTGTTCAGCATGCACGCCAAGCCGTTCGCACTCCTCTTCGTCGTCTGGATACTTGTCTTCTTCTTGTCGGGCCTCTATGGCAAGCACACACGCTTGTTCCGCTCCGCGCTGCCTTCACTCATCTTCTCGGTACAGCTCATCAATATGGCGATCGCGGGTCTGTTTTTCTTCGCGGTGCCGCTCTTTGGGATCGCACCGAAGACCAATCTCTTGCTGTACCTCATCGTGTCCGCGCCGCTCATCTATGGCTGGCGCGTCTGGCTCTTTTCACGGATGAAGACCACCCGGTCGCTCAAGGGCGTGCTCATCGCGTCGGGCCCCGATGCGCGCGCGCTCGCAGACGAGGTGGCCAAAGATGATCGATACCCCTTTTCCTTCGCGTACGTGATCGATACCGCGCACGCGCCGACGCACGAAGTCATCCAGCGGGCATGCCGCGTCGCCGCGGAGGATGATGTGACGTTCGTCGTCATCGACTACGCCGATCCAGCGGTACTCTCCGCACTACCGATCATCTACGATGCTGCATTCCACAAGACGCGCTTCGCACTCATGGACGTCGTGGATCTCTACCAAGAAGTGTTCGATCGTGTCCCGCTCTCGCTCACACGCTACGCGTGGGTCTTGGATCAGATCGGTGCGTCGCGTACCTACGATGCGCTCAAGCGGGTCATCGACATCCTCGGGGCACTGCTCATTGGGGCCGTGTCCGCGATCGTGTATCCCTTCGTAGCACTCGCCGTGAAGCTCGATGATGGTGGGCCCGTGTTCATCACGCAGGAGCGCGTAGGCCGCTTCCAGAAGCCGATACGCGTACGTAAGTTCCGCACCATGAGCGGTAATGACAGCGGGGAATACGGCGAGACAGGTAAGTCGAAGCTGGTCGTCACACGAGTCGGCAAGTGGCTGCGCGTGCTGCGCGTCGACGAGCTGCCGCAGCTCTGGTCGGTCCTTACCGGCGATCTCTCGCTCGTAGGCCCGCGCCCAGAATTGCCCGCACTCGCGGCACAGTACAGCGCCCGCATCCCGTATTACAACGCACGCTACCTCGTAGCCCCAGGCCTTACCGGATGGGCGCAGATCAAGCATGATCGGCATCCACACCACGGTGCCGCGATGGAAGAGACCAAAGAGAAGCTCTCGTACGATCTCTTCTACCTCCAGCACCGCTCGCTCCTCTTGGACCTCCTCATCCTCTTCCAGACGGTGCGCATCGTCGTCTCGGCGCGAGG
>CAYOHS010000057.1:0-5187 GCA_964403865.1 uncultured Candidatus Saccharibacteria bacterium
TTATCTCACCGCAAACGGTGCGGCGCCCATCATCGCGGCGAGTTCGGTCTGGGTCTTGGGCATCTTAGCGGTGTCGATACGGCCGATGACGCGGATCTCGACGTCTTTGCAGTAGCCCAACGCGATCGCCGGGTTCACCTTCTTGCCACCGAGCGTGATCGGCTTGGTATCGAAGAGGACATCGATCTGGTTGCGCTTGCGCGGGTGCATGGCATCAGCGACGACTCGCAGGCCGATGCGGCTCTGGACGAGTGAGATACCACAGTTCGGGTCTTTTGAGTCCGGATTCGGGACGACATCGATGACAGTACCGTACGGAAGCTCGTCGGCAAGGTCCTTGGAACGGGCTACGACGACATCCGGGTCGGCGTTGGCCCCGATCGAGGTGATGGAGGGGTTGCCGTCGGTCTGCTCCTCGACAGCGTTGTAGGCCGTCATCGCGACGTGCAGTGTCTGATATGTGGGCTCCGGAGAAAGGCTCAGTCCAGTCGAGCTCGCCAGGGCTGTCGCCGCTGGGAAGTTCGATAAGACAAAGACCCCTGTCAGGGCCGTTGCAAGTAAACCCGTCATGCGCTTACCGCAATATAGTATCACGGGGGTACCCTTGTGTCAATACCCTTTTTGTGGCCTCATGCCTCCCCCGGTTATCCCCACGAAAGCCCCAGAAGTCCAGAAATCGTCCTTCCGGGACCGAAAACCGGACCATGGTACGATGCCCGCATGACACAGAAAGCAGTCCGGACTCCCCCGCAAGACCTCGACATGGAGCGGGCACTCCTCGGTTCCCTCCTCCTCAATCAGGGCGCGATGTATGAGGTGGCCGATCTCTTGGGTATCGACTCCTTCTATGCCCCGAAGCATCGCACCATCTTCGACGCGATGCTCGGCCTGCATACCAAGCAAGAACCGATCGATGTCGTCACGCTCTCCGGCAAGCTCAAGGAGCGCAAGCAGCTGCAAGAGATCGGTGGTGCCGCCTATCTCAACGATCTCGTCGGCGCCGCTGCGTCTCCCGGCTCTGCCCGCCACTACGCCCAGAGCGTGCAATCCAAGCATGTGCTGCGCTCGCTCATCGATGCGGCTCAGAAGATCGGCGAACTCGGCTTCGACGAAGACCGCGACATCGAGCAGGTCTTGGACGAAGCGCAACAGAGCGTCTTTGCCGTCACACAGTCCCCTTCTCTGCGCAGTTTCTCCTCTATCAAGGAAGAGCTGACAGAGGCGTGGGAGCGACTCGAGAAGCTCCAGAAACACGACGGTGGCATCCGCGGCGTGCCGACCGGCTACCCGCAGCTCGACAACATGCTCGCCGGGTTCCAGAAATCCGACCTCATCATCCTCGCCGCACGCCCTTCGATGGGTAAGACGGCGCTCGCACTCGACATCGCACGCCAGACGGCGACCAAGCACAACACGCCGGTGGGCGTCTTCTCGCTCGAGATGAGTTCGCAGCAGCTCGTCGACCGTATGCTGGCCGCACAAGCGGGTGTCGACGCCTGGCGCTTGCGCACCGGCAAGATAAAGAAGGATGAGGAATACGAGCGATTGCAAGAAGGCATCGCCACGCTCTCCGACGCCCCGATCTACATCGACGACAAGCCAGGCACGACACTGCTCTCGATGCGTTCTGTGGCACGCCGCATGAAAGTCGAGAAGGGACTCGCTTTGCTCATCGTCGACTACCTCCAGCTGATCACTCCGACAGGCTCGAAATCATCTGACTCGCTCGTGCAACAGACCACCGAGATATCGCGCGGCCTGAAGCAGATGGCGCGCGAGCTCGACATCCCCGTCTTGGCGCTTTCTCAGCTCTCACGTGCCGTCGAACAGCGTGGCGGACGCCCGCGCTTGAGCGATCTTCGTGATTCCGGCTCGATCGAACAGGATGCCGATGTCGTCATGTTCATCCATCGCGAAGACATGACCGGTACGCGCAGCGAAGGCGAGAAGAACAACATCGCGCAGATCCTCATCGAGAAGCACCGTAACGGCCCTATCGGCAAGGTAGACCTCATGTTCGATTCGGAGCAGACGACCTTCAAGACCGTCGAACACAGCGATTTCGGCGATTTCACGCCCGAAGCTGCCGTAGGAGAAGATGCGCCGTTCTGAGTACAGAAAAGTAGCAAGTGACAGGTATCAAGCAATACCAAGATTCAAGTTTTAAAATTGATACTTACTTGATACTTGGCCCTTGATACTTGATACTTCGAGGACCTATGGATCCCATCTCCCAGCTGACGGACCTTTTTGTGAGATTTCCAGGCATCGGGCCGCGCCAGGCGTTCCGGTTCGTGCAGTACCTGCTGCGCCATCCCGGTGCGCGGCGCGAGCTCGTGGAGCAGCTGCAGACACTCGGCTCCTCGGTGCATCAATGTCCGGAGTGCCGGAGATTCCACGCATCACCGACTCCCCTGTGCGGCCTCTGCGCCAATCCGAATCGTGACGACACGCTCTTGGCGGTCGTAGCGACCGACGCCGATGTGTTGGCGCTCGAGCGCAGCGGCACGTACAGCGGGAGATACTTCGTGCTCGGCGGAACTATCTCACTGGCGAGCGAGAAGGCCGCACACTTGCGACTCGATGAATTGCTCGCGCTCCAGAAAAAGAAAACCTTCACGGAGATCATCCTTGCCTTCCCCGCCAACCCCGAAGGCGACGCCACGGCGGTGAAGACACGCGAAGAGCTCGTGGATGCCGGAGCGCGCGTCACGACCCTCGGCCGCGGTCTCTCGACCGGCAGTGAGCTGGAATACGCGGATGCCGAGACACTGAAGACGGCATTGGCTAATCGCCGATAAGAAAACCGCCCCTTTCGGGGCGGTTCTTTGGTTTCTGGGATTACGGGAGCGCCGTGATGCGGACCTTGCTGAACGGCTGGCGGTGACCCTTCTTCTTGGAGTAGCGGCTCTTCGGGCGGTAGCGGATGACGGTGATCTTGTCGGCGCGACCTTCCTCGACGACCTCGGCGGTGACCTTGGCTCCTGCGAGATACGGCTTGCCTACCTGGGCCTTGGCGCCGTCGTCGATAAGGAGGACCTTGTCGAACGTGACGGTCTTGCCCTCAGCGACCGGAAGCTTCTCGACGGTGAGCACGGTGTCGTTGGTAACGACGTACTGCTTGCCGCCTGTCTCGATAATCGCGATCTTTGCCATAGTGGGAGAAGTATATCAGAAAAGCCTCAAATTGCAAGCCACGGCACCGCCATGCGGTTTCCTCGCCCCATGGATTCTGTATAGTGTTCGGCAGGTGCCCTTGAACGGAGGTTTGCATGCGACAGAGAAAAACGCGAGTACCGCTCGGCGAACATGGCGAGACGGTGCGTACACTCACCGCGGAAGGACGTAGCTATACCGAGATATCCCGTCTCACTGGCGTCAATGCGGAGATAATCCTCGAGGAATGGACCCGCGCCGGCGGGAAGGAGGCATTCGCCAAAAATGGGCCCGCGCCCCGCAAGGAACGGGTGGTCCACGAGCGAGTAACGCCGGAGATTCCCGACGAAGAACTGCGCAAGCTCGCGCAGTTTGCACGAAACGGCGCAGCTGAATGGGCTGTCACTTCGTTCGTCAAAGAGACGGGGCGCAGCAGAGCGGCAGTCATCCGATTCCTGGAGCTTCGATACAAGATGCTCCCCAGCTTCGATAAGAACCGAAAAGTGACGGTCCTGATCACGCGGCTCGTGGAAGAGTTCGCACGAAAAAGATCCGCCCAGGCGCCTCCTCCGTGAGGCGCCTCTTCTTTTACCATCCGAACTGCTTCCCTACCTCCTCCGGGGTCTCGCGCTTGCGGATGACCTTGAGCTCGCCATTGTGGGCGATGAGCTTCAGTGGCGACGACAAGAGACAGTGGTGCGAGGCAAGGGCGTCTTGGTAGGCACCTGTGTCGAGAAAGGCGATGAAGAGCGGCTCGTCGTTGAGCCTCGGCAACGGGATATGATCCCCACCAGCAGTGTATTTGTCGTCACTATCGCAAGAGCTTCCTGCCAGCCACGTGCGTGCGAGCGAGCGCTCATTGAGACGATTGACGGGGATCACATGCCACTTCTGCTTGAGCGCCCAGGTGTCGGTGAGATCGTTCATAAAGCTGCCGTCGATCACGTACCACTTGTTCTTGCCCTTATTGAATACTTCCTTGTCTGCGATGACGCGATACAGCGTGATCTGCGCCGGCGCAGCTACATAGCGCCCCCACTCGGTGATCAGGTTGGGATGCTTCACGCCCGCCTTGTCGCACTGGTCTTTGGCGGTCTTTACGATGCGATGCACGAGCGTCTTGAGCGCGTAGAGCTTCTTGGCTTTGTTGTACGGGATGCCAGCGCCGCCGCCGATATCCAGCGTGTCGAGGCCGGGGTTCTTCTCGCGCATCTGGACATAGAGCGCGATGGCTCGGCGCAGCGGCTTGAGGAAACCTTCGATGCTCCCTATCTGGCTCGAGATGTGGTAGTGGAGTATCGAGAGGTTGTGGATCTTGCCGAGCGAAAGGAGCTCGTCTTCGGTGAAGCCGAAGCGATTGAACTTCTTGTCCCAGTGGCCGTCGACTTTCACTGAGAGATCGACACGGATGCCGACTTCGCCCTTGAACTTCTTGAGGCGTTCGAGCTCGACGCCATCCTCGATGATCGGGATCACCGTGAGGCCCTTGCTGCGCAATTCCTCGATGAGCTCGATGTATTTCTCGGTCTTCGGACCATTGCAGATGATGCGGATCTTGCTGTTGAAGCGGTCCTGCTCGATCATGCGCTTCACTAAGAAGAGCTCGTTGGCGGAGGCCACTTCGAGATTGGCACCCTCGGCAACGGCCGAGAGCACGAACTCGCGGTTCTGATTGACCTTCATAGGGTAGTGATAGCGGAACTTGCCCTTGTAGCCCAAGACCTTGATGTACGCCGTGAAGGTCTCGACGAGATCGCGCACGCGGTTCTCGATGACCGTCGGGAAGAATATCTCGGTGGGCGTGCCGTGCTTGCGGGCGATCTCGGCGATATCGTATTGATAGTGCCCTTCGCGGACGATGAGGTCGCCGTCGTTGGCGATATCGAAGATGCCGGTGTTGCACTCCTCGATGCCGAGCCGCCAGAACTTCTTGTTGCCGTTCTTAGACTTCTTCTTCATGCGCAGTGATTATGTGAGGCGCATCATAGCGCATCAGGGGCTTGCATGCACGGGCGCGTGCGGTATGCTCGC
>CAYOHS010000058.1:0-5117 GCA_964403865.1 uncultured Candidatus Saccharibacteria bacterium
CAGCTTCCGCACTAGGTGCAAATAGAACGCGCGGGCCTTTCGGTCCGCGCGTTTTGGTGTGTCATATCTGTCGGGCTGGCTGACATCTCGCGACCAGCCGATCGGTCTGCCAATAGGCCCGATGGCCATTCTCTCGCACGACGTCCTTACGCCATTCGAATTGAAGGGTCGCATCCTGAGGTTCGGGAAACAGTATTCCGATGCGGATCCAATCGCGTGGACGTATGGCCATACGTGTCAGACGTTCCATCTTTTCGTCGAAGCTACGTGTGCTGGCGCAGAGCTGCCAGGAATAGAGCGGCAACCATGAGAGCGCCATACTATGGAACACCATGCGTTCGGCGGCAGACATGTGGCGAGGATGCGGACGATTCGCAAGTATCAATACGTCCACCTCTTCGCCTGCCTCATACGCATCGCGCACCATCTCGCGGATGGGACACGGATGCGCATGGCCGCCGTCGACCCATACTCGCCCGCCGATCGCGACACCCGCCGTAAACGGCAGCAGCGACGACGATGCACGACAACGCTGTAGGACGGATCCTTGCTCCTTGCCGCGCAAGAAATGATGCTTGCCGGAAAGATCTGAGACTCCGATGAGGAGTTCTGGCCAATCATTGCGAGGCACGTCGTCGAGTCCGTGGCGTGCAAGCAGATCATGGAGATCTTGCAGATTCATCCAATCTCCGAACATCCAGCGGTAGTCCCACCACGCACCACGCCACCATTGAGGGAAGAGGAATGGCATGTCGCACAGTTCTTCGTACACGGATCGAGCACGATCCGCCATACGTGCGCAGTACGCCGTCTTGTTCCACGAGCTCGCAGAATTGCCATACACCGCATCGAAACGCTGCGGATGTATGCCTCTGTCTTGAAATGCGTGAAGTTCGGCGGCTGACTGCACACCTGATTTGCCGCCAGGATTTCCCGCCAATATGCGTCGCCGCTTCTTGCCGTTCTTCCCGAGGACCTCGTCGTAGTGGAGATCGCGCAGTATTTCCCGTACCTGACCGACTTCGTCCATGGAGTCCTCCATGCGTCGCGGTTGAAGATAAAACAGCCTCACTGACAGATATGTCAACGTGCTGTGTCTTCTCCCACAATACGCCCGCTCCCCTTTCTCACAAGCCGTTGCGGTGGACAGCGCTCTGCTTGCTACTTGATACCTGATACTTGATACTTCCTCTGTATGTCTCTCATCGAAAACACCCGCGCCGGGTTCGACTACGAGATCCTCGAGAAATTTGAGGCGGGTATCGAATTGCACGGCTACGAAGTGAAATCCCTGCGCGCCAAGCAGGGCTCGCTCAAGGGTGCGCGCGTGGTCGCCCGCGGCGGCGAGGCATACCTGGTGGGAGCGACTGTCCCCGCCTGGCAGCTGGCCAATGCCCCCAAGGGATTCGACGCCGAACGCCCCCGCCGATTGCTCCTCTCCAAGAAGGAAATTATCCATATTGCTAGCGCAGAATCGGAGAAAGGCTTGACAATTATCCCCCTTTCGATATATAATAAACAACGTCATCTGAAGCTCTCCCTCGCGATTGTCCGTGGCAAGAAGACGCACGACAAACGCCACTCCATCCGCGAACGCGAAGAGAAGCGCAGCATGGCGCGTACCTTGCGAGATAAATAACGAATGTTCGAGGGTGCCAGTGCACCAGGAGGAAAGCAGATGATATCGAACGTCATCGCGATTGCGGCCTGGCTGTGTACAGCTGCAGCAATAGTCATTTTCGCGCGCGCCCAGTGGAAGCGAAAGTCGATGCGAAGCGATAATGCAGAAGTTCGCTGCGACTCGGCAACATCGGGCGACGAGTTGCTGCCGATGCTCGACCGCAAGGGCCGGCCCATCGACTGGGAGAAGGCCGCGCGGTTCGAAGCCGCTCTGCCTGCGCCCCCGGCCGATCAGCCGCGCTTGCGGAAATTCGCCGAGTGACACCTCACCATCGGGAGCGAGCCAACCGGCTCCTCCCCACCCTCGAGCATTTGTTAGAATGCATTGTTCCTTGAAAACTGAATAACCTGCCCTAGACCCTATAGAAGGGTCGGGCACGGCCGGTCTTCGTGAGATATCACGGAAGCACGCTTAGCAACGAGAGCCTACCTACTTACTTGAACTCTCACGCTGAAACGCTTCACGATAAAGTTTTACTTTTCGATATCTCACGAAGGCCGGTCGGTAAACACACACAAGCAGCCCTACAGCTTCGTCCAGAAGCTCGGGCACCAGCCGGTCCCCGTGAGATATCACGGAAGCAACCTCAGTCAGCAGAGCCTACACATTTTCTTTTGCTCTCAGACTAGAACGCTTCACGAAACGCATCAAAACGTATCGATATCTCACGGGGGGTGACTGGCTTCGACAGGAAGATCAGCGCACACGCAGTGCGCGGCGACGGTGAGCGAACGTCTGAAACCGCTCAAACTCAAGTGCGAACAAAGTAGCACGGGCAGTCCTCTCACCTATCCAGATGAAGGACTTGCAGCCAGCTTACGCTCTCGTAGCCTAAGCTCCGTCTCCGGATGTCTCATCATGAGAAGCATCCGTGAGGCGTCATCACTCTCATGAACAACTACACGTCGCACCGCGTGTAACCTAGGGACGGTGCTACGGATCGATGGGTTCTGTTTCTCCCTCACCATCGGTCTCGACAATCTCAAGAGAAAATACGCCGCGTAGACCTCGTGTTCGTTTCTTTTTGGACCGGGGTTCAATTCCCCGCACCTCCACTCGATTCGTGTACAGCACATCGCATACGACTCGTTCGTGTGCGACATGCCGTACATGCACTGCGCATGCGGCGAATGGAAACCAATCGGGAGAAAAACCATGACCCCGTCTGGCTCGGAGCTCGCAGAGCTCCAGAGACTTCTCGGTATCGGCGCAGAGCCGCTCAAGCTCCTTCATAAGGGCATCGATCCGAATCGCGCGATCGAGAGCATCCGGCTCATCAACTTCTACTGCTCCGGCAGCGACAAGGAGTTCGACCGGCTCGTGAAGGAGGGCTACGACACGGTGCTCGTGCTGGTCGGCACCTACGCGATCGGCAACGGCCCGACGACGAGCCTCTACGCTGTGCTGGTGAAGTACAAGTCGAACTGAGCGCCACACTACGACGCCACTGAACTCGGAGGCCCGCATCCCTGCGGGCCTTTTTCTTTACCGGACTCTTACTTCTTTGTGATACTCTAAATATATGGCCTGGCACAATCTCGGGGGCTTGAACCCCAATTACAAGGAGTTTACGGAAAAGCATCCGGACAAGACCCTTATCGGCATGATGTGGGCCATGTACTGGCGATTCGCCATCGTCGTCTTGCTCGCCGAGGCCGTCTTCTTCGTCCTCTTCCTCATTATTGCACTCCTCTTCGCAGGCTCTGCCCACCCGACGTCTTGAATCCTCCCCTCCCCGTGCTACAGTCGCGACAGACACACAGCGCAAGAAGGAGCAGCGCATGATAGAGATACAAGTACTGCGACCGAAAGTGACGCCGCAACTGATGGGCATCTGCATCGCTACTGAAGCCGGTGCGCCGATGCAGTTCGTCAATCAAGCCACGGCCATCGCCGGGAAAGGCCTCGAGGGCGACCGCTATGGCGAAGGCCGAGGGAGCTTCAACAAGAAATCCCCCGGCAGGCGCCAGGTGACGTTCATGAATTACCGATTCGTCCTCAGCTCATCATTCATCATGATGGACACTCGGCGCAATATGTTCACGCTGGGGGTAGAGCTCATGTGGCTGATCGGACGCGAGTTTAAGATCGGTGACGTCACCTTCAAGGGGGTCAAATATTGCGAACCTTGCAATCGTCCGAGCAAGCTCTCGGGAAAACCAGACTTCGACGAAGTATTCCATGATGGCGGCGGACTCGTCGCCGAAGTGCTGGTCGGGGGCATCGTCCGTGTCGGCGATGCGATCACCCCCCCGCCCAAGGAATATTGAGCGGCTTGAGACAAAGGCCGGCAGCGCATCGCGCTGCCGGTATCTCTTTTGCCCGCTACCCTCCCCGTGCTACATTCTCGGCTGGATGCAACTCACTATCGGAGGAAATTCGATGGTAAAAGTCATTGAGCAGGAAGCCGGCGAGGTCGCGATCGACGCCAATGGCATCTATCCGATACCGGGCTCGAAGTGCTTGCGAACTATCGATGTGCTCGATCTCTGCCCTCGGGCATGCCCGCCACATGGCCACCATCTCGGCGATCTAGTGCACATCACCTACTGCACTATCTGGGCGCCAGAGGCCGGCCATCAGAAAGCCATCCGGATCATCGTCTTCATCGGTAACATGGGCACCAAGCAGCTGCACAAGTATCCGGAAGCGGTAACGATCTTCAAGCTCAAGGCGCTCTTTGGCGAAGGGTTCCAGACGACACTCGGATGTGATCCGCAGCTGATGGCGGAGGCGGTACACGAGCATAATCCGTGGTGAATAGGAAAGCCTGGCCGGCAGCGCATCGCGCTGCCGGCTTCTCTTTTGCCTCCTCCCCTCCCCGTGCTACAGTCGCGGCGGATGTACGCTCACATATTCGCGAGAAAGGATAGCCGATGAGCAGCAAGACACCCCTTGCCGAAGTCGCCGGATTACGACTCGTCACGAAGACGCAGATGCATCTGAGTGCCGCCAGCTGCGCTCGCCTGTGTACCAGCACCGTCGAGGCGGTCTTCAGCATGGCCTTCCTGACAAGGATGAGCCGCCTGCGTAGGTCGCACAAGCAACTCTACGTCGCACGACGCAATGTCATCAATGCCGCCAAGCACGGGCACATCAAGACATTCGAAGACCTCTGTGCGCTCACGCTCGAGGAGCTGCAGTCGGGCTACTGCCTCGGGCCTCGCTCGCTCGCACTGGTCTTGGACGTGATGCAGTACTTCGGGTACGAACCGGCGTCGGAACCACGCGCACGAGGCGGTCTGCTGGACGACCCCGAGCTCTGGGGTAAACGACTGGCCGTCGAGCTTGTCGTGCAGTGACAGCGTGCAGGAAACACAGAAGGCCGGCAGCGGATACGCTGTCGGCCTTTTCATATTTCTGAACACACCTTCCTGTCCACGCGCTCCTCAGAAAGCGCTCCGCAACATCTCCCACCACATCTTGAGGTCGGCCC
>CAYOHS010000059.1:0-4818 GCA_964403865.1 uncultured Candidatus Saccharibacteria bacterium
TTCCCAGCGCTCGCTGCGATGGGTCTCTCCGTCATAAACGAGGTCATCGAATTCTCCGCAGTCGTCCTTTTCCCTGACACGTGGGTGGGCGGCTACTACAACGTCTCTCTGGACCTCGTCTTCAACACGCTTGGCGCCTTCGCCGCCGTGCTCCTTATCGAAGCCGTCTATCGCCCGAAGTCCGCACCAAAGCCAGCATCTCCAATTGCAAACGGTAACGCATAGTCCGCACCGAACCAGTTGATTCGTTACAAATTCCTGGCATAATGCGCCCAGACAACCCAGGAGATGTTGATGTTCAGTTACAGGACAAAGGTCTACGACACCATTCCGACGCACCGCTGGATTTCGACATACGAGGTGCTGGACGAGTTCAAGTCCGGCGGCTCGTACGAGCAGGAACTCCTTCTGGTCAACTTGTATCTCGATCAGCTATTGCGGACGAGATGGATCAAGAAACGCGAGCGTGCACCTGAGCGGATCGAAGAGCAATTCTTCCCGGTGATCGTCGAGTACCAGCGCGCGTGGCACGGCCGGCGGATGTGGGACAGGCTGTCCGATGTGTTCCGCGGCTTCGTCGGATCGCCAGAACCCGCTCTGGCCTGAACCTTCAACCTCTACCCCCCCGGCCACGCCCCAAAGCGTGGCCGGATTTTTGCTGAGCGAAGCTCAGCATCTCCTATGTAGATTTTAACTATCGCGAGAGCTATGCTTAGCCGTGATATGGAAGGCGTACATTTTGCCCATCCGCACACTCTTTTCAGAAATGTAGAAAAGATTTTAGATAAAGTAGGCCCAGACAAATTTTTTTCCAGTTCAGACGAGAATGTAAAGAAAGCAAGGGAAGGTTTCCAGGCGTATTTCTTTTCGCTTGCTCTTAAGCAATACACGGGCACTGATTGGTGGCTATCGCAGCCAGATCAGGCTGTTCGCGCATATCCGGATTTCGATTTCATATCGTTCGGAAATCAGATAGAGGACTTGAAATTCGAGCCCGTGGAGCTCGTCGGAGTCTACCCCCATTTTGAATCATTTGAGCAAGCCCTAGGAGTCATAACTCAAAAGCAAAAAAAGTATTTAAATAAATCGACAAAGTTCAGTTTACTCGTATTTGTAAACCACTCGCTAAGCGAAGACTGGGTCGGTAGATTTAGAGACTCTGTTACGACCGAGTACCCATTTTTAAGTATATGGACAGTTCTTCTTAAGTTTAGGCAGGGAGGAAAGGAGGTTAGTGAAGTCGTGGCAGAGAAGATACGTCCGCGACCGGCGCTTCGGATCGTCGCAAATACCGATGATAAATTTCTTCATCAGTTGCAGCCGTTGCCAGATTATATGGAAGAAATTCGTGAAAATGGACAATCTTACGTAATGTTTAAAAGAGACATTGTTGATAAGTTCCTGAATAAATTTCGAAATCCATAGTTTTTTGAAATACTCATCGGATACTGATACCTAGCGATACTCTGGTACGCATACATCGCCCTGTTGATATACGCCGCAATACGATTCCTACTTTCCGACTAGCCTACGCCCGCGCGATCGTCGGTGTCGAGAAAAGCAGCCCGACTCCGGTCGGGCTGCTTTTTGCGGGGTCGAGGCATGTGCAATTCCTCCGTATCCACGCGCTAGAAGCTGTGCTAAGGTCATGCCAGAAAGCTGTTAACCGAAGGGGGATTACGTGACTCGTGTTCTTCACCCCGATGGTATTCGGGAGCGCAACAGGCAAGTCGAAGCCTTCATCACGGAGTATGGAGGCGCGATGAAAGCCTTCGCACACACGCTGACCGGGAAGAGAGCCGATGCGGACGATCTCGTGCAGGAAACCTTCGCGAAGGTGACGAATGCCTGGCATACGTATACGCCAGGCACGAATGCCTTCGCATGGGCTTCCATGATCATGCGCAACCAATATTATTCCGAGAAGCGCCGCTCGTGGCGGAATGTCACCTGGGACGAAGACGTGCATGACACGCTCCTCTCCAAGGATGCCGTCGCGGACGGAGCGGAGCACGTGATCGAGATGCGTCGCATGCTCTTGTGCCTCACTGCGCTCAATCAGGAGCAGCGCGATGCGGTCGTCGCGGTCGGCTATCTCGGGCTGGACTACGAAACAGCGGCTCGCGTCTTCGGATGCAGTGTCGGCACCGTGAAGTCCCGCGTCTCCCGTGGACGATCGGAGCTCACCCGGCTCGTCGACGACGTGACCGAATTCCACGGCATCGATCTCGGCTGGTATCGGACAGCGACGAAGGGCGTGCCTGAATCGCATCCCTTCTACATAATCGCAAAAGCGTATGAGGAGATGTTCGCGGAAATCGACCCGGCGCCGCTCAATGGCGCCGTGGCCAAGCAGACTGCGGCGACCGACGCCGATGCCGAATGGCATAAGCTCGTCGCCTCGGGCGTTCTCGATATCGATCTCGATGGCGAATAGGCAAGAGTAAGGCCGCGACTGTGTCGCGGCCTTTTCTTCGTCAGAGTCGGTGGCGGATGAGCTGCGCCTTACAGAACGCGACGAGCTTCTCCGCATTGTCGAGCGACGCGATGCGTCGTTCAAGCTCTTCCGGCCTATTACGGGCCAAAAACCCGAAGTTGCCGACCGATCGCGATTGCAGGTCCTTCATCACTTTGGTGAGGCCGTCGACGCGGGTGCCGAACGATTCCCATTGCTCGCCCGGGGTGATGACCCGCAAACGGACGGGGATGCCTGCCTTCTTGCCGGCAGTAACGACTGCGGTGCGAAGCGCACCAAGCGGAAGCGACTTCGCGAGCACGCGGTTTGCGAGGTCGATCTGGATACGCGTATCAGCGATCTTCGAGATCTGCACCGCGGCGGTCGACGGGAGACGCTGATTCTTGGGCCGCGTGGGCTCGAGCATCAGCTTAACTTCCGGTGCCAGGTTCTTAAGACCGTACATCTCGTAGCCCCACATGACGCTGAAGCCGAGAAGCTTCGCGATCTCGGTCATCGGGAACTTGAACCGGTCCTTGAGCCGGACGATCGTCTCGACTTTCTCGAGAGTCGTGTGATCCTCGCGGTTGAAGTTCGCCATGCCAGCGATCAGGAACTGCACGACGTCGTCGTCAGCATCGATGATCTGCGCCTTATAGAGCGGGCGCCGATCCTCAGGGATCCGCCCGACCGCTCGCCAGCGGCGCTCGCCGTCGATGAGCTCGTACGGGGTCACGTCCTCGTTCTTGCGGACGAGTCCGCGCGTGATCTGGCCGCCCGCGTCGATAGCCTCTGAGAGGCGCGTGATGCTCGCGTCATCGAAGTGCGTACGCGGCTGATTCGGATAGGGACGGATGTCGTCCCAGCGCAGATCGATGTCAGTCGCGCCGCTCAAGGCGGCCTTCACGCGCTCCAGGAGCGCGCGATAGCTCTGATCGTCCTCATCGCTCGGAAGGACCGGCGCGACTTGCGTGATCGCATTCATCAAAACCCTCCTTGGTATGTGCGTCTTCGCGCACCATATACCTCGTACGGTCGTTATACAACCATCCCAAGTGCACATGTAAGAGACCATTGACTTTTTCTCAATATCGTGCTATTTTGCCGTTAGGCAAACCCACAGGGAGATCCTTACATGCCCTCATTCCTGTTCGACTTTCGTTTCATCATGGCGCTTTCGTGGCTCGTGATGTTTACCATCGGTGCCGGCGCGACCGGCTTCCTGCTGGTAGGCCTCTTCATGGGCATCATGATCGTCGCCACGATCGCGCTCTACCTCGACTGGCACAAGCTCAATCCGGCGGCAGAACGCATCGGCCCGATGATCGTCATCGCGCTCTTCGCCCTCGGCACGGCTGCCATGCTCCTCGAGCGTGGATTCTATCTCCGCGTCCAGGAGCGCGCCGGCATCTTTATCGCCGTCTCGTTCCTAATCTTTCTTGTTGTCGGGCCGTCGCTCGTGGGCCTTCGGGTCGCCGAGTGGCTCCGTGCACGCGATCTTCGTGCCGGACAGGCCGCGATACTCGCAGAGCATGCGGCGATGACCGATGCGGAGGACGATCCGCCGCATCGCTGACACGAGTACCGCAGCCCCACCAACTTCTGGTGCGGGCTGCTTCTCTTTTCATGCACAGCCCGTGATTGACGGCGCGTGTGGCTGGAGTAGGGTACGGTCAGACTTCACTCATAGGGAGAGACCCATGGCTGATCCTGCTCTTCGTCGCATCGTGCTCTTCGCTTCCGCCGGGCTCATTACCCTGGGCGTGAACGCCACCTTCTTGATCTCCGGTCTCGGGGTCGGGTGGGCTATCGTCACCTCAGGGCTTGCGGCGGCGCTCTTCGCTGCATTCGTCTACTCTGCGCTCGCGCCGGACTCCGAGTCAGGGTTCGTCGAGACGGCGCTACTCGTCGCGGGCCTCGTGCTAGGGATGCTGCCGGTCGTGTCGCCGTTCGCGCCTTGGCCGGTCGACTCCTACAACCAGACCGACTGGCCGAAGCTCGCGACCTTCACCGCGATCTATCTGGTGTTGCCGTTCATCGTCGGCGCTCTTGTCGGGCGGCGTCTCGACGCGAAGGAGCGCTCCGACGGACTGCGCGCTCCGAAGTCCGGTCCGGCTCCTGACGCCGATATGGAGCAGTACTTCGAGAACGACGTTTCGGCGCGCGACATCGTGGCGGAGAACAACAGGCTTCACCGCATATCTGACGGCTCCGCGCTCTAGCGTCCAGCCTCTTCTTCCGCGCCACTTGTGGCGCGGAACTCTTTTATTACGTGACGAATCGTGGCATAGTCATTCCGGACCAGAACCAAGGAGGGATGTCCGATGAAAAAGTACTGGCTTGCGGTCCTCATGATCGCCTGC
>CAYOHS010000060.1:0-4570 GCA_964403865.1 uncultured Candidatus Saccharibacteria bacterium
TCTCCTCCTCTTGATCCTCGGTGGATCGTGGTGGTACTACTGGTACCTCGGTAGGGAAGAACACTAGCGCATCTTGCATTCTTGGAGCCGCGGCCACATCATGTCCGCATGAACACGCAGAAGGTCATCGAGCAGCTCGGGTATACCGCGAAGGAAGCCCAGGTCTATCTTGCGACGCTCGGTCTGGGCGAAGCACATGTCACCGACATCGCGGAGCGGGCAGGCTTGCCGCGCACGACCGTCCAGGCCACGCTCGAAAAGCTCAGCGGAGAAGGGCTGGTCAGTTCGTATGTGCAGAGGCGATACACGTATTGGGTCGCTGAACATCCTGAGCGTCTCTTCGCCCGAGTAGAACAGCGTGCGGAGATGATGCGTACAGCCCTTCCGGCATTGGTGGCGCTCAAGAAGGCCGGGCGCCAGCGACGCCCGACAAAAGGGGAGCATGAGAAGAATCTCGGTCTCCTGAATGCGATGGCTGATGCAGCACGACAGCCAGTGCTCATCACCAACGATCGCGCAGAGATACAGTACGTAAACGCTGCCTGGGAAACGGAGATGGGGTATTCGCTGGCAGAGGTGCGTGGAGAGAATCCGCGCATATTCCAGAGCGGAAAGACCCCTCGCGAGACATACGAGCGCATGTGGAAGGCCCTCTCTGCAGGGAGACTGTTCCAGACCAAGGAGATCGTCGATCGTCGCAAACATCGCTCCCCAGTGACATTGACCTCGACCATATTTCCGGTGGAACGACACGGCTCGACGTACTACGTGCAGATCTTTGAGGTGTAGCCGGTCCATGGCTTATTACCAAGCTTTTTTATCCGATATACGTGCAGCTGAGTCATATAGGACATAACGGACATATTCATGTCTGTTAGACGCTCTTTTTGTATCGTTGTGTATTCGAGAAATGTGTTTGACTCTCGCTGTGCGAAGAGTACCGTAGCGGTAGCGGTCGCATGACCCGGGTTTGATGGTGTCGCGCTCGAGCGACAAATTTTAGCTATCTAATTAATCTGATTGATATATATGAGTTCGATCAACGTGTGCGCGTTGACGCGACGCTCGTCTTTGGCACAGAAGACGTGGCAGCTCTCGTCATCGATCGTGACCTTATCGATGGTGTTAAGTCTTTCGTTCCCGGCTGGATTTGCTTCAGCGCTGGTCCTCTCGGCGCCGACGACCAATCCGGCGACTAGCATCAGTTCGTCAGACGCAACGCTTAACGGTGTCAGCGGTCCTTCGGACTCCGACGGACATTCTTTCTGGGTCTCGACTTCTCCTTTCACTGCCTCAGCGAGTGATCCGACGATTCCTTCAGGTGTCTACTCGACGCCAGATCTAGGACCGATCGCAGCGAACACGCCGTTTACGGCCTCTCTCGCGAGTGTCGCGACAGCGGGCATTCCTGGCCCCATGCCAGCAGTTACTGCAAATACGACGTATTATTTCGTCGCATGGAATCATGTGACGGGTGGTACCTGGGTTCCCGGTACGGTCCTCAACTTCACCACGCTCGGCATCGCGCCTCTCTTCACCAGCAGCCCTGTCACTTCTGCGACGATGGGAAGCAGTTACACCTACGCGATCACCACTACGGGTACGCCGAATGCCGCGATCACCGCGACGACATCATTGCCGACTGGTCTCACGTTCACCGATAACGGTAATGGCACGGCGACTATCTCGGGCACACCGACCGTCTCCGGGGTGTTCCCGATCGGCCTTCATGCGACGAACTCTGGCGGCCCGGCTGACCAGTCGTATGTCCTGACCATCATCAATCCCTGCGACGGCTGGACCCTCGAAGGCTGTTCGTCCGGTACGGTCAATGGTCAGGATAGCTGGAAGTCCACAGGCTCCTTCGACCAGGGTGTGGTAGCGAACGATTATGGCTTTCCGACATTCGGCGCGAAGACATTCCGTATCTCCAACGCGATCACTTCAGGATCCTTCGGTGATCAGACGTTCGTAAAGCCGGCGGCCAATGAGGCTGGCGAGACCGACGCGAGTAATCACGGCGTTCCTGTCGGCACCCGCAAGAATCATTTCGTCGAGCAGTTCGACATAGCGTCTGCTATGCCTGCCCCGCAGGCAGGACTCAAGATATCCGTGTCGCCCGACCGAGGTGACGGCTCACGCATGAGCTATCTTCGGTTCGAAGATCAAACGGATGGAATCCATGTGTACTTCGATGATGTGCAGGGGGTCAATGTCTCTTCGAATTTCGTCGAGACGGATATCGCTACCCTTGATCGCTCGTTGCCGCACACGGTCAAGTTCGACATGACATTCGTAGACGGACCGTCAAACGACATCGTGAAGATCTACATCGACGGCACGCTCGTGCACACGGGCACGACCTGGGAGAACTACTACCGCTACGACAGTGAGTCGAGCGCCGAGCAAGCGCCTCGCGCCATCAGCACCCTCATCATCCGTGCAGGCGGAACCGCCGCACCGGCGACGAGCGGCAAGGGGTACCTGTTCGATAATTTCAGTCTCACCAGCGATACCGTTTCGCTCACCCCATCGAGCAGCACGAGCACTACCATCATCCGTATTGCTGACCTCGATGCTGGTCCGAATGCTGCGGCGATGACGAACGCATCGGGCAAGTGGTTCATGTACAACGACAGCACCGACGTGATCGACAATACGCTCGGCGTGTCACAGGTCGGTCCTGGCTCTGCCCCAGCGGGCGTCGGCAGCTTCCGCTTCACCCTTGCTGCCTCACCGAATGATCGCAAGGATATCGCGACATACGCGTACTCTGGCGTGCCGCTCTCAGAGATCACGAAGCTCTCGTATAGCGCGTACTCGCATAGTGGCGTCGCCGGGGCTACGGAGTCTCCGTACTTCGTCATGAACGTCGACTTCACTGGCAATTCGGGCTCGTGGCAGAAGCGCCTCGCGTATGTGCCTTCGAACAACGGCCCGGTTCCGCAGGATCAATGGAACACGTTCGATACTATCAATGGAGGCACTGGCATGTGGGTCTACTCTGGAGCCACATGGCCGACGACCAGTACCGGTCCTGACGCTGGCGTCGTCGGCGCAGCCGGTACGACCGCTCGTTCATGGAGTGCGATCCGTGCCGACTACCCGAGCATCCGCATCCTACCGACAGGCGGTCTCATCGGTGTTCGCGTGGGTGAGCCTGGCCCGACAGCCTACCAGGGTGATGTAGACAAGATTACCGTAGCGACCAGCGACGGGACGACAGCAGTCGAGAAGACCTATGATTTTGAGCCGACGCTCTCTTCAGATCTCGCCGTTACGAAGACGGTCGACAAACCGTCCCCGAATGTCGGCGATACGGTGACCTACACGATCACAGTGACCAACAAGACGGGGAGTGACGATGCGTACGGCGTGAGCGTCTCAGACATCTTGCCGAGCACGCTCTCGTTCGTCAGCACCTCATCGGCTGATACGATCGGCGTGTACAGTGCGACGACTGGCGTGTGGAGCGTCGGAAGCCTTGCTGCATCCTCGACTGCCACGCTGCATATCACCGCGACCGTGCTTTCGAGCGCACTTGCTACGACGGTCTCGAATACGGCAAGCGTCTCCGACAGTCATAGCACCGATCCGCTCAGCAACGACAACACGGCGACCGCGATAATCAATGTCCTCGGCTCGACCTCCTCGAACGGGGGAGGCGGCGGAGGTGGCGGTGGTAATGGCCCGATATCAGGTTCCTTGCCGGGTGTCACCAATGGTGGAGATAGTTCATCGTCGGGCAACACCGGCTCAGGATCAACTGATTCGGGCAGCACGGGCCAGAATGATGCCGGCAATGCCCCAGCCGACACGGGCACGACCGATAATGGCGGAAATGGCAACACCGGTGGAAACGGCGGCGGCAACGGCTCTCCGGAACTCGGCCTCGGAAACGCAGGCGGCGGCACGGGCACTACCTCTGAGCTCGCAGCTGCAGCCGCAGCGCTCGGCCTCGGCAGCACCACGGCCAGCAGCTCACAGCTTGCGGCAGCCGGCTCTCTCTTCGGCAACATCTCTCCGTATCTCTGGTGGATTCTCCTCCTCTTGATCCTCGGTGGATCGTGGTGGTACTACTGGTACCTCGGTAGGAACGCATAAGATTCTCGTCTTGAGAGAAAAAAGACCGCGGCCAGTGCCGCGGTCTTTTTGTGAGCTTCACGAGGTGTTCACGCGGCATACGGGACAATAGCACTTCATCACACGCGTAGCCGCCTGCGCGCGGGATCTTATCCTGTGCTTTTCATGCAATGCGTATGTCTCATACACAGAAAGCGAAGGTGTTCGGGGTGCTCTTCGTCTTAGCAGCCAGCGTGTTCTTCTTCGGGCCGTCGACCCACGCGCAAGCGGCAGACCGGTTCGATAGGCTCTCGACGACGACCCCGCAGAGCGGGAGTACCATCGTCTGTATCGTCTACAGCAATCTCAACGGGGTCGGCGTCCCGATCCCGGCGCTTGATGCTGGCGCGTGTTCCGACCAAGGAGGACATGTCGCCGCATGCGATGACGGTATCGATAACGATGGGGATGGCCTCATCGACTCGGCAGATCCGGGCTGTCATGCCGA
>CAYOHS010000061.1:0-4480 GCA_964403865.1 uncultured Candidatus Saccharibacteria bacterium
ACGCTTCTGCCCTTTCTCGATGAGGTTTTTGTCAGTCATGCGCGGGATTGTAGCACAAGAGGTCCGGCTAGTGCGCCTTCGGGCGGCGACGTTTGATCTCACGCGCTACCGAGATCACATATCCCGCAGCCTCTTTCTCGTCATCGAGATTTTTCTCATCCGAGAGATATTCTCGATGGCGACGCACTATCTCGAATGCAGCAGATTCAGCCTGCGTATCATCGGTGAGACGGTCGATATCGATAGTTATGTCACGCACCAAACCGCCCCATTTCTCGCCGAGGTCGAGATCACGAACTGCTTGTTTCTCAAAGAGGTCTGCCAACTCGAGTACTGGCATAGCCGCCTGCTTTCTTTCAAGCGAACCCGCTGGCGTGCTCTGCATCTTGTTCCAGTTAAAAGCCATGGTATTGAAATCTTATTCGTAACGCACCCATGGTATCACGCGCAAAGAAAACCGCCCCGCTTTCCGAGAGGAAAGCGGGGCGTCGAGTCGAAAGAACAGTTTCTTGTCGTTCACACGTTGGCGCGGATGTTGCTGAACATCTTGAACATCGGCGCCATCTCATGCTTCTTGCGCAGAGGAGGCACATACTCCTCCTGCCAGCTGAGCACGGTCCGCTCCGGATGCGGCATCATCGCGAGATGCCTGCCGCACCGGGACGAAAGTGCCGCGATACCATCCGCGGATCCGTTAGGATTGTGCGGATACAGCATCGTGGGCTCACCCACGGCGTCTGTGTAGACCGCCGCGATGAGCTCGTCTCTGCGGATACGTGCAAGGAGGCGCGGATCGAGGACGAACCTGCCTTCTCCGTGCGCGCTGTGCATGCCGATGATGGATCCCTCCATCCCGGCAAGCCAGGCCGACGAGCTCTTCTCGATCCGGAGCCGGGGATACCGCGACTCGAACCGGCCAGACAGATTGTGTTCCATCCAACCGAGATCATCCTCCGCATCCGAGCGGTACGGCACGAGTCCGAGCCGCATCATGAGCTGACAGCCGTTGCAGATGCCGAGCGAGTAGGTATCGGGACGCGCGTAGAAATCCTGGAAGATCTTCCGCACGCGTTCGTCGAAACGGATGCCGGCAGCCCAGCCTATGGCGCTGCCGAACGTATCCGCATACGAGAACCCGCCGACGAAGGCGATGACCCGGTACGGTGCGAGCGACGCGACATCGCCGTTCCTGATGTGCTGCATGCTAATATCGACGGGCGTGAACCCGGCGAGCATGAATGCAGCGCGCATCTCGGCGTCGCCGTTGCTCCCCTCCTCGCGGATGATGGCCGCGAGCGGGCGATGCTTTTCGTCGAGCGAGATGCGTGGCGGCAGCTCGAACGTGAGCTTGAACGCGGGATTGAGCATCTCGCGCCCCGACTGCACTTCTTCGCGCACCTGCGCCTCGCTCGCCTGGAGCATACGCAGCGCTGTGCTCGTCGATTCCCAGAGATTCCTGAGATCGGCGAGCGTCGTCTTGTATGCGGGCACATCGACCGCTCGTCCGATGATGAGCATCGCCCGATCGGTCGTGTGCCCAAGCATGCGAAAACGATGACGGAGACCGGCCTCTTCGATGAGCGACCAGATATGGTCCTGATCTTCCCAATCGAATTCGAAGACGATGCCCGGACGCTGCCCGAAGAAGAACGACCATAGGTCCGCTCCCTGCTCGGGAGCGATGTGCGCGCCGCGATTGCCCGATAGGCACATCTCGGCGATCGTCGCGAAGAGGCCGCCGTCGCTCACGTCGTGACACGACAGGATCTTCCCTTGTGCGGTGAGCCGCTGCAGCAGGACGAATCCTGATGCGAGCACGCCAGGACGCACGTCGGCGCATTCGTCGCCGAGCTGGCCGAGCGCCTGCGCGAGCGCAGAACCGCCGAGGCCGGTGCCATCGCCGAGATCGAGATACCCGATCCTGCTCTTCGCGTGCTTGAAATCGGGCGTGACGTTCCGGGTGATGTCCGGGACGTGTCCGACCGCTTCCATCACGAGTGTGCCGGGCGAAAGGACCGTCTCGCCGAACGCTTTCACGCTCATCGAGAGACTGTCCTTGCCGCCATTGGCCGCGACGCCGAGCGCTTCCATGAAGCCGCTCATCGCGCGCGCCGCGTCGTAGAGCCGGGCACCTTGCCCCGGCTGTTTGGCTGCCCACATCCAATTGGCGCGCAGCGCGATATCCCCGAGATACGGGATCCCCGCGCCCATCAGATTCGTGATCGCTTCCGCGACCGCGAGGCGTGCGCCCTTCACCGGATCGATGAGCATCGCGAGCGGCTGTTCGCCGAGCGCGGTAGCTGCTCCTTCGAGTCCGAAGTGACTGAGCGCAACGATCGCCGCATCTCCCACCGGGAGCGAGAGCGGACCGCAATGCTGCTGCCGCACCACGAGCCCGGTGACCGAACGGTCCACCTTGTGCGTGAGATGCGCTTTCGAGCCGACCGAGACCTGCTTGAGCGTGATCTCGGCTGCCCGCGCGAACGTGAGATCGTCCGGGATACGGATCGCTTCGAGCGTGAGTGGAATACGCTTCATCTCGAACGTCTTCTGCGGCAGCTCGCCGAGCACATCCTTGAGCGCGAGGTGCACGGGAGTGGTCGCATCGCGCGCGTCGGTCACGGTGACATGGCCGTCGCCCGTGATCGTGCCGAGCACTTCGCAGTTCACGTGCTCGGCTGCGCAGATCGAGCGCAGCGTGTCGAGATTCTCGGGCCGCACCAGGAGTCCGTAGCCCTCCTGATATTCCGCGACCCAGAGTTCCAAGACCGACATCGTGCGGTCGCCCGCCACGATGTTGCGGATCTCGACCCTGCCGCCCAAGGGTTCCATGAGCTCGGTGATGACGTTGCTCGGACCGCCGGCGCCCTGATCGTGGATGCTCTCGATCGGATTCGCATCACCCATCTCGACGCAGTTCCGCAGAGCGCGATTCACGCAGTTCTCCATTTCCGGATCACCGCGCTGCACCGATTTCATGTCCAGCTCGGTGTTCGCCGTCCCGCCTTCGACGCTCGAAGCGCTGCCGCCGCCGACGCCGATCCGATATGCCGGACCGGCAGCGCGGACGATGTACATACCGATTTCCGGCGCCCCTTTGGGAAGCGACGTCTCTGGCATGAGACTCAGGCCTGCCGTGTAGAGCACGGGCTTGAGATATTCCGTGCGCCGACCATCGAGGATCTGGCCGTATGTGCGGCAGACGCCATTGATGAGCGGCTCCCCGATCTTGTTGCCGTAATCGGAGATGCCGTCGCTCCCCTTGATGAGGATCGAGAGCGGGCTTGCGAAGGTGTCGTACGGCTGGCCGCGGCCAATCTCTTCGCCCGGGATGACGTATCCCGGGATATGCAGATTGCCGACCGCATAGCCAGCCTGGCCGAACGACACGAGCGCACCGCGACCGACCGCGAAGTTGTCGCGGATGCGGCCGCCGCTACCGGTGGTCGCGCCCTGGAATGGTTCCCAGAGCGTCGGATGGTTGTGCGTCTCGGCCGTCATGGCGATATGCACGAGCACGTTCCAGAGGTGGTACGGGCTCGGCTTGCCGGGATGTGCGGCTCGCAAGAGCGAGACGCGCGCACCGTGTATCACGCCGGCGTTGTCGTGGAACGCGACCAGATTCTTGCCTGGCGCGCGCTTCCACGGACGCTTGATGAGCTCCATCAGCGTATGCGGCATCTCCTCTCCGTCGATCACGATCTTTCCTCGGAAGAACCAGTGACGCGAGTGTTCCGAGTTGCCATTGCCGATCTGGAAGAGCTCGACGTCGGTCGGATTGCGACCGAGGCGCGCGAACATCGCGCTGTAGTACGCGATGTCCTTCTCGTCCATACCGAGCCCGAGCTCACGGTTCGCTTCTCGCAGCGCGTCTTCTCCGCGCCCCAAGATATCGACGAATCTGACCGGCTCGGGAGCCGTGCCGATGTCGAAGGTATCGAGCGGATGCGGGTAGAACGTCTCGGTCATCCGGTCGCACGCGAATGCGAGGATTTCGAGATGGTCTGCCTTGTTGGCCGCGTACCGGCGCGACATCTCGATGCGGCGCACGGGGATGCCGATGTTGCTGCAGATTCGGACGGCATTCGACGAGAATGCTGTCTCGATCGAGAGGCGCGGCCCGATCTCGAGCACGTCGGCGCCTTCCGGGAAGCTCGTCTTGAGCGAGACGGTGGCTGCAGGACGCCGGAGCATCCAGCAGATCCGCATCGTCGCCTCGAGGGAAAGTCCTTGCGGTGCGTCTATGTAGTAGCACTCCTCGAATCTCGGACGAGATTCATGGGTACGGAATATCATGTGCAGCATGGCTGCATCTCCTTCCTTTGCTGAGTGTGAACGAACGCGGTACCGGCCACACGGTCGGTACCGTTGACCGCACCCTATCATCGCGGGCGGTCTTGCTCAAAGGGACGAGGGTCCCGTCTGTTATCTCACCGCAAACGGTGCGGCGCCCATCATCGCGGCGAGTTCGGTCTGGGTC
>CAYOHS010000062.1:0-4316 GCA_964403865.1 uncultured Candidatus Saccharibacteria bacterium
GCGTTGCGGGCTGAGACTATCGACGAGGCGATAGGCATGGCGGCATTTTCCGACGGAGGCCAGGAGACGTTCATCATCGGCGGCGCACAGATCTACGCGCTCGCGCTCCCGCACGCCGACAAACTCTATCTCACCCTCATCGACGCAGAAGCACCCGATGCGGATGCGTTCTTCCCAGAATATCCAGGATTCTCGAAAGTGGTCGCCGAACACAAGGGCTCGCACGAAGGCCTCGACTACGCGTGGCTCGATGTCGTGCGTGGGTAACGGCTGGGCATAACTCACGCGTCATTTCCTGCAGACGCTATACTTGGGGGACATGATCCATGCCCTTATCGGCACCATCGTGGCGCTCACGTTTTCCGTCTTGCATGATGTCGGCGCGGTCCGCGTGCTCACGGCGGACAGTGCGACGACATTCACGACCACCAGTAATACCTCCGGCGGTTCCGAGCAGAGCGTCACCCTGAGCACGTTCGTCGCGAGTGCGACCGCACCCATCCAGAGCGCGACCCGATTGGTCACGCAGATCATCCCTGCAGTGAGCAGTACGGAAACCAAGTCGCCGGAGAGCGGCGCCTCATCCGGGTCAGTCACTCCGTCAATGGACACATCGGGTTCGAGCAGCTCTGGTTCAGGTGGCACGGGATCCAGTGGGAAGACCACGATCTCGACCATCTCCAATGGTTCGAGCAGCGGCTCGAGCGGCTCTTCGGGCTCCCCGGCTCCCGAGATTCAGGCCGTCGTATCTCAGGCCACCAACACGTCGGCGGCGCTGGCCACGGCGATCTCATCGAATCCCATACCTGTCCCGCCGAATGCCGTATCCACCCGCACGCTCCAGACCGTGCCGTCTACGGCCGTGACGCCGACACAATCCGAGACACGTGCCGTGTCGCCGTATATCTCGACGACAGCACCGGAGCGTTCCGACGATGCGTCATTGCATCAAGCTATCCAGCTCGCGGAGCTCAATACCTCGACGCGCGTACTCGATCATGCGACGGAGAAAGTCGGGCAGAGCGTCCGTGAGGCGCTCAAGGAAGTCGCTCCACCCGCCACACCCGATTCCGTCGAAAAGAAAGTCGAGGCGGTGACACAGCAGGTCCGAGCCACGCTGGTGGAGCGCGAGCGTCCAAGCGTACCGCCTTCGGCTCCTGCTCCCGAATCGGCGCGCAGCGAGACGGTACTTGCACCGCAAGATGTGCAGGCGGTCGCGCGTGCCGTCGACACCCAGGTGACGTCGCTCTCGCAGGCACACGACGAGCTGGTGCAGCGCGATGGCCTCGCGCTCTATACCGATACTGATAAGGACGGCGTGTCAGACTACGACGAGGCGCACATCTACCACACTGATCCCAATAATCCCTACACTGCGGGCGGGGCACTCACCGATGGCGAAAAGATATTGCGCGGTATCGATCCGCTCTCCGTAGCGTCTACGCCGGTGCCGGTACAGTCACCGATATCAGAGGGCTTCGTCGTCAATGACCTCTTCGAGGTAGATTCGATCACTGCCACCACGGCGCCGGCTGTAGCTCCGGCTGCGATGGCATCGTCCTCTGCACCAGTCGCCACGAGCACCCAGCGCGCCATCGCGTTCAGCGGCCGCGCGCTTCCGAACAGTTTCGTCACGCTCTATATCTTCTCGACGCCGATCGTCGTCACGGTGAAGACCGATAGCGACGGGCGTTGGCAGTATCGTCTCGACAAGGAGCTGCCCGACGGCAAGCACGAGCTGTATGTGGCCATGGTCGACAATTCCGGCTCCATCATCGCCAAGAGTCCTGCGGTCCCGTTCACGAAGCAGGCAGAAGCTTTGGAATACACGCCCTTGGTCCTTCCGCCGGTCAATGATGCTGATGCCCGCCAGCTCCTGATGATCCGTCTCGCGATGGTCGGCGGGGCGGCCGCCGTCGGTCTGGCCCTCGTCGTCGTGGTCGGGATCGGCATGGTGCGCGCGCCCCGTACGCCGGCTGTATGAGATTCTCCGTGCGCGACGCCGCTCGGGAGGGAGCCGCGTGGATAGCGCGTACGCCGCAGGTCTGGTCGACAGCGCTTCTCGCGCTCGCGATCGTCGCGTCGTACCTCTTCATGGCCGGCCGATTCGCCTCTATCGCGCTCGACGCGCAAGAACGGCTTGTCGATGTGCGTGTCGGCGCCTTGCAGGACGCCTTCGTGCCCTTGGCGCGCATACTTGCGACCAGCTCACCAGAACTCTCGGATCGCATGCGTGAACTTCAGGCACAGAATCCGACGATACTGAGCATGTATGTGGTGCAGAAGCACGGCGACCGCTGGGTAGCTACGGCCGCGACGGAGGATCGTCTTATCGGGACCGATATACTCGGCGATGACTTCATCCTCGGACTCGCGCTACAAGACAGGCTCCATTCGCTGACGGTCGAGGAGTCCGAGAGCGGTGCGCGCGTCTTCAAGACGGTGCGTTTTGTCGGCGACACCGCGAGCGGGCCCATGGTCGCGGTGACTCGCCAGACACTCTCGGAAGCGGATGCCCAGGTCGACCACAGCATCGTCGAGGGGATCGGCATCCTCGGCGTGGTCCTCGTGCTCCTGCTCGTGCTCTTCTTCCGCCATTCGCGGCTCATCGACTACGCATCGCTGTATCAGCGTCTCAAGGAAGTCGATACGCTCAAGGATGATTTCCTCTCTATGGCGAGTCACGAGCTACGCACCCCGCTGACCATCATCCGCGGGTATGCCGATGAGCTGCGCAAGCCGCTGCCAGAAGCTCTGCGCGACACGACGATCGACCGCATCGATGGCTCCGCAAAGGACCTCGACGCCTTGATCGCAGACATGCTCGATGTCTCGCGCATCGAGCAAGGCAGGATGCGGTTCGAGCTCAAAGCCGTCGTGCTCGAGGATGTAGTGCGACCTGTTGCCGAGGGTCTCGCTGCTCGCGCCAAGGACAAGGGTCTCACGCTCACGTCAGAGTTCGCACCACAGGTCAGCGCCCAGGTGGACCCAGAGCGTCTACGTCAGATCGTGCTCAATCTTATCGGCAATGCGGTCAAGTATACGGAGAAGGGAAGTGTCGCCGTGCGTACGTATGGTGAAGGCGGCTGGGCCGTCTTCGAGGTCCACGACACCGGGCTCGGCATGAGTGCAGATGAACAGAAGAAACTCTTCGGGAAATTCTATCGCGCCGAATCCGCGGCCGTGCGTGCGCAGGCCGGTACTGGTCTCGGTCTCTGGATCACCAAGCAGATGATCGAGGCGATGCACGGCACGATCGCCGTCGAGTCGGTCAAGGATGTCGGCTCGCGATTCACGGTCTCATTCCCCAAGGCAGGCTGATCGAATATTCAAAAGCGTGAGGGTCGGCCACGAAGCGGCCGACCCTCGGTTTGTGTTCCTCTTACCCCTTGGGGAACTCCTTTGTGGCGCGCAAGCGAGCCGTGGCCAATAGCGGGAGCGCCCAGTTGGGAATCAGGGGACCAGGGCGGTTCCACACGGGGAATATGCCCTCGGAACCGTAGGCGGCGAGCACGCGTCTCTGAAGCGCATGTTCGGCAGCGATCAGTCTCTGACGGAAATCATCGAACGTGTCTTCCTGCGTGAGCCGTACTTTCTCGACGCCGATGAGATCGCCATTGTCGATTCCGCCGGGTATCACGTGGTGCGACGACACCTCGGCGTCCCAGTATTTCTCGTCGGAACGGTTCAGATAGAGCTGTCCGAAGTGGAACATAGCGGCATGCGTAGCCATGCCGTGCATACCCTTGCCGCCGAAATCTCGCCGCGAGCCATCATCCTTGATCCGTATCGGGTCGAGTCCTCCGCCATGCTGGTTGAAGATTCGGCCGGGAAAGGCTTCGACGACGACATCTGGTGTTACAGGAAGGTGTCCCAATTGGGCCACGATGTCGCACGACAATAGGACATCAAGCAAGGCGTGGCCATAGTCTGACGGTGTCGCGAACTCGCGCGGCACTATGATGTACGCGTCTTTCTTACTGATGCCTGCGACAGTGCGGACACCCTCGAGATCAGCTTTTTCCGTACTGGCGATGACCACCCCGATCTCGAGATCAGGGATCTGACCCGCTTTCATCGCCTTCGCGACCGCCTTGGCCGTCGACCCGCCGCCGGAGATGAGCACCCCGACCCGCTTATTGTTTGAAGAACTCGCCATGGATACATCTCCTCTGTGGTTGGCGTGGCGCGACTATACCACAAGGGCACTTCCATTTCTCTAACGCGGTGTACCGCGAAGAGAAATTGGTCGTAGCACTGCCATTCAGGATGCGGTATGGTGGCGGCAGCCGGCGGTACAGACCGCCGGGAATTGC
>CAYOHS010000063.1:0-4190 GCA_964403865.1 uncultured Candidatus Saccharibacteria bacterium
TCTTCTTTCGGCTTGAAGAACGGGATGTTCTTCCAGGTGGCATCCTTGGCGACAGCCTTCTCATCTTTGAGCGCACGCAAGACGGCACCGGCATCGACGATATGCTCGAGCTGGGCCTGCTCATCACGCGAGAGTTCGTGCTGTTCCCTATCGGCGGCGAGCTTACGCACGAGGCGCTGGCCGATGATGATGCGCAAGGTCGAGGCCAGCAAGAACGGCTCGACGCCCATATCGAGCAAGCGCGGTATCGCGCCTGCGGCAGAGTTGGTGTGCAGGGTCGAGAGCACGAGGTGACCGGTAAGTGCGGCGTTGATAGCCAGAGACGCCGTCTCCTTGTCGCGGATCTCACCCACCATCACGATATCCGGGTCCTGGCGCACGAGCGCGCGCAAGCCGTTGGCAAAGGTGAATCCGATATCCGGGCGCACCTGCGTCTGGTTCACGCGTGCCATCTGGTATTCGATAGGGTCCTCGATCGTGGAGATGTTCACGTCGGGCGTGTTCACGATATCCAAGAGCGTATACAGCGTGGTCGACTTACCGGCACCGGTCGGACCGGTCGTGAGGATGAGTCCGGTGGTCTTCTTCACCGCGTCGTGCATCCGCTCCAGGGCGACACCGTGGAAGCCGATCGATTCGAGCGTAAAGCCAGAGATGTTGTCGCGCAGCAAGCGCATGACGATCTTCTCGCCGAAGTAGGTCGGCAGGATAGACACACGGAACGAGACGCGCTCGCCGCCGTTGTCGACGCCGAAGCGGCCATCCTGCGGCACGCGATGCTCGTCGAGACGCATGTTGGAAAGCACTTTGAGGCGTGCGGTGATGGCCGCCGCCGCGGCTTTGGGCAATTCCATCGCGTCGTGCAAGATGCCGTCGATGCGGTAGCGGATGAGGAGCGATTGCTCCATCGGTTCGATATGGATATCCGATGCACCCTGTGCATTGGCGTGGCGCAAGAGCGTATCGACGATACGTACCGCCGGCACACCTTCGGCCACCTTGTGCAGATCCTCATCCTTCATCTCCCCCGCTTGCGCCAAGGCCTCGGTCTCGCGCTTGATCACGTCGCCGAGATTGTCTTTGAGCCCCTGCTGATACTGCTTGAGCGCGAATTTTATCGAGGCAGCGTCGGTGAGACGCGGCATCACCTTGAGCTGCGTCTTCTTCTTGATGAAGTCGATGGCTGCGAGGTCGTCCGTATCGAGCATGGCCACCTCGAGCTCACCTCCCTTGTGCGCATAGGCGATGATGTTGTTGCGGCGCGCCACCGGCTCGGGGATGAGCTGGAGGGTGGTGAACGGTATCTGGGTCCCGACGAGCGAGAGGAACGGGATGCCGAGGATGTAGGCATAGGTGCGGCGCAATTCGTCTTCGCCGATGAGACTCTTCCCCACCAATACTTCGCCCACCGAGCGGCCGGTCTCCTTCGCCTCCTTCTCGGCGATGTCAAAGTTTTTCTGCGAGACCAAGCCGCCGTCGGAGAGGAAGGTCTTGAGGTGTGCATCAGAGATGTACATAGACACCTCTATTGTACCAGCCTCTCGGCGGGCATTGTCCACACGTATGCACCGCCTACACCTCGACCGCCTCCATGATGTCGTTGGCGATGTGTGCATGGACCTCATCCACACCGGGTACGGGCTCGCCCTTGTGATATCTCGCGAAGTGGTCGCGGACACCATCGCTGTCCATCATGCTCGTGAGGCGCGCTATCGCCTCGTCCATATCGGACGCCTGCACCTTCATGTCGTGTCCGCATGAACATTCGACGGCATACGTATTCATCTGACTGGTTTCGTGCTCCATAATGATTCGTCTTAGATATATAAGCGCCCTCGACAATATTCGCGTACGCAGATGAGGCCGGGATGAACACGTTTTCACGTATCCTTGACATTTCCCCTATGCGGAGTATCATACGTGCATTAGATCCGGCCTTGGGCCGGATTCTTTAGTGCAGACAATCTAATCGCAACACAATCTATATGGCACTCTTCGATCTCAAGGCATTGAACGCAGCCCTCGACGAACTGCAGGCAGAGCGCGGCATCTCACGCGAGAGCGTGGTAGAAGCGCTCGCGACGGCACTCGCCGCAGCCTATCGCCGCGAATACGGCAAGAAAGGTCAGATCGTCCGCGCGACCTTCAACCCGGAGACGGGTGATGTGGAATTCCGCCAGGCCAAGATCGTCGTCGACGACACCCTTGTGCGCAAGGAAGACGAGGAGGCTCAGGAAGGCGACGAGCGCTCCCGCTTCAACCCGGAGCAGCACATCATGATCGAGGACGCGCGCCGCATGAAGAAGGACGCACAGCTCGACGAGGAGATCTCCTTCCCGCTCGAGACCAAGGAAGATTTCGGCCGCATCGCCGCACAGGCCGCCAAGCAGGTCGTCATGCAGAAGGTCCGCGAGGCAGAACGTTCCTCCATCATCCAGGAGTACGGCGAGCGCGAGGGCGATATCGTCACCGGCCACGTCCAGCGCTTCGAGCGCGGGAATCTCTTCATCGATCTGGGCCGCGCCACCGCCATCCTCCCCTACGACGAGCAGATCCCGGGCGAGCGTTATCGCCAGGGTGAGCGTGTCCGCGCACTCCTCTTGCGCGTCGACGAGGGCGTCCGTGGCACGTTCATCGTGCTCTCCCGCTCGCACCCCAAGTTCCTCACCAAGCTCTTCGAGGCCGAGGTGCCCGAGATGGCAAGCGGTATCGTCACGGTGAAGGCTGTCGTCCGCGAGCCGGGCAGCCGCGCCAAGATCGCAGTGCACTCATCTGATGAGCACGTCGACCCGGTCGGCGCACTCGTCGGCCAGCGCGGCGTACGTGTCGCAGTCGTCACTTCCGAGCTCGGCGGTGAGAAGATCGATGTCGTCGAATGGTCCGAGAATGCTGCCGACTTCGTGAAGGAGTCGCTCAAGCCGGCCCAGATCCTCTCTATCGAACTCCATGAGAACGAGAATCGCGCGGTCGCACAGGTCGCCGACGACCAGCAATCGCTCGCTATCGGCCGCGGTGGCCAGAACGTCCGCCTCGCAGCGCGTCTCACCGGCTGGAAGATCGACATCCGCTCCATGGGCGGTGAAGAAGAGGCCGCCGATGAGTCTGAGTCTGCTTTCGAAGTCACACAGAAAGAGCTCGGCGCCGCCGAAGAAGTCACGGAGGCGACCGAGGAGAACCTCGAGCCTGTCGCTCAGGATCGCGATATCGCATCCGAGGCCGTCGAGGAGCAGCAGGAGGAGCCGGTCGACAAGGAAGTCGACGCGGCCTAGGTCTCTCATCTACGTCACACACCAAGCGGCCGCCCGATAGGGCGGCCGCTTGGTCTCGTATGAGTCCCCTATCGAGGCAATACTGTCTGCAGCGGCGTCGCGGTATCACCCTTCACGAGCACGGTCACCGAGGCAGTCGTGGTCGCCGAACCGACATTGCACAGCGCGCTGAAGACGGAGCTGCGCGAGAGCGGAAGCGTGTTCGCGGTGCCCTGCGTACCGCCCGAGACCAAGAGCACGGTCGGCGGCGCATAGAGCGAGCACGAGGTCACATCAAACGCACTCCATTGCAGCTGCACGGGCGCACCCGATTCGACCGACGCAGGCTTTGCGACAAGCGTGACACGTGGATGTCGCACCTGGACGGCACATGAGAGAGTCTGTGATGCCTGGGCACCCTGGCACGTAAGTTGGTAGTTTACCGATGCCGAGGTCGTCGAGACGACGAGCTGCACCGAGCCAGAATTCGTGCCGAGCGTAGAGAACCCGGTCCCTATCGATCTCGTCCCTGCCGGACATGTCCAGGCGATGGTGAGAGGTGTCGCCGTCGAACCGTTTACGACGGTGCCCGGTGAGCAGGAGAAGCGCTCACCATTCACGCCCGTCGCCGTATTCCCGCCCGAGACAGAGACCGCCGGTGTCTGCGAGCCTGACGCTCCATTCGCGGTCGTGGCTGGTTGTTGCCCTGTTCGAGCAGGAACCGGTGCTGGCGTTCCGGAGTTCGAAGGTTGTGCGGCACCACCCGCCGGCCGCGAATTGTTTGCTGGCACAGAATTATTCGCCGGCTGCGCTCCACCGCCGCCCTGCTGACCGCCTCCTCCTTGTTGCCCACCACCGAACATGTTTTTCCACATGTCTCGCATTTTTGTCTGCGCATCCGCCGCAGCGTCGCGGATCTTCTCTATCGGAGAACGCGTATCG
>CAYOHS010000064.1:0-4061 GCA_964403865.1 uncultured Candidatus Saccharibacteria bacterium
TATCTGCCATATGCTTCACTCTATCATTTCGAGATTCTGCAACGAACGATACAGCGCGACAATGCCGAACGCGTATGCCGGGTATCGTGTCATGAGAAGTTTCGCTTCCCGAGGCTTTGGAAAACCATACTGAGCAAGAACGATGAGAGCGCGAGAAAGATCGTCTCGGGCTGGGGCATGCTTCTCAAAGAGTGCACGCGTACTGATGCCAAAACCCGATTTCGGCCTGTCGATCAGTTCAGTGGAAAGTCGCGAAGAGAGCAGGTTGCGCAACACCATCTTGGTCCCTCCGGCGAGATTCTCACTCACGAGGCGCGGTGCCGCGTCCCATAGCCGTGCTCCGAGCAGCGGGACACGTCCTTCCAGTGAGGCGTACATCGTCGCCATATCAGCCTTACGCAGGAGTATGTTCTCCAAGTACCAATCGCGATCGAACCAGAGCGGTTCAGTACGCCCCAACAGGGAGCGTGCCGTGTCCCATGTCTCGCGGTCAAGCAGATCCTGCGCAAGAGACGTCGTAAGCAGGTAATAGCCAACGGGATCGCGTGCATATGATGCGAGCCCGAGAAGGAGCCGCCGCTTACCCAGAAAAGATGGCAGTGTACGCACACGATCTCCCCATCCTGGTACAAGGGCCCGTTTGTCGCGCATCGCCGCAATGGCAGCCTGCCTCGGATAGCCCTGGAAAAGCTCATCGCCACCCTCGCCGGAGAGCACGACCGTCACGCGGCCCTTCGCCTGTTGCGACACGAACGCGGTCGGAAGCACCGACGAGTCAGCGATCGGATCGTCCATACGAGAGAACACAAAATCGTACATCGCAGCAGCCTCTGTGGGACCAAAACGTGCGGCATGCGCCTTCACGCCGAGCTCCTGCGCAATCTTCGTGAAATAGGGCTCATCGGCATCACGTCCCTCGACAGCTATACTAAAAGTCTCGAGATTGAGGCCAGCCTCCTGGAGCACCATCGCGACGACACTGGAATCGATGCCACCAGAGAAAAAGAGGCCGACGGGCACATCTGCAATCGCATGCTCGAGTATCGATTCACGCACCAGATGTTCAAGACCGTGCATATCCGCGACCAAGGTCCTCTGTGGCTCCCACACTCCTTTCTCGATCTTCCCGCTGTCCGCCTCGAACAAGAGCCAGGACCCGCGTTCGAGTTTTTGAATTTCTGCGAGAGGCGTCTGCGGCACAGGAATGTAACCGAACGCGCGATAGAGTGCGAGCGCGCGAGGATCGACATGCGGCTCCGTACCCCGTGCCCGAAGCAACGCGGCGACCCCTTTCAGTTCTGACGCAAAGGCAAGTCCCCCATTTGTCGTGTAGTAGAGAGGCTTGATGCCTGCATGATCACGGGCTAAGAGGACCCGCTTCTCGAGCGAGTCACTGATAGCGAACGCGAACATCCCGCGCAGACGCGGAAACATCGCCACGCCCCATCGGACATAGGCTTTGAGAAGCACCTCGGTGTCTGAGAGAGTGCGGAATTCTACTCCTTCTCTGCGTAATTCGTCCCGAAGTTCTCGATAATTATAGATTTCACCATTGAACACTATCGAGTACCTGCCAGACCCGTCGAGCATCGGCTGATCGGACCGTGGATCGAGATCGATGATAGAAAGACGTGCGTGGCCGAGCGCACAGAAACCGTCGGCGAAACCACGTGCATCCGGTCCTCGGTACGCGAATGTATCGAGCCCCTTTGCTAGGACTTCTTGACGTGCGCCCTGCGCCCCGATAATGCCGCACATGGTCACTTCTTTCGCCCGATGAAGACGAGATATGGACTCAACGCTCCCAGTTCGTATGGCTTATCTGCAAAAAGAAGCCTGAGTAGCAGGTTGAACACTCTTTGTATGTATGACAGTACGCGAAGAAGCGTGTTTTTCCAGTTCGAGTCAGCAGCAAAAAGCCCAAGATGGACCATGCCTACATATCCACAGAATAGCTGGTCATATTCTGTAGTAGGGAAAAGATTTTCAAATGCTCCCTGATTCATAATCGAAAGATTGTGGATCTTCAAGGCGCGCTCATCGAAGAATGCCGCTAACCTACGGTTCACCGCCCCCGCCAGATTAGGTATCAGGATGTACATGTACCCACCAGGTTTCAAAAATGCCGCATGTGCTTTGACGACAGACGCAGAATCGTCGAAATGTTCGATGAGACCCTCAGAGTAAATAAAATCGTATTGGCCCGCATGTTGTTTCTGTAGTTCTGGATCAAAAAAATCCGCCTCAATCACATGAGCTGGATCGACCCCTTCGGCACTGAAACGCCGCCTCGTCGCTTCTGCGCCATTGGGCGCATATTCGATACCCCATATCTCGTGACAGAACTCATTTTTAAAAAACAACAGATTACCGCCGGGGGCACAGCCAACTTCGATGGTCTTGATTGCCGGTCCCATCGGTATGAATTTCTTGAGAAGAACTTCGCGAAGCAGATATGCGTTCGCATAATCCCGAGTAAAATTCTTCAGTTTTGCTTTGATTCCTGAGCTTCTCTGTGATACTTCCTGTATTGAGGCGTTGCCGGTGTATATTGCATCCCAATACGTCGCGTCAGTCAATTTTTTCATATAGGATTTTTTCGAGTTCTACAATTCGTTTTTCAGAAGAGAAGCGGGTCATGATGATACCGCGTCCCTCGGCACCCATGCTAGCACGAAGGCCTGGGTCTGCACATAATCGCCCTATCGCCACTGCGAATCCATCCTCATTTCCGGGTGGGGCAAAGAGGGCAGAAGCATCGGATGCCGTCTCGCGCGTACTGGGGATGTCGCTTACAACAGCCGGGAGGCCTGCTGCCATAGCCTCAAGCAGCGCGTTTGGCGAACCCTCGACTCGCGAGGGCAGGACGAATATGCTCGCTCCCTGTAGCGCCGTGAGTACGACATCCCGGCGCACCTTGCCCATAAGCGTTACGATTCCTTGGAGCTTATGTGCTTCGATCATGTCTTCGAGAGCGCCTCGCTCGTTCCCCTCTCCATAGATGTCGAGCCGGAAATCGACACCATGCTGATGCAGTGAAGCGCACGCGCGTATCAGTGTCGCATGATCCTTCTGTATGGAAAGGCTTCCAGTCGCGAGGATCCGCGTGGGTCCGGTGCCGGAGACCGCGCACGTGGCAGGAATATCGACCGCATTGGGCAATACCACGACGCGTCCGCGCAGCCACGGATCTGTAAGCATCATCTGGGTGCGCATATGGCGTGAGAGGGCAATAGCGGCGTCGAGACGCCAATCGAACATCATATCGAGCAGCCGATGCCACCATGGCTTCATCGTGAGTTCGTTGGCCTCCCGGCGGATATATCGCACACCGCGTAAGCCGAGTACTGCAGTGCGCGCAAGAAAGTTCGCATCGTTGAGCGTGGAGACGACGGCTACGGGCGCCTCCTCCCTGAGAAACGCACGAAGGCGGCGGATAGCACCGAGATCGACGACCCCCGTTGCCTGCAGCTCGACGACACGGACCGCACTACTGATTCCTGCCGCTAAATCGTCGCTTCGTGATCCGTAGAGCAGCACGATAGTCACACGGTGACCGCGCGCGGAAAGCGCGCTAGCATCCTCGGAGAATACTCGCTCAGCACCCCCGGTCTTCAGGGCATTGATGACGAGTACTACCCGGGCGCCCTCATTTGATCGCGTAGGCATAGAAGCCCGCCGTAGTCTTGCGGCGCTCGGTCTTGAATAACGTATCGAGGACCCACGAGACTCGGTCGAGCAGGCCGCGCACGGCATGCTGTCTCGGTAGGAAATATGACAGGGCTAGGAAATAGCCACCCCGTTTAGCCGTCTCGTATGTCGAGAAACCTTCAAGGAGAATCGGCATCGTATCGCCGAAGATGCGCCAATTGTCGGGATACCCATTCCTTCCTTGGTGGTATGGATACGTGGATGGGACGTACAGCAGGAGCCTACCTCCCGGTTTCAGGATGCGGTGTATCTCTCCCATCGCTCGAATCGGGTCACGCACGTGTTCGAGCACCGACGAACAGATCACCGCGTCGACGGAACCATCGGGCAGTGGGATTGCATGGATATCG
>CAYOHS010000065.1:0-4024 GCA_964403865.1 uncultured Candidatus Saccharibacteria bacterium
GTCGCGCCTGCCGATATCAACAACGGGGATACGCTCAAACTGCGTCTTACCGTCAAGGAGACCGCCGACATAGGTGAGAGCGGTACGAAGTTCGCACTGCAATATTCGACCTCATCGGATTTTTCTACCGGTGCAGTGACGCTCGCCGAGCAGGGAAGCTGTAACGGCAGCTCCGTGTGGTGCTACGCCGATGGCGGAGGCAGCGACAATGGCACCATAACCACGGCGGTGATCTCCGACGCAGACTCGTGCAGTGGTGGTGTCGGACAAGGGTGCGGCACGCACAATGAATCAGGTACTTCGATATCGAGCTTCACGCATCAGAAGAGCGCGTCGACCGAATATGAATTCACCGTGCAGCAATCAGGCGCTACGGCGAATACCGCATACTTTTTCCGGCTTTTTGATACGACCGCGAGCTCAAGCGTGCCGCTCGCATCGGGTGCCTCATATCCGAGCGTCTTGACTGGCGGCACCTCGCTCGATGTCTCGATCGGTGGCGTCGCATCATCGACGACGATCGCCGGTGTGACGACCAGTGTCGACACGACCCCGCTCAGTGTCGGTTTTGGCCATATACCGGCGGGCACGCCGGTGACCGGTGCGCAACAGCTCACCGTCTCGACGAATGCCGGTTCGGGCTACCGCATCTTCGCCTTCCAGCGCCAAGCACTGCTCTCTGATGCCGGTAGTGCCATCGCGCCGGTGGCGGGCACGAACGCATCGCCGACATCATGGACGAGTGGGTGCGCGACGCTCGCGAGTTGCTACGGGTATCACACCGATGCATCGGTCCTCTCGGGTGGTTCTACGCGTTTTGCGGCAGACGACACCTATGCGCAGCTCGATACGACGCCTGGCGAGATCGCGTACAGCGCAGGCCCGGCATCGTCGGCCACGACGAGCCTCGTCTATCGCTTGCAGGCGACCGGGCTACAGGACGCGGGTTCGTACAGCTCGAATGTCGTCTATATAGTAGTACCGGTGTTCTAGCTGTGCATACTGCACCTCATAAAACCTTGCTATCCTTATGCGTACCATGCTGAAGACCAAAGACCTCCTCTCACTTTTCATCGGTGCGTGCATGCTCGGCGCGCCGCTCGTGGCTTCGGCTGCGCCACTTCCACAGCTCACGACGACGCCGGTCGTGATCGACGACAAGGCGAAGGCGCGCGACATCCTGCAGGAGAAGGTCACCATCACCAACGCGACCGATCATAAGCTCGAGATCTATCCGTCCGTAAACAACGTCGCCCCCAAAGACGGCGCGCAGCAGTTCACGCCCGCGCAGGGGGCAGACCAGCTTTCTGACTCGCTGGCGAACTGGATCGAGCTCTCGCGCGGCGTCATCGCGCTCTCGCCAGGCGAGACGCGTGAGGTACCGTTCATCATCCATGTCAATTTCAACGCGGTTCCGAGCATGTATCACGCGGAGATATCGTTCTTCGAGGGGACGACCCGAGCCGAAGCCGAGGCCGCCGGGGCACTCTCGACCGTCACCGTCAATCTTGAGGTGCAACAAGACGTGAAAGAGATACTACAGCTCGATAAGTTCGCGACCGGGAAATTCTTCCTCGCCGGCGATGATGTCCGGTTCGACTATCAGCTCGAGAATATCGGTAACCAAGAGCTCCAGCCGCATGGCGAGATACGCATCTATGATCGCAAGGGGGCCGAGGTCGCATCGGTCGACGTGAACAAGGACGGCAAGGCGGTCTCACCCGAGCAGATGTCGCAGCTCGCATCGGTATGGACCGCGGCTCAAGGACTTGGACAGTACAAGGCGCTGCTGACTGTCTACTACGGCAAGAATCAGACAGCGAGCGTGCAAGACACCGTTTTCTTCTGGATCATCCCGTGGAAGCAGCTTCTGATGCTTTTCGTAGCGGGACTGATCGCGATCATCTTTGCTGCGTTCTACGTGCATAAGCGTCTCGATGCGCGACATGCACCTGCTGCGGTCGCCGTGGCATCTCATGAGGGTCCGGGTGCGACGTCTATCGTCGCACACCTGCCGCAGATCCATCTTCCGAAGATCCGTATCGGCGCGCTCTTTGCCGTCGTGACCGTCCCAATACGCTTCGCGATACGCACCATCGGCTCAGTCGCTCGGCTCAAGCGCGGTGAGCGCAGATTGCCTGCCGTGACTCCTGCGCCGATCCAGACCCCGCAGACTATCGCTACAACAGCCTCAGTCCCTGTCTCCGAGCCGGAGCAGATAGCGTATGTACGGGCCGAGCCGGGCGCCCCAACTGCCCCTTCCCACACGACGATCGATCTCAAGAATCTCCGCTCGACACCACCGGAGCACGTCGTCTCCGGAGGTCACGTGATCGATCTCAAGAAACTCCGATGAGCCGCATTCGTGCAGGTGCGTGGGTGATGGCGGCCATGTCGCTCGCGGCACCGGCCACGCTGTACGCGCAGCAATCGGTCTCGGTATCGATCACGCCACCCTTGATCCAGCTCACGATCGGCCCAGGGGAATCGTGGTCGAGCGCGCTGAAGGTGATCAACAACAACGCGTACGATCAGACCTACTACGCGACCGTCGTAGACTTTGCAGCACAAGGGGAGGATGGCACGGGTACATTCATACCGCTCGTATCCTCGACAGATACTATCCCGAGCTCGTACTCACTGGCGAGTTGGACCACCCTAGGAAAAGGCCCGATCGTCATACCGGCCGGGAGGAGTGGGGAAGTCCCGTTCACCGTGCACGTGCCCGATCTTGCTGAACCGGGAGGACACTATGCGGCCATCCTCGTCGGTACCGATCCAGGCGGTGCGCAACTCAATGGCCCGACTATGCGCGTGTCGAGCTACGTCTCATCGCTCGTCCTCGTGCGCATACGGGGAGAGGCGACGGAGAGCGGACGCATCCGTGAATTCAGTACGCTCAAGTCGATAGCCCCGACCGCGAATGCTGACTTCGTATTGCGTTTCGAGAATACCGGCAACACGCACTTGCGTCCGCAAGGAGACATCACGATCTACAACATGTGGGGCAAGAAGCGCGGGGAACTTTCCGTCAACCAAGACGAGGGCAATTTCGGTAACGTGCTACCGCAGAGTACACGCAAATTCAGCTTCACCTGGAGCGGAGACACGGACCTGCTCGATATCGGACGCTACAGCGCTGTGGCGACGCTGACCTTCGGAGAGGCGGGGAAGCGGAATATCTCCGCGGTCACGTATTTCTGGGTGGTCCCGGCAAAACCGGTCGCGGCAACACTTGGCACACTCTTGGTGTTCGTACTGATCCTCACCTGGTTGATACGACGTTATATCAGGCGCGCACTCGTCCTCGAGCGTGAGCGCCTCGGTCTGTCGGCTGATACACCGGTACCGGTACAGACACCGGCGATGGAAGTATTCATGGAGCCGATACGCGAGGGTGTCATCGATCTACGGCGTGTGGCAGGGAGTCCGTCTGATGCCGTGGGCACGGCCCCGGTCCGGGATCGATTGACGCTTGCAGCGTTCTTCAAGAAATACGCGCTGTTCTTCGTGTTCATCATCTTGGTCGCCGCAGGCGGCTTGGGGGCATGGTCATACCTCCATCGGGTCCTTGTCTCCAGCCGAAACTTCCAGATAACAGATGTCTCGATACAGCAGGAACAGGGAAGTGTGCCGGGAAAGTAGGACATGAGGTCTGTATCCCGTCCGAAACCTCTCGGTCAACTGACCGAAAATCAGACCAAGTTATCCACATTTCGTCCATTCTTGCGTCCGATACGGGAAAATCCAGACTATACTTGACGCCATAGGCATATAAGAGGGTCATTATCCCGTAACATTACAAGGTCTCAGGTATCTATGAATATATATTCTGTCCGAAAGAGTCAGCTCGTATCGCTCCTGTCTTCTCCTGCGGCCGTCGTATTGGCCTTTTCGCTCATCATATGGGCGACAGGTCTTCCCTCGATACTGCGTACTGCCGATGCGGCGCAGTTGACCAGTGTGAGTGACACCCTCTCCGACTCCAACCTCTCCTCCCTCGCCAAGCACACCGTCGCCTTCA
>CAYOHS010000066.1:0-3939 GCA_964403865.1 uncultured Candidatus Saccharibacteria bacterium
CCAACAAGGGCTACACCAGCGTCCTCTACGAGATCCAGATCACCGCGCTGCAGGCTGCAGGCAACGACTACACCAATACTCTGACGTACGTGGCGACGCCGACGTTCTAGCCGGCTCGAAAGGATGCCGTCGATCTACAGCCACTTCTTGTGGCGGAAGAAGAGGTACATCGAGATGCCCACACTGAGCATCAGCAGGACCACGAGCCAGAAACCATGCTCGGCATTTACGAGCGGGGTCGAGGGGACGTCGATCGCAAACGTCGTCGCGATGAGCGAGAGCGGGAAGGTGAAGAACGCCATGATCGTAAGCACGCGCATCGTCTCGTTCTGCTTGGTCGAGAGGAGCGAATTGTTGGTCTCGCGCAGTTCGTGGAGCGATTCGGTGAGTCGCATGATGTGATTGTGCACGCGATAGTATTCGTCGGATAGTGCGCGTGCGAAGCGAGTGAACTCGTCGCCATAGAAATGGGGAGCGTCCGCCTCGAGCTCCTTGAGGATCTCACGATGTGGCTCGATAGTTTGGCGCAGATTCAGGAGATCGCGAGCGCTGTGTGAGATCTCGGCGACCATCGCGACCTCGTCGCCTGAGTAGATGCGCTCCTCGATGCGCGTCATATCCTGACGGATGTACTCGAGCTCATGCTCTACCGACTTGTACATCTGCTTGAGCATATAGAAGAAGATGAACCCGGCGTGCTCGCCGAGGTGGCTCTTGTCGAGCATGGAATTGACCTCGAAGACCTTCGAGAACTTGTGCAAGGGATCGATCAACTCGTAGCGCGTCGTGATGATGAACTGCCTGCCGAGTACGAAATCGACCTCCTGCTCACGCTGTTTGTGCGAGTGCCGGAGCGCAGGGAAGTGCAGCACGAGATAGAGATAGTTCTGATGCAGGTCCACGCGGGGCTTTGAGGAGGGGAGCAGGAGTTCCTCGCCGACGATGGGATCGATGCCGAACTCGCCGATGACAGCACGCACCTCGTCTGGCGTCGGGGATTCGAGATCGATCCACGTGAGACCCTGATGCGTATGGCGGGAGAGCATGTATCTAGTAGTATCCCGCGGCGAGCCCGACTGTACAAGCACAGATTGTTCACTTTGTAACCACGGGAGCGCGTGCGATACTGTAGCCCATGTATCTCAAGCGTCTTGGTGCCCCCAAAGATATCGCCACCGGGGCCGCCGTACTGATCGTCGGATTCGCACTGGGCTTCGTGACCGACCGTGAGCTCGCGGCGCGCGGCATCGGCGGTGCTGTTGCTACCGGTGCACCGCAAGATGTCGATTTCACCCCGGTGTGGAAAGCGTGGAACTTACTCGATCAGCACTTCGTCCCTGCGGCTGTCGCATCGACGTCGCCGCTCGCTACCACCACGGCACAGCAGAATCAGGACCGCGTCTGGGGCATGATCTCAGGCCTCGCGGCATCGCTCAACGATCCCTACACCTTCTTCCTCCCGCCGCAGGAGAACCAGCAGTTCAGCGAAGACATGAGCGGCGCCTTCGAGGGCGTGGGCATGGAGATCGCGGTCAAGAGCGGGCAGCTCGTCGTGGTCTCGCCGCTCAAGAATACTCCTGCCGAGCGCGCGGGCATCAAGAGCGGCGACCAGATCCTCATGATCGACGGCAAGGACACCAAGGGGCTCGACGTGAGCGAGGCGGTCAAGCGCATCCGCGGCCCCAAGGGAACGCAGGTGAAGCTCTCCGTACTCCGCACCGGATGGGATGCGCCGCACGAGATCGATGTCACACGCGATGTCATCAATGTCCCGATTGTCGACACCAAGGTAAAGGGCGATGCATATGTCATCTCGGTCGCTACCTTCACCTCGAATTCTCCAGAGCTTTTCCGTAATGCACTGCGCGAATTCGTCCAATCGGGCAAGACAAAGCTCATCCTCGATCTGCGTGGCAATCCAGGCGGCTACCTCGACGCAGCCGTCGACATGGCGAGCTGGTTCATCCCGAACGGCCGCGTCGTCGTGAGCGAGGATTACGACGGTCACGAAGCGACGATCGTGCATCGCAGTCTCGGCTACGACGTGTTCAACAGCAATCTCAAGATGGCGATACTGGTCAACAAGGGCTCAGCATCCGCATCTGAGATCCTCTCTGATGCGTTGCGCTTCTACGGAGTAGGGAAACTCGTCGGCACGCAGACGTTTGGTAAGGGCGTCGTGCAGGAGCTCTTCGATATCACGCCCGAGACGAGTCTCAAGGTCACCGTCGCGCGCTGGCTCGGGCCCGACAACATCCAGATACCGCTCGAAGGTCTCAAGCCCGATATCCAGGCCGATATCACCGATGAGGATGTGAAAGCCGGGCGCGATCCACAGATGGACGCCGCACTCAAGTACCTCGACGCGCAGTAGCGCCGCGGTTTGCGCGAAGGTCTTTCACGCGTTAGGCTTACGCGTATGAAAGTCATCATGGTCAAAGACGTGGGTGGGGTGGGACGGCGCGACGAGATAAAAGACGTCAGCGACGGATTCGCTATGAATTCCCTTATCCCGCAGGGCAAGGCAGTGCAGGCCACACCTGAGCGCATCGCGGCGCTCACCAAGAAGCAGTCTGCCGATGCGACGCATCAGGCCACTCAGGACGAGCGTGCGAAGCAAGACGCTAAGACCATCGCCGACGGCAGCATCATCATCGCAGCCAAGTGCAACGAGCAGCGTCATCTGTACAAGCAGATCTCGCGCGAGACCATCGCCGAGGCGATCGCGCAGGAGAAGGGTATCCGTGTAGACCCACATCACATCGAACCTTTGGAGCACATCAAGACACTCGGCGATTTCGAGGTCGTGGTGAATCTGCATGGCCACAAGGCCACGGTGAAGCTTCTCGTCATCCAAGCAGAATAAGCTCCCGCCATTCTTGCGAAGACGGATGCAGTGCGAGGCGCGCAAGCAAAACGGAAAGAGCCGTACTTTGATGTACGGTGAGTTTCGTTTTGTGCTGCGCAACGAAGCAATGCGCCGTTTGCGCAGGAATGGCTACTTGGCCATCACGTCGACGATGCCGCGGGTCTTGGAGCGGCCATCGAAATCCATCTTGCGGGTCGTGCGGAACTTCACGACGCCGGTCTTGAGCGCGAAGAGTGTGTGATCCTTGCCGACGCCGATGTTGCGGCCCGGGAGGATCTTGGTGCCGCGCTGGCGGACGATGACCTCACCAGGATTCACCTTGGTACCGTCAGCGCGCTTGACGCCGAGGTACTTCGGATTTGAATCGCGTAGGTTTTTTGTTGTTCCACCTGCTTTTGTTGATGCCATGGTATGAAGAATGTCCCCAGGAGAGCGTTTTTGGCCTGGATTCAAGCCATAAAATCGCTACAATCAAAGACATGCAGAGTATACAGGAACGGGCTCTAGAAATCAAGCTTTGGGCCCTGAAATCGGCCGAAGCATGGGTGGGGCAGTGGGGGATGGCCGCGCTGGTGGTCTTGGTGGGGCTCGCCTCCTTCGGCCTGGGAAGGCTTTCGGCGCTCGAGGAGACGCGTCCGCTGGTATCCATAGGCCAGGCCCCGGTGAGCAGCCAGCCACGCGCTATGGCCCTTGGGGCGCAGTTCGTGGCCTCCAAGACCGGAACCGTCTATTACTTTCCCTGGTGTGGAGGAGCCCAGCAGATACCGCTCGACAAGCAGGTATGGTTTACGAGTGAGAATGCTGCACAGAAGGCCGGGTATCGGCCTGCCAAGAATTGCCGAGGTTTGCAAAGTCCCTGATATCGGCGCGCTTCATCGTTGAGGGGCCCCTGCTCACTTGTCACCGTACGCAACTGTACGGCTCCTCGTGCGCTTTCCCCTCGCCTCGAATCGCATCCGATATCATGGCTTTGCTGTTCCTGTACACCTTTTACCGAAGACGGTACACTCTGTCGTATGCTCGTCGTCGACGTCGAAGCCAGCGGGGTAGAGGCCCACAAGCACTCCATC
>CAYOHS010000067.1:0-3837 GCA_964403865.1 uncultured Candidatus Saccharibacteria bacterium
TCGCCGCCATGACAGCCGTCGACAACATCCTGGCGGGCACGACAGACAAATCAAACCTCTGGAGCATCAATACCGAGGAGGAGTACCACGAGGAGAAGAGGTGATCATTTTGCTGCCCGCTCAAGCAGCTTAAACGTTCTACCATAACGAACAGGGCGAAGGAGGAAAAGTTTTAGAGACTGGAAGAAATTCTCCGCGGTAAATGGGCCCGAGAACTTATCGCCCACGAGATCGTTGCGCACGAAGAAGGCGTTGTTACCTACGATGTTGCAGTACACAAGACTATAGCCTTTCTCCTTCCCGAGCTGCTCGTAGGCCTTGATGCTTGAATTGAAGTGCATGCCACGATCCCACACCCACTTCGGGTCGTAGGGCATCACCAATGGCTGTGTAGGACCGAGGTGTGCATTATACTCGATGACGATTACGCGCGGCTTATAGTTGATGATAGCCTTCCAGATCCAGTAGTCATTGCCATCGATATCGATCGAGAGCAGATCGGGCTCTGTTGGAACTTTGGTCTCCGCGAAGAGACCTTCGATATTCTCGGCCGTGATGAATGCGTTCTTGGCGGTGAGATGGCCGCTTGCGATGAGAGGGGCGAAGGTCTTCTGGATCGATGCGAAAAACTTCGCACTTCCCTCGAGCCACACGCCCTTCCAGCCCGAAAGGAGGAGGTAGGCTGTATTGTTCTCGAGCCCCTGACTCACGCCGAATTCGACAAACTGCTTGTTAGTCGTTCCGATACGCTTAAATATCTCTTCGATGACGCCATCTTCCCCACTCTGCGAATACGTCTGACGCTCGTACGAGCCGAGCCACTTGAGATCGGCTGCCTTCTCGCTGCGGTAGAGATACTTCTGGAGATAGTCCTCGACACCAAGGGCGTGTGTGCTCGCGGCTGTGCGACCTATATCGCCTAGCCCGATTTTCTCAGAGAGATGCCAAAAAAATTTCTTGATCGAGTTCATATGTGTTTTAGGAATTGTACTGCATGTTTCATCGGGTCCTGATATTTTTCCATATCCGCGTCCACCATCATATGCACGAGCTTTTTGAAGGAGACTTTTGGTTTCCATCCGAGAACATTCCGTGCCTTACTGGCATCACCAAGCAGGTACGGAACCTCGAGCGGTCGCTTGAACTCATCCGAGACCTTTACATAGCGTTTGTAATCTAACCCCGCGTACCCGAACGCCTCTTCACAGAACTCGCGGACCGAGTGTGCTTCTCCCGTTGCTATGACATAGTCGTCCGCCTTCGGCTGCTGCAACATCAGCCACATCGCCTCGACATAATCTCCTGCAAACCCCCAATCACGCTTTGCATCTAGATTCCCCAACGGGAGTTCATCGATGTACCCCATCTTGATTCGTGCTACCCCATCGGTAATCTTCTTTGTGACGAAGTCGATTCCGCGCACCGGAGACTCATGGTTGAATAATATCCCTGAAGACGCGTGCATCCCGTAGCCCTCGCGATAATTTTTCGTCACCCAGTGCCCATAGAGCTTTGCCGCAGCGTACGGACTCTGCGGCTCGAACATGGTCGTCTCACTCTGTGGTGGCGGTGTCTTTCCGAACATCTCGGATGTGGATGCCTGATAGAAACGGATAGTCGGATCGACGACCCGGATTGCATCGAGGACTCGTGTGACGCCGACGCCCGAAACCTCTCCGGTAGAGAGTGCCTCATTGAATGACATGTGGACAAAACTCTGCGCAGCAAGATTGTAGACCTCGTCTGGCTTACAATTCTGCAACGCCATTATGAGGGAGGTCTGATCTCCCAGATCGATAGGGACGAGTTCGACATTGCGCTTGACGTCCAGGTAGTGGAGACGCCAGAAATTACGTGTACTGGTGCGGCGAAATCCGCCATACACCTTATATCCCTTTTCTGAAAGGAATTTGGCGAGATAGGCGCCATCCTGACCCGTGATGCCGGTAATGAATGCTTTTTTCATACGTGGTAAGCAGTGAGTACTTCAGCAAGCCATGAAAGCTTGATATGGGCAGTCTCTCGTATATCGCACTTTGATGCAACTTCTGCGCTCTCCTTACCCATACGGACCTGTTCTTCGGTCGATAGTTCCGAAAAATGTTTGATCACGGTAGCTACACCGGCGATATCATCCGCGGGAAGAACATACCCGTTCCTGCCCTGAGAGACCGCACTTGCGAGCGCGCCGGTATCGTATACGACAATCGGGCGCTCAGCGGCCATTGCCTCGAGCAGCGCAAGGTCTAGACCACAGCTGCGAGTAGAATTTGATAGATTTGCATAGATATCGCACGAACGATACAAGCGCACCAGATCGGTCTCAGAAAGTCCTTGGAAGAAAAAGACCTTGTCGGAAATGCCCTCGTCTTTTGCAATCCGTTTCCAGTCAGTCGAATCTCCGGCGCCGCAGAGTGCTACGGCAACACTTCTTCCCTCGCGCGAAAGCATGCCCGCAGCGCGGATAAGATGATCATGGCCCTTTCGTGGTGAGAAAGCGCCGACTGCACCGACGAGAAACACATCATGCGGAAGTGACAACATCTCGCGGCATCTGTTCTTCGACTCCTTAGCACCTTCTCGCGAGCGGGAGAAATCACAAGTATCGTAGAATACCTTCACCTTTTCTTTGGGGAGATACCGCAGAGGGCCGTCGGAGCAATTCGCCATACCTATCACAAGCTCAGAAAGACCTAGCAATCTTTCCCAATAACGTCGACGTGCACGCGGCTTGAGATACGCATTGACGCCCATGTGTTCGTCTCGCACCTCTGCATACGTGTCGAATATTAAAGGAATATTACGAGCCTTAGCGCTCTCCCCTGCCATAAAACCCTGGATGAGCGCAGCCTCCGAAAGAATAATGTCGGGAACGAATTGGCGAATAACGTCATCAAGCCATACTCCGTACGCACTATAAAGAAGTAGCTCGGTGTCGAGGCGCCTTGAAATCTTCCAGTATGCTAACAATCTCGAAAGATACAATAGTGGGTGACGTGTTTTGTGACGCACCAAGAATAGGAGCTTGCGGATTCGAGTAGGCTTGGCTCCATATTGAAAAAAATAGCGCACACCGGCACCCAGGTCATCCGCGGCAGCCGGTTGGTATGTGAATGTGATGGCGACGTCGTGACCCATCTTTTTCCACTCGCGAGCATACAGGAGTGAGACTTTCGGGATACCGCCGTAGGGCGGTGGCATACTCTCTCCGGTGGTCCCAGTGATGAGGATTTTCATACGCGAAGTGTCGCTACTGTATCACGGACAATTGTGATGACATACGCGACCTCTTCTGGCGTGATGTCGGGTCCGCTCGGGATGTAGAAGCCATTTTCGCCTAACCCTGTGGCGATCGGACACTCCCCTCCCTGTACGATGCCGCGTTGTATGAATATCTGTTGGTCACTCGCCGGTACGAAGTCCTCACGTGCCTCAACGCCGCACTCCTTGAGAGCGGCAAGAAACGCTGGTCGCTGACCCACCAGTGAACCCCGTAGCACGATGTTGTACATCCAATAGACGTTCTTTGCCCAGGATTCCTCGATCGGCAGACAGAGCTCGGGAAGGTCTGCAAACGCGTCGTTGTACTGCTGTGCGAGCGCGCGACGTTGTTCGATGATCGAGTCGAGTTTTTTGAGCTGAGAGAGCCCCAACGCGCACTGCATGTTGGTCATGCGGTAGTTGAAGCCGACGTCTTGGTGCATGAATTTATTATCCTTTCCGAATGCCAATGCCTTGAGTGACCGGACTTTCGCGGCAAGCTCATCATCGTGGGTCGTCACTGCTCCGCCCTCGCCCGTCGCAAGAAGTGGCCGAAGAGGAGTTCTTTATCCAGAC
>CAYOHS010000068.1:0-3816 GCA_964403865.1 uncultured Candidatus Saccharibacteria bacterium
TCGGTTTCGTTCATCGAGCGCGAGCACTCGCTCAAGGCGCTCGTGGGGCGTTTGGTGAACATCCTGGCGTAAGGCACAATGACTGCCATGAGACAGCTGATCCTCACCGCGTTTGATGACATGAGGCTCGTCGCTCGCTATGTCGCGGTAGGGGTCTTTGCCGTCGTCTTGGACATCGCGCTCTTGTACGTACTCACCGACATGGTGCACCTGTGGTATCTCGCAGCGGCGGTCGTGGCGTTTGTCATCACGTTTCTCTTCGCGTTCACATTGCAGAAGCATTGGACATTCAAGGACGGTTCTGGCGCCTATCTCCGACAGGGGACATCGTACTTCGTGATCGGGGTACTGAATCTCCTCCTCGACACGTTTTTTCTCTACGTCGCGGTCGACATCTTCGGGCTCTGGTATCTCGGATCACAAGTCGTGATCATGGGATTCCTCGCATTCCTCAGTTTTCTCGCGAATAGGCACGTGACGTTCAGATCTCAATAGACATATGACCGAACATCTATCGCGTAGAAGTTTATCCGCGGAGCGAGTTGCAGAATACGAGCGGCTGTGTGAAGGGAGACCGGACGCTATATCGATACTTGCTCGTAGTGTTCATGTGAAAGGAGCAGCTCGTATCGAAAAGACGGGCGGGTATGCCGACCGGGAACTGAACGATTCCGTCAGCGGGAGTCATGCCCGCGTCATAGCAGCTATGGAACTGCATGCGGCGTTTCCAGGCTCGGTGATCATCACAAACAGCACTGTCGAACGCACTGGGGAAGAGCATGCGCGCGTGACTGCCGCAGAGCTTGAACGGAGTGGTGTCGCTAAGGCAGACATCGTACAACAAGCCGCATCATATAATACCTATACCGAGATTCTCGAACTCGTCAGGCTGATCGTCGAGCATCAGTGGCGGGCAGTCGTCGTCATCGTGAATGAATATCAGGCTAGGCGCGCAGAAGCTTTTTTAAAGCAGATACAGCGACTCGACGATCCGCAGCAGTATTGGAAGAAACCAGAGATTTATGCGGCTCTCGAAGAATTCAAGAAGATGCAAGACGTCACGGTGAAATTTGTTACAGCGGAACAAGTGCTCGAAGGAGTAAGTGCTCGGCATCAGGCCCTTATCGGACAAGTTCGTTCGCTTCCTGAATATCAGGCGGCCATAGCAGAAGATGAGCGAAGCTCGAAACAAGTACACGAGGGATCGTACTGGGGCAGACCGTTCAGGACGAATCAGTAGAGGCCGCTCAGACGGGAGCGGCCTCTTTGTTCACTTTCGCGCCGTCAGTGCGGCGATGAAGCCCAACACGATTCCTGGGGCGTTCGAGACGATGATGGGCCAGTCGCAGGGATCTTTCAGAGCACCATAGCTGACCCAGGCGACACAGTTCACGACGATGGCACAGGCCACCATCCAGGAGCCTTTTTGACCTCGCAGATTGAGTCGGATCTGGTCCACCAACGTGAACCACATCAGCAGCCCGAGGATACTAGCGATCCAACCTGCAAATTCTGCTGCTATCACGGCGTTTCTCCATCGTGTTGTGAAATCTATACTGAGACTCAGACGCAAACCTACATCACTGGACATGTCCTCGCAAGCGGACGGAAGGTGATTCCTTTCGTGATAGTATGGCCGGGCCGCCCATATGCCCAAACTCTCCTCGGTCTCCTTCTTCTGCCCCGCATACAACGACGAGGGAAACTTGCCCGACCTGATACCGGCGGTGCATCGGTTTCTCACGAAGCATGCGCAGGAATTCGAGATAGTCATCATCGAAGACGGCAGTCCCGATAAGACGGGGGCTGTGGCTGACGATCTCGCTTCGCAGTTCGCGCAGGTGCGGGTCGTACACCATGCGAAGAATCAGGGTTATACGGCGACCTTGCGCGAAGGCTTCACGACAGCCCGGTATGAGTACGTCATGTACACCGATGGTGACAATCAGTACGACATCACCGACTTCGAACCGTATCTCCACCTCATCGAGGAGAACGACCTCATCGCGGGCTATGCGCGGGTCAAGGCAGCCTCCCGACGTCGCGCCCTGCAATCATTCGTATTTAACGCGCTCATCGCCGTACTGTTCCTGCGCTGGTATCGCGATATCAACTGTTCTATGAAGCTTATCCGGCGCAGTGCGCTCTCTCGCATCCCGCTCCGAAGCTCACCTCAAGGGGCGTTTATCGATGCCGAACTCATGGTGCGAGCCGCACGCGCTGGGTTGCGTATCGCCCAATTCCCGGTAGTGCACTACGCCCGCAAGAGCGGGATCGCCTCTGGATCAAAGCCTTCGCTCGTCTGGGAGACCATGAAGGACGCTTTCAAATTGAGGCTCGGCTTGTTATAACTCTGGGATGATACGCCCGGAGAGCAAGGTACTCATTACCGGCTGTGGGGGCATGCTCGGGGAAGCGGTCTATGCGACTTTCTCTCCCAAATGCACGGTGCGTGCGACGGATATCGATCTCAACGAGTCCTGGCTCACCAAGCTCGATGTGCGCGACAAGGCGGCCGTAACCGCCCTGTGCGAGGAATTCAAACCCGACTACATCGTGCATCTTGCGGCGCTCACCGATATGGAGCAGTGTGAGCGCGAATTTGAGAACTCATATCGCACGAACACCGAAGCGGTGCAGTTCGTCGCCCATGAGGCGCGGGTGCGGGGTATTCCACTCGCATATATCTCGACGGCCGGCATCTTCGACGGCGCAAAAGACATATACGACGAGGACGACGCGCCGAATCCGCTGAGCATCTACGGGCGTACCAAGTATCTGGGCGAACTCATCGCCAAGACGGCGCCACAGCACATCGTCGTGCGCGCTGGGTGGATGATGGGCGGGGGCCCGAAGAAGGATAAGAAATTCATCGGGAAGCTCTTCAAGCAGATACGAGATGGAAAAAAAGAATTTTATGCCGTCACCGATAAGATGGGATCCCCGTGCTACACCTGGGATCTCGCGCGCTCCCTCTTCTTCTTGCTCGATGGTGGCCATTCTGGCGTGTTCCATGGCGCCTGCGACGGAGTCGCCTCACGGGCCGATGTGGCACGCGAGCTCTTCAAGAAGATAGGCCGTGCCGATCTCGTCCTTCACGAAGTCACCTCTGACTATTTTTCGAAGGACTACGGTGCCAGCCGACCTGCATCCGAGGCGTTCAGGAACAATCGGCTCAAGGCGCTGAATCCTTCGCTGACCCGGGATTGGCAGACATGTGTCGCAGACTACGTGAAAGCGTACGATTGGAATGGCTGATGAAAAAGGATTTCTACACGACATATTTTGAGGTAGAGAAGACGCACTGGCTCATGCGAGGGCGGCGCGCGATCGTGCTCGATATGTTGAGGAGACATGCGCGTAACTCTGCCGGCGCACGCGTTCTCGATTTCGGCTGTGGTTCTGGGTTGACGGTGCAGACGCTTACGGATGCTGACTATATCGCCTCAGGGGTTGATCTTTCTCGAGAGGCCATCGAGTTCGGCACCTCGAAGGGGATAGCGGGACTTCAGGTGGTTTCCGACGAAAAGCTTCCATTCCCAGACGCGTCGTTTGATGCCGTGGTATGTATGGATGTTCTCGAGCACCTTGCCGATGAGCAGCCGGCTCTTTCGGAGATGCGTCGCGTGCTCAAGCCAGAGGGCGTACTCCTCATCATGGTCCCGGCGTATATGTTCCTCTGGGGCACGCAAGACGAGGTTGCGCATCACTATCGGCGCTATACGCTCGGCAGTCTCACGCAGGTGGTGCGCGCCGGGGCGCTCATGACGCTGGAAAAGCGGAGCTATTTCAATACGCTACTGTTCCCGCTCATAG
>CAYOHS010000069.1:0-3773 GCA_964403865.1 uncultured Candidatus Saccharibacteria bacterium
GTTTGAATTGGCGCAAAGCAAATAAGAAAAGGAGGTAGTCATGAGACCACCTCCTTGCTTTTGGTCCTCTTTGGGAACAGTTTGTGTTCGTGCTTGAGGAGCCGAGAAAAGAGTTCCTCATACCACTCGAGGACCCTCGGATGTCGACGCACACGCTGGCGCTTGTACAGATCGACTGTGGGAAGATCGGCTCCAAGTACGATGTTTGTCTTGCCGCTATCCTGCGTGATATTGATATCAGCAAGGACTTTGTCGAGCGCATAGATGAACATGCTTTCGTCGTCCGCTTGTGCATCGAACGCATCGATGACTTCCATGAGGAATGAAAGATCTTTGCCGAGTCCTCGACGGAGCCGCTCCTTCGAGAGGTACTCACGCTCCGCCTTTCGTTGTCGGCACGGCACTTCTGCACACCCATGCCCGTTCTTCTGGAATGCGGGCGTGTCGCCGTGATACCACTCGTTGCCAGCATCGTGAAGCAGGCCGTAGAGCAGGACCTTCAGAGGGTCCAGCGGAAGATTGAACGCCATGACTGCCGTCCAACCCATCACCGCCAGTTGCCACGAATGCCCACCGACAAATTCCTGTCGGCTGCGCTCTTCTCGCGTCAAACCTTCTCGCTTAGGGCCGAGCGTCCATATCTGACGCGGCTGCGACTTCGCCCAATTCGTGAATGCCGCACTGCGCATCAGGAGGTTGAGCTCCCGGCACGCTCGCGACCGTTTTCGATGTGCTGATCGTTTACGCATGGGACCTACTCCTCCCGTTACGTTACTGTCTGTCCCCATTGTACGGCCTGTGCTGCTGCGTCCACCTTCCTCCCGCCCCGCTTTCATGGTGCGCTGCGGGAGGCATTGCCCCGGCGTGGATTTTGGCTACAATACGCGCCATGCTACAGAAACGTCTCGCAGCCGTCGCTATCCTCCTTATCGGGGCCGGTTTGGCCTATTTCGTATTCCACGCCCAGACCCAAGGCTGGCGCCCATTCAAGCTGGGTCTCGATCTTTCGGGCGGCACGCAGCTCGTCTACCACGCCGATCTCTCTCAGATCCCAGCCAGCGAGGTCGCCGATTCCATGTCGGCACTGCGCGACACCATCGAGCGTCGCGTGAACCTCTTCGGCGTCTCGGAGCCGTTGGTACAGACCGAGACCACGGGCGCGCTCACCGGCACACCCGATCAGCGTCTCATCGTCGAGCTTCCGGGTATCACCGATACAGAGCGCGCCATCCAGCTCATCGGGCAGACACCGGTCCTCGAATTCCGCCTGCTCAAGCCGGGTGTCGATCTCGCCACGGCGGGCGCGTCCTCGACCGTGAACGACCTCTTCCAGGCTTCGGCCATCACCGGCAAGGAGCTGGCGAGCGCGGAGCTTCAGTTCCAGGGGCAGGGCGGACTCGCCCAACAGCCGGTGGTCGTCATCCACTTCAACAGCGAAGGAGCGCAGAAGTTTGCGGATCTCACCAAGTCGAATGTCGGCAAGGTCTTCGGCATCTTCCTCGATGGTCACGCGATCTCAACCCCAGTCATCCGCGAGGCGATCCCGAACGGCACCGCCGTCATCTCGGGCAGCTTCACGCCGCAGGAGGCCAAGGATCTCGCGCGCAACCTCAACTACGGCGCGCTCCCGGTCCCGATATCGCTCCTCTCGACGGAGACTGTCTCGGGCACGCTCGGTGCTGCCGCGGTGCAAGACGGTATCCAGGCGGCGCTCTGGGGCGTTCTCGCAGTCATCGTCTTCATGGCCGTGTGGTACCGCTTGCCGGGTCTTATCGCCGGTGTCGCGCTTCTCATCTACATGATCATCACGCTCGTACTCTTCCAGCTCATCCCGGTCACGCTCACGGCAGCCGGTATCGCCGCCTTCATCCTCTCGGTCGGTATGGCCGTGGATGCCAACGTCCTCATCTTCGAGCGCATGAAGGAGGAGCTTCGCAACGGCAAGCATGTGCAGGAAGCGATGCACGACGGCTTCGGCCGCGCATGGCCTTCGATCCGCGATTCCAATATCTCCTCGATGATCACTGCCGTCATCCTCTTCTGGTTCGGCACCTCGCTCATCAAGGGATTCGCGCTCGTCTTCGGGCTCGGTGTCTTGGTCTCGATGCTGACTGCCATCACGATCTCGCGCACATTCCTCTTGGCGCTCGGCGTGCACAGCAAGACCAAGCTGACCCACTTCCTCTTCTCAAGCGGTATATCGATTCACTAATCCCCGTATGATCATCGCAACACATCGTCACTGGTTCTTCGTGCTCACGGGACTCATCGTCGCGGCGTCTATCGCATCCTTTGCGATCTTCGGCCTCAAGCCGGGTATCGACTTCACGGGCGGTACGTACGCACGGGTGGCCTTCACGGGTACGCGCCCGACCGTCGAGCAGATGGACACCAAGCTCTCTGGCGCCGGACTCGCTGACTTCTCGGTCCGTGCGGCGGGGGAGAACGAATACGACGTACGCGTCGCTGCAAGCGGTGCGGAGACACAGTCTGCCATCACCGGTGCTATCGCTACCTGGAACGCGTTCCAGGGCACCGTGACCGAGATGAGTCAGATCGGCCCGACCATCGGGGCTGAGTTGCGCGCCAAGGCCTACCTCTCCGTCTCCATCGTCCTGCTCTGTATCTTGCTCTTCATCGCCTTTGCGTTCCGCAAGGTCTCTCGCCCGGTCTCCTCATGGGTCTATGGCCTCATCGCGCTCATCACGCTCCTACACGACGTCGTCGTGCCGGTGGGCTTCTACGCAGCCCTCGGCCATTTCGCGGGAGCTGAAGTCGATACGCTCTTCGTGACGGCGGTGCTCACAGTGCTCGGCTTCTCGGTGCACGACACGATCGTGGTCTTCGACCGCGTGCGCGAGAATCTCAAGATCAATCAGGAGCGCGGCAAGAAGGAGCCGTTCGTCGAGACTGCCGGTCGCTCGTTGCAGCAGACCTTCGTGCGCTCGATCAACACCTCGCTCACCGTGCTCATCACGCTCGCCATCCTCTTCGTCGTCGGCCCGGTCTCGACGCACTACTTCGCGCTCACGCTCTTGGTCGGTATCATCGCGGGTACCTACTCCTCGATCTTCCTCGCGACGCCGTTGCTTATCGAGATAGCCGAACGCTCTCAGAAGGCATGATCCGGACGGTCGGCATCGTCGGCTACGGTCATTTCGGGAAGCTCGTTCACGCGCTCGTGGCGCGCTTCGCACCCGAGGTCCAGGTGCGCGTGTTCTCTTCACGAGCACAGCCAGATAATACGCTCTTCTTCTCGCTCGCTGATGTCGCGAAGTGCGACTACATCATCCTCTGTGTGCCCATCCATGCGTTCGAATCGACCGTGGAAAGGCTCTTGCCGATCATCTCGTGGTCGAGCATCCTCGTCGATGTCGCGACGGTAAAGCTGCATACCGTGGAGGTATTGCAGCGTCTCGCGCCAGCGCATCGCTGGATCGCGACGCATCCGATGTTCGGTCCTGAGACGTATCTGAAGCAGGGGAGCGAGGTGACGGGCCTGCGCATCGTCGTGGCCAAGCACACGCTGCCGGTGCAGGAGTACAAAGATTTGAAGAAGCTCATCGAGGGTATCGGATTTTCTGTCGTCGAAAAAAATGCGCAGGAGCACGACGAGCAGCTTGCCGAGACGCTCTTCCTCACGCACTACGTCGGGCAGATCGTCCACCGCGCAGGATTCACGCGCACTGATATCGATACGGTCTCGTTCGGCTACCTCTACGACGCGGTCGAGAGCGTGCGACAGGATACGAAGCTGTTCGAAGATGTGTTTG
>CAYOHS010000070.1:0-3562 GCA_964403865.1 uncultured Candidatus Saccharibacteria bacterium
TCTCGGGCGGCGGCGCCGGCTCGTGGGCAACGGGCGTGACGGCGGTGTACTGCCTCTTCGTGCTCGTGGCCTCGCTCAAGTATGGGACGACCGACATCACGAATTTCGACAAACTCTGCCTCGCACTCTCGCTGCTCTCGATCATCCCGTGGGCGCTCACCAACAACATCCTGCTCTCGGTGGTCCTCGCAAGCTTCACCGATGTGATCGGTTTCTTGCCGACGATGCGCAAGACCTGGCATGCGCCCAAGAGCGAATCGCTCGGCTCGATGTACCTCGACGCCCTCAAGCACGGCCTGTCGATCGTCTCATTGCAGAGCTACTCCGTCGTGACCTGGCTGTACCCCGCCTCCATCCTCGTCGCCAAGTTCGCGATCATAGGGGAGATACTCTATCGCCGGCACCCATAAGCAGTGGTCTATACAACAGGAAGCGTTCCGACGAGAACGGTTAAATCCGAAGGATGTTGTCCAAGCTGATTGTTAGCGATTTTCGCAGGAACATGATGCGGTACAATCCCTCCATGACCGCGCCGGAGACCACCTTCAGGACCGCCTTCGGGAAGCTCAATCCGGCCCAGAAAGAGGCTGTAGAGGCCCTGGAAGGGCCTGTGATGGTCGTGGCGGGATTTCTCTTTGCGCTCTGAGCCGTGGTAGCCTTACGGCAGTGTCAACCAAGTGGGAGTGTCCACGATGTCACGAGAATCGGAATTCCTCGCCAAGCTGATCGAAAAGGGCCCACATCGCAAGCGTGGCCCGTATTCGACGATCGGCGACGGTCACAAGGGCATCCGCCTCCAAGAGGCAAAGCGCTATTTCGCCGATGCGTTCGACGGCGCAGGTGGTTTCGTGGCCGCGCTTAACGAGCTCATCGCCGAGAAGCGCGTGCTTGCCGTCACTTTCGAGTGGCAGGAGGCCAGGTGGAATGCGCGCAAGAAATCGATCAAGAATGTCGAGAAGCTCGATCGGGTCGACGGCGAGGGCAACCCCATGCTCTATCGCTACGAGAACGTACCAAAGCCGATCGCGAAGGCGCTCAAGACATCGGCCGATATCCGTGATCACGCGCGGTCCGTCCTTCGGGAGATCGGCAACTGATCTATCGTGGCCTTTTCTTCAGCGAGCCCGGCAAAACCTGCCGGGCTCAAGTTGTTATACAATCCCTCCATGCCCTCTGCCGAAGCTACCTTCAAGACCGCCTACGGCAACCTCAATACGGCCCAGAAGGAGGCTGTGGATGCCTTGGAGGGGCCGGTGATGGTCGTGGCGGGCCCGGGGACGGGAAAGACCCAGATACTCACCCTGCGCATCGCCAACATCCTCAAGAAGACGGACACCCCGCCGGATGGCATATTGGCGCTCACCTTTACCGAAGCCGGGGTCGACGCCATGAAGCGGCGCCTGGTCTCGCTCATCGGCCCCACCGCCTACAAGGTCGGTATCTACACCTTCCACGGTTTCTGCAACGACATCATCCACTCCCACCCGGAATATTTCCCGCGCATCATCAGCTCGGTCGCGCTCACCGATATCGAATCTATCTTGTACATCCGCGAAGCGATCACAAGCCTTGCGCTCGACAAGCTCAAGCCGTTTGGTGATCCGTATTTCTATGTGCAGACCGCGCGTTCGGCGATAAGCACGCTCAAGCGTGAACACAAGACGCCGCAGGATGTACTGCGCAACACCGAGAAACTTTTGCGCGAGCTTGAGAGCGATCCGGAATCATTCCACGAGAAGGGCGCCCACAAGGGCAAGATGAAAGGCGCAGTGCAGACGCGTATCGACAAGCTCAAGAAGGAGCACGAGCTGGGGCTCGTGTTTGAGTGGTACGAGGCGAAGCTGGCAGAAAAGAAGAAGTTTGATTTTGAAGACATGATCGGCGAGGTCGTGAAGGCGCTCGAGACCGACGACGAGTTCCGCCTGCTCATCCAGGAGAAGTATCTCTACATCCTGGCCGATGAGCATCAGGACGCCAACGGCGCACAGAATACTTTGCTGGAGCTCATCGCCGCATACGATACGTCGCCGAATCTGTTCATCGTGGGCGATGAGAAACAGGCGATATTCAGATTCCAGGGCGCATCGCTCGATAGCTTTGCATACTTCCATCAGAAGTTCCCGAAGGCCAAGCTGATACGGCTCACCGAATCGTACCGCTCCGGCACGGCGCTCTTGGATGCCGCGCACTCGCTGATGAAAGAGGCGATACCGGAGGGGCGGCACCCCAAGCTCGAGAGCCGCGTGGCGCAGCCGCAGCTCGCGGTGCTCGAAGAGCGGACCTTCAGCACGGAGGATATGGAGAACGCATGGGTGGTGGCGGACATCGAGCGGCTCATCGGCGAGGGCGTGCCTGCCGGAGATATCGCCGTGATGTTCCGCACCAATGCCGACGCCGTGCCCATATCACGTGCACTCTCGCAGAAAGGGATACTGCACGTCTTGGATTCCAAGAGCGATATCTTCGACATGCATGCCGTGGCACAGTTGGTTACCTATCTGCGACTCTGCACACACATCGGCAACGACGAATACCTGGCGCACGTATTGCACTTTCCGTGGGTGCCTGTGGATTCGCACGATACGTACAAGATACTGCTCTATGCACAGAAGAAGCGGCTGCCGTACTTCGAAGTGATCACATCGCGTACGCATCTGGCTGAGGCCAAGGTGCGCGCTATCGATGCCGTGAGCGAGTGCGGGAAGACGCTTGAGCGCCTAAGCGCGATGGGGCAGGAGGAATCGGCGCGCGACTTCTTCGACCGGGTCCTGCACGAGAGCGGCTTTTTGGCGTATGTGCTCAAACGGCCCGATGCGATCACGGTACTCAATGCCGTACGCGGATTGGTGCAGACGCTCGAGACGCTCTCGAGCACCAAGACGCTCTACACCGGGCTCGATCTTGTGAACGATCTCGGGCTGTATGAGGAATACGGCATCGAGATAGAGCCTGACACACAGCCTAAGGAGCGGCAGAATGCCGTGCACCTGGTGACGGCGCACCGCAGCAAGGGGCTCGAGTATGAATACGTCTATATCATCCACGCGCGCGACGCGCACTGGGGTAATCGTACCCAGCGCGATAAGCTCCCGCTCTCGACGCTTCTGAGCTCGCAGCCGCCCGCCGGAAGGCCCTCCGCTGCGGAAAACTCGCTGCGCTCAGACAGTTCCGCCGCGGAAAACCTTCCGGCGGGCGTCACGGATTCTGATATAGAAGATGAGCGCCGCCTCTTCTATGTAGCGCTCACGCGCGCCAAGCGCTACGTGTCGGTCTCGTACGGCGTAGCGAGCAGCACGCGCACCAAGGAGAGCGGCATCGCCCAATTCATGCTCGAGATTGAGCCGGCACTCATCATGCGCTGCGATACGGGCGCGTTTGAAGCGACGGTGCAGCCGCAGGACATGTTCGTGCTCAAACCGGCACAGCCCGACACGATGGCGGACACGGCATTCTTGCAGGATGCGTTCGTCGAGCAGGGACTCTCGGCCACCGCGCTCAACAATTATCTCGAGTGTCCGTGGAAGTATTTTTATCGCAATCTCGTCCGCGTGCCGGAGAAGCC
>CAYOHS010000071.1:0-3496 GCA_964403865.1 uncultured Candidatus Saccharibacteria bacterium
GTGGCGCGACTGAGCGTCGGGATACCGTTGAGATCCGTACGGATAGTCTGGCTCTTCTTGCTCATGGCGACGAGCTCACCGTCCTTGATGATCACCTGCGCGCCCACGAGCTGTTTGGTCTTGGCAGTTATGGACATCGTCTTGATGCCGCTTCCGCCGCGACCCTGCACCTTGTATTCAGAAAGTTTGGTCTTCTTGCCATAGCCGGTCGAGGAGACGACGAGGAGCTCGGCATCCTTCGCGCCCTTTGGCACGATGCCGGCACCCACTATCTGGTCTCCGGATCCTAGCTTCATGCCGCGCACGCCGGCTGCCTGACGGCCCATCTCGCGGACATCCTTCTCCTTGAAACGGATCGACTGGCCCTTGGCAGTGGTCAACATCACATCATCGCCCTCGCGCACGAACTGAGCAGAGATCAGCGAGTCGCCCTTATCGAGATTGATAGCGATGAGACCCGAGCGGCGCACTTCGCGGAACGCCGCGGCAGCGGTCTTCTTGACCGTACCCTCTTTTGTGGCCAGTAAGAGCGACAGTCCTTCTGCGGCTTTCGTCTCCTTGGGCATAGAGAGCACCGAGGTGATCTGCTCGCCCTGTTCGAGTGAGATGAAATTCATGATCGACTTACCCTTGGTGGCACGCTTGCCTTCGGGCACCTCGTACATCTTGAGCTGATACGCCTTACCGCGATCCGAGAAGAAGAGGATATCGCTGTGCGCGTTTGCGGTGAGGAACTGCGTGACAAAATCCTCGTCCTTCGTATCGAGATCGACGACGCCGACGCCACCGCGCTTCTGTTTGCGATATTCGCTCGGATTCGTGCGCTTGATGTACCCGCCCGAGGTGAGCACCAAGACCGACTCTTCGTCTGGCACGAGATCTTCGGCATTCAAGGTGGTCGCGCCTTTCTTCATGATACGCGTGCGGCGATCGTCGCCATACTTCTCGATGATCTCGGCGATCTCCTTCTTGATGACGTCCCACATCTTCTTCTCGCTCTTGAGGAGCGTACGGAGGAACTCGATGAGCGCCTGCACTTCTGCGAGCTCATCCTCGATCTTCTTGCGCTCGAGGCCGGCGAGCTTCTGCAGACGCATCTCGAGTATGGCATTCGCCTGGATCTCGGAGAACTTGAACTTCGCCATGAGATTCACGCGCGCGTCCTCGACAGTCTTTGACTTCTTGATGAGCGCGATGACCTCGTCGATATGATCGAGTGCCTTCTTGAGACCGAGCAAGATGTGCTCACGTGCCTCTGCCTTGGCGAGATCGAACTTCGTACGCTTGGTGACGACGTCCTTGCGATGCGCGACGTAGCTCTCAAGGAGAGCCTTGAGCGAGAGCGTCTGCGGGACGCCGTCGACGAGCGCGACGACATTGTAGTGAAAGGTCTCTTCGAGCTGCGTGTGCTTGTAGAGGTAGTTGAGGACCGCCTGCGGATGCGCGTTGTTCTTGAGCTCGATCACGACACGGATGTCCTTGGTCGATTCGTCGCGGATGTCCTTGATGCCCTCGAGCTTCTTCTCGTGCACCAGATCGGCGATCTTGGTGAGGAGATCGGATTTGACGACACGGAACGGTATCGAGGTGATGATGATCTGGTAATCGCCCTTCTTTCCCTCGACGATCTCTGCATTGCCGCGCACGACGACGCCTCCGCGGCCGGTGGTGTACGCATGGCGGATATCCGCCTGATTGAACGCGATGCAGCCGGTCGGGAAATCGGGGCCCTGGACGAACTGCAAGAGATCCTCGGTCGTAGCCTCCGGATTGTCGATGAGATGCACGGCCGCCTGGCACACTTCGCGCAGGTTGTGCGGCGGGATGTTGCTCGCCATACCGACTGCGATGCCGAGCGTGCCGTTGAGCAAGAGATTCGGGATGGCAGCGGGAAGCACCGTGGGCTCCATCTTGGTGTTGTCGTAGTTGGGGCGGAATTCGACGGTCTCCTTCTCGATATCCTTGAGCATCTCGCCTGCAAGACGCGACATCTTAGCCTCGGTATAGCGGTAGGCTGCGGCGTTGTCGCCGTCGATAGAGCCGAAGTTGCCTTGTCCGATGATAAGCGGATAGCGCAGCGTGAAATCTTGCGCCATCTTCACCATCGCGTCGTACACTGAGCTATCACCATGCGGATGGTACTTACCGAGCACATCACCGACGACGGTCGCCGACTTGCGAGTCTTGGCGCTGACGGTAAGGCCCGCCTCATGCATCGCGTAGAGGATGCGACGGTGGACCGGCTTGAAACCATCGCGCACATCGGGAAGCGCACGCGCGGTGATCACCGTCATCGCGTAGTCGAGATAGCTCTCGCGCATCTCCTGGGTGATGGAGCGCGCGACGATACCGGTCTCTGCCTTCACTGCCGGGACTTCTTCGGGGATCTCCTTGCGTGCCATAGTCGGCAAAGTATACCAAATAAGCGCGCGAGTGCCCACTTGTGCACCGCTTGCTTCTTCGGGATAGTCGTGTTATCGTGCAACCAGCGATTCAGTGCGCGTCCCTCCCCCCCAAGACGCCGCTGACGGCCCGTCATCAACCTGCGCCCCCCGGCAGGAAGGTGACGGGCCACTTTTTTTGGGGGTGTATCACTGCATCGACGGTTGTCCGAACTGATCCGACTTAACGGTGGCATCGTATGCCTGATACGTCTGGGTTACAGGTATGCTCCCCGTATCTTGCGGTATTTCAAACTGCTGCCCCGCACTCATCTGTTCCTGACGGAGGCTTTTCAAGAAAAAGAATCCCCACGCGACGATGAGGACGAGGACCACCGTGCCGGCAAAGCCGATGGCGACGACTTGTCGTTCGTCTTTCGGCCTATCCTTGAGATTATTTATTGTCTTCTGAACGACCATCGTGGCATCGGGGAGTGGGGATGCGTTTTCGGGTCTCTCGCAGGCAGACGTGCCGAGAGGGAGCGCTGGCGCAGCAGCGCCAGACAGCGACCCGAAAACGTATCTCCCGAGCCGATGCTCGCAGTATACTACACCGAAAGCACGACGACCTCGTTCTCCTTATCCACTACGTCCTTCTTCTTGATGGTGAGCTTGTCCACCGACTTCGTGCCTTCGGCACCGGCTTCCTTGAGGAACTGCTTGAGCGTCTTTTCGTCGAAGAGTATCGGGATGACGATTCGCGCCTCGAGCTTCACTGCCAGCTTTTGTGCTTCTGCGGGATCTAAGACACCATCGCCGCCGACGGGGATGATGAGCACATCAGGGCTGTCCATCTCCAAGAGATCAGACGAAAGTGTCGGTTCGCCGAGTGCGCCCAGGTACAAGACATGGAGTCCGTCGAAATCGACAGCGTAGACCGTGTTGAGCCGCTCTTTCTTGTCGTAGCCCGACTTGGTCTGGAAACTCGCGACCGTCACTTCCTTTATCTCGTACTCGCCGGGGCCAAAGCCGTGGAACGGCTGCTTGTCGCCGCGGCCAGCCTCCTCGAGGCCGTTCATGTCGGGATGATTGAGCGGGACGAACGCGATGTCGGC
>CAYOHS010000072.1:0-3414 GCA_964403865.1 uncultured Candidatus Saccharibacteria bacterium
AATTCCTTGAGGTCGGTCCCCTCGTAGCACAGCTTGCCGTCCTTGAAGCAGTAGCTACAGTACTTGGGATTCTCCCGCACGCCAGGATCCTTGCTAAAAGGCATCAGACAGCTCTCGCATGAGTCTTTCATACCCCAAGTCTACTCCCGCTTCCCTCCCCTGCAAAGCCGTACCGGATCAAGCGGGTGTATACTCTTGGCATGAAAGATACGCCGCCCGGCCCATCTTCCGCCGACCCGCTTGCGCCGTTCCGAGAGGCGAAGACCTTCGATGAGCTCAGAGAGAAGCTCGAAGAGCTTCATGTAGCACGGCTCGCAAAGATCGAAGAGATACGGGCTAAGGCTTTAGAGACCTACACAGACGAGCCACAAAAGCTGGCTTCTGTCATGGAGCAGATCGAGCAGCGTGCGGCCAGGTTCGAAGCATCGCATCGAGAACTCATGCGACTCGTGGACAAAGGGGACGAATCTGGACTCACGCCCGCTTCGGTGGTCGACGCGTTCCGCCGGATGATGAACTAATTTTGGCCTGTCTATCTCAAAGCGAAGCGGCCGTCCCGAAGGGCGGCCGCCTTATAGTGATTCGCGCAAACTCAGGTCAGCGAGTGACGCACATGGTGGCAATCAGGCTGATGGTGCAGCCGAGAGCGATGGCGGCCATCATGAGGAACATCCCGAGAACGAGATCTCCGCGAGGCACCGGGTGCGCCATGAGGTAGACGAGACCTGCGGCGCCGACTAACGCGAACAGCTTGAAGAAGGCAATCGCCCGCGTATAGACAGCGGTACCGATACCGATCAACCCGCCGTAAATCGCCACCAACACGCTGCACATGATGACGACGGCGACAGCGGCATTCATATCGGCCGCGATCCGAGCCACGAATGACCCTTCCTCCGGCCCCAAGATCGGAGCCATGAGCACGAGAAGGGACGCGACCGCGAACCCTAACCCGGCGCCCGTTAGCACGAACGTTGCCGTGCGCTTAGCGTTATCTTCTCCGCTTTCTTTCATATGACCCTCCTGAGGTCCTTCCGTTTATACTCGCAGCACTATACGATGATTCTCGATAAATACAAGTACCATCAATGCGCCACTGGCTCCAGATGATTGATGCTGAGCGGCCATGAGCCGTCAGGCTGGAGTTCGACCGACGAACGATCGCGATTCTTGGCGAGTTCCTCGTCGTGCGGACGGATGAACACGACGTGGTTGCCATCGTCTTCCTTCTCCACTCTCTCCACCTGGTACAGCCGCCCCGGGACGACCTGTGGCGAGAGGGCGCGAATCAGACTCTCACTCGCGTCTGCCTTGAGGCGCACGAGCGCACCCTCGCGTATAGGCTCGATACTCTCTGGCGTAAGTCGTTCAGGCATAAGATCGTAATCATCTCAATCGAGCTCAGAAAGGAGATCAGCCACATCCAAGGGCTCGGTCACCATCTCGACAGAGCCGTCATTCTGTACCTTCCACTCTTTGCGCGGCCTATCGGCATAGAGCTCGACGCCGATGTCGTCCGGGTCTTGCAGATAGATCGCTTCCGAAACGCCATGATCGGCGTAGCCGGTGATCGGATACTTGGCATCCATGAGTCGCTGCAATACCTTCGCCAATTCCTTGCGATTTGGATACAGTATCGCGTGATGAAAGAGACCCGCATGACCTTTCGCCGGAGGCGGCGCACCCTTCCCTGCCCAGGTATTGAGCCCGAGGTGATGATGATAGCCGCCCGCCGAGAGGAACACTGCCGAGTCGCCGTAGCGCGCCGTCACCTGAAAGCCCAAGAGATCGCGATAGAAGCCGAGGGAACGTTCGAGATCGGCGACCGTGAGATGCACGTGACCTATCTGCACCTCGGGATGGATGGTGTGTGACATATGCCGATATGATACCAGCTCGGTACCACACCGCGCGCTCGAGATGCTCGCCATGCGCATTCACGCACGCTCTGCTTCCTCATCGATCTCGAAGATGCCGAACGTATTACCTTCCGGATCCGAGTAGTATCCCTGCCAACACATGCCAGGGACCGCGAATTTCGGCATGATCACACGTGCGCCGAGCGAGAGCAGCTTCGCCTCGAGCGCATCGTAATCTTCTGTCTGCATCGAGCAGACAAACGCGTTGATAGCTGCCAAAGGCGGGAGGAGGTCGACAGGACGGCGGGTCATACCTCCGTTGCCGAAACCGGTGTCGATGATCCAATACTCTACCGGTTGTCGATTCGCTTTGCTGAAGGTCCAGCCGAAGGCAGCTTCATAAAAACGGATCGCGCGCTCGGGCTCATTCACGTGTATCTCAAAATAGGCTGGTCCTGCCGCCATATCCGCTCGATGATATGGCGCCTTCACGGATATCGCGTGAAGGACGCGACCCTCACCGACTAGGCGATGTGGAACGGGTTGAAATCGGTATCGCGGTCGTAGACGTCGGTCTTGTCGTGCTTCTTGAGGTACGCCACCACCGCATAGGTGACCGGCGTGAACACGGCCTCGATAGCGACCTTGAAGACATACATTGAGAGGATGAGCGGCAGGATGATGGATTGCGGCAACACGCCCCAGAACGCCACGATGGTGAAGATCCCGGTATCGAGCAGCTCGCCGACGACGGTCGAGCCGATGGTGCGCATCCACAGGTGCTTCCCGAGCATCGCGACTTTCATCTTGGCGAGCACATAGCTGTTGGCGAATTCGCCGACGAGGAATGCGACGAGGCTCGCGAGCACGATACGTGGCGTGAGACCGAGTATCGCCATGTATGCGGCCTGATTCCCCCACTCCGGCGCCGGCGGCAGCCATCCGACGACGATGAACGTCGCAGCGGCAAGGAATGTGCACGCGAATCCGGTCCAGATGACACGACGGCTCGCCGCATAGCCGTACACCTCTGTAAGCACATCACCGAATATGTACGAGAGCGGAAAGAGCACCGTGCCCGCATCCAGCGTAAGGCCCCAGATGTGCGTGATCTTGGACGCGGCGATGTTGGAGACGACGAGCACCACGGCGAAGAGCACCGAGATGAGGGTGTAGAGGCGCGAGTCGGTCATACGCTCGCATCAGTATCGGCGTCGCTTTTCGCCGTCTTCTTCCTGCGCACTTTCTTCTGCACGAGCCACGCGGCTTCGGCGATGGCGACCCAGCTGGCGAACTTGCGCGCGAAGTTCGCGGCGTGCGCGACTTTTGATCCGCCATCACGCATCTTGCCGCGCAGCGCGGCGACGTCTTGCCGGATGAGCGCGCCCTCGTCCGTCACATGCTCGGCGAGCCGCTCGAGGTGCTTGAGGATGCGCCAGATGCGGTAGATGAGCAATCCCGCACCGATGGTGAGGAGGGCGACGAATGCGGTCGTGACCCCGAAGAAGACGTACATGGCCGAGAAGCCGTCCATGCGGGGATGATAGCACTGATA
>CAYOHS010000073.1:0-1958 GCA_964403865.1 uncultured Candidatus Saccharibacteria bacterium
TCGACGATGTCGTAGTTCGACCTGCTCCGTGAGCGGACGGGCACGCCGTCTTCGTTGTCGGTGTTGACGAACGTGTCCAGGAAACGGAAGTTTCTCGTCCAGGGGCACAGGATACTCGTCGGCTGCGGCTTGAGCCGCTTTGGCACGCTGAAGCGCATCTTCAGCATGAGCGCGTCGAGATCTTGCAGGGTTTCAGCCATGATGGCGTCTCCTTTTGGCTTGGTCTGTGCGTGTTGTAACCCGCCCAGGAGGTGATTGCAATGAGCACGAGCACGACCCCTGCGGTACAATGCCCCGCATGACCGTTTCACCGCTCGTGAAGACACTGCTGGAGAAGCGGGGCGTAGTGGGGGACGAGGCGACGGAACGTTTCTTGGCCCCCGACTACGAACGCGATACGCACGACCCCTTTTTGATGCCCGACATGGATCGCGCCGTGGCGCGGATACTCCTCGCGATGGAGCAGGGGGAGCGCATCGCCGTGTATGGCGACTTCGACTGCGACGGCATCCCGGGCGCGGCGCTCTTGCATCAGGTGTTCCACAAGCTGGGGCACAGCGCGCTCGAGGTCTATATCCCGCATCGCGACGAAGAAGGATACGGGTTTCATGCGCACGCGATCGACGAGCTGCACACGCGCGGAGTGACACTCATCATCACGGTGGACGTGGGCACGACGGCAGTGGAATCGGTGGCGCACGCCCGATCGCTCGGTATCGATGTGATCGTCACCGACCATCACGACGTCTCGCAAGCGCTGCCCGAGTGCATCGTCGTCAATCCGCAGAAGAAGGGATATCCCTTCCCTGGGCTCTCGGGTACAGGGGTCGCATTCAAGGTTGCACAGGCACTCATGAGAGAAGGCAAGAAACGCGGGACGGAGCGTTTCATCGCGATACCAGATGGTTGGGAGAAGTGGCTCCTGGACCTCGTCGCGATCGCCACCATCGCCGACATGATGCCGATGATCGATGAGAATCGCGCGCTCGTGTACTGGGGCTTGCGTGTGCTGCGTAAGACGAAGCGGCCGGGATTGCGTGCGCTCGCGAGCGCGGCGCGTCTGCAACTGCATGATACGACCGAGGACGACATCGGATTTTCTATCGCGCCGCGCATCAATGCGGCTTCGCGCATGGGCACGCCCGAGCTCGCGTTCCGCTTGCTCTCGACCGAGGACGCGAAGGAAGCAGAACAGCTCGCGAGCGAGCTCGAGAAACTGAATACCAGCCGCAAGGCCAAGGTGGCGAGCATCGTGAAGGAAGCGAAGAAGCGCATGCATGCGCGGTTCACTCCCGAAGATGTGGTCGCGGTCTTGGGCGATCCGGAATGGAAACCGGGATTGCTCGGGCTCGTGGCGACATCGCTGCTCTCGGGACGCAAAGGCATCGTATGCGTGTGGGGGAGAGATGCCAAGGGCAAGCTCAAGGGCTCGTGCCGCACCGATGGGAGCGTGTCAGTCGTGGAACTTTTTTCGCGCGCCGAGCATGTGCTCGAGGAATGGGGCGGGCATCATGCATCGGGCGGTTTCACCGTGAGCCCGGAGGGCGTGCACACGCTCGCCGATGTGCTCGCCGAAGTCCGCACCCAGCTTCCGGCAGGGGAGCATGCGCCTGAGCGCACCCCGGATGCGACCATTGCCGTGCGTGAGGCCAACTGGGCGCTCTATGCCGACATGGCACAGCTCGCACCGTTTGGTGCTGGCAATCCGAAACCGGTGCTGCGCATCCAGGGCACGATCGTCGATATGAAACCGTTTGGCAAAGAGAAGAATCATATCGAGCTCACGCTCGCGTGCGACGACACCGGTCGCACGTGCCGGGCATTCGAGTTCTTCAAGACCGCACAGGATTTTGCCTACCCGCCGACGCAGAACGCGACGGTCGTCGTCACCTCGACCCTCGAGCGTGATTCGTTCCGCGGCCGCAGTGCCGTGGCGCTCCGGCTGATATCAGTCGAGC
>CAYOHS010000073.1:2058-3259 GCA_964403865.1 uncultured Candidatus Saccharibacteria bacterium
GCTGGATAATCGTCCGGCGGGGCGGTAGGATACCGGTATGCAACGCTTTTCGGCGACCGAGGCCATCGGCTTCGGCTGGACGACCTTCTGGAAACGCCCGATCCTCTTCGTGCTCTTCACCGCGGTACTCGGCGTGGTCTCGTACGCCATCGGCGGCGATACGCAGGCGCATGGTGCGTACGAACTGCTCACGCTCCTGGCGAGCATGATCGTCGCGGTCTTCCTCGATATGGGTGCGACCGCTTTTGCGCTCAAGGCATACGATGATCTCGAACATGTCTCGCTCATCGATCTCTGGCACCCCGATGATTTCTGGCACTACGTCGTCGCCTCGATCTTGGTGGGCATCGTCGTCGGCATCGGGCTCTTCCTCCTGGTGATCCCGGGCGTCGTCGCGGCGCTTGCGCTCTTCTTCGTCAAATTCCTGATCATCGACAAGCATCTCGGACCAATCGACGCATTCAAGGAGAGCATTCGCATGACGCGCGGCCATCGCTTCGAACTCTTCGTGTTGTGCCTCTTGATCGCCCTCATCTATATCGTCAGCGCTCTCTTGTTCGGGATTGGGCTCTTCGTCGCGCTGCCGGTCACGACGCTCGCTGCCGTGTATGCATATCGTGTGGTCTCAGCACTGCCATCACCGACACGCACCGTATGAGCGTGGTGGTGTATACCGATGGCGGGGCGCGCGGCAACCCCGGTCCTGCAGCGGCAGGTGTGGTGATCCAGAAAGACGGCGAGACGATCGCAACCATCGGCCAATTCCTCGGCAAGACACTCACCAACAATTGGGCCGAATATCAGGCGCTCATCATCGCGCTCGAGAAACTCACATCTCTCGGGCTCACGGATGAGACGGTGGAAGTGCGCATGGATTCGGAACTCATCGTCAAACAGATGCGCGGGGAGTATCGGGTCAAGCATGCCGATCTCAAGACGCTGTATCTGCAGGTGCAGGAGCTCCTCGACGGATTGGGGACCGTGCGTTTCGTGCATATCCGCCGCGAACAGAACAAAGAGGCAGACGCGCTGGTCAACGAGGCGCTGGATGCGCAGTGATGCGCATCTCGCCATCACGACCTATTCCCTCGAACACGGAATTTCCGTGCTCGGAAATTCCACGTCACGCATATCCGCCTGCTGGCGGATTGCGCGACCCCGCCTCGGCGCCGTCGCGCCTGCGGCCTTGCGAAGCTGCGCG
>CAYOHS010000074.1:0-3086 GCA_964403865.1 uncultured Candidatus Saccharibacteria bacterium
ATGCGAAGGCATCGGCACCCACCGAGGGGTCGGTCCATGGCGGGCAGAGCAACGTAACATCATGACTCTCGAGGGCGTAGGCCTCACACATATGCAATATCTGAAGGACATGGGCCCATTCCGTGGGAATACGAGCAGTCGTGAGATAGCAGATCTTCATAGGTGGATGGTACCGCAGAGGGGCGCTGCTACCAAATACAAGACATGGTATCCTCCCCCCATGTCACACCTGCGCAGAAGCTCCCTGATCCTCGGGTGCGTAATTGCCCTGATCCACATCATGAGCTTTTTCTTCGTCGCCTGGCTTTTGCAGAGCCATGGCGCGAGCATGGAGGCCATGGTGGCCAAGATGGACCAGGTCGAATATCTCCAGCTCGCAGATACGATGTTTTCGGCACACCGGTTTGCGCTCTCTCCCGATGCTCCCGCTGAGATATTCCGTACCCCAGGGTATCCCACGTTCGTTGCCATGACCTATCTCGCAAGCGGCCATTGGTATTGGGCGCCGTTTGTCGCCAGCGGGATATTGCTGGGACTCATCGCGAGTATCGTCACCCTCCTAGGAATGGAAATGGGTTTGACCGTGGGGATATCTCTATTAGCGGGGGCCCTCATCGGCCTCAGTTCCGGCTCGTTCCTACTTTCGATGACCGCTACCGGCAGCGACATCCTCTATACGTTCGTGTATGCATGCGCGGCACTCGTGGCACTCCGGCTACGCCACGACACCTATCGTCCACTCGCAATCGGTCTCCTCCTCGGGATGGCGACGCTTGTGCGCCCGATAGGCATCCTCGCATCACTGCCATTGCTTCTAGGCAGTGGATGTATCTCGGGTATGAGTTTGCGCATATATGTCCGCGCAACTGCGCTCGCGCTCGCTGCGTGGGCTATCGTCCTCGTCCCATGGTATGTCCGGAATCATCAGGTCGCGGGCGTCGCATTGCTCTCTACCGTATCGACGTTCAATATCACCTACTACAACATACCGATGAACGAAGCCTTCTGGCATCGCGCAAGCGAAGCCGATACGCGACTCGCGATACTGCATATCGTCGGCACGACGACACCAGAAGCTCTTCACAACACGGAGTTCCTGCCCGTGATGGAGAGCTACGACCACACATATCTGCGTTCGCACATCATCGACTACGGTATATTCCATATCTCGCGCACGGTGCCATTCTTCTTCATGAGCGGCTTCAACGTGATACATGCCGTGCTCGCACACGAAGCGCCAGCACTGCGTTCGTCCCTTTTTCCGACCGAGAGCGACAATCTGACGCGCCATATCACATCGCATGAATGGGGCGCAGCACTACACTCGCTGGGTGCGTACTGGCTCACTACTCTTGAGCGACTTTCATGGTTTGTCGCAATCCTACTCGCCTTTGCGGCGCCTTTTTTCGCACGAGGCCGGAATCGCCGGATACTTCTCGTATTCGCGGCGATCATCGTCGCCAATATCATATTGATAAGTCCGGTCACGCAGGCGCGATATCGTTTCCCGGCAGAACCGTACATATGGGTAGCCGCTGTGTATACTGGGGTGACACTATGGAATCGTTACCGGGATCGAACAGCATGAAGAAGATCGCCCTCATCATCGGCGGCGGTCCTGCCGGGCTCACGGCAGCCTATGAGCTCGCGACACGGACCGACATACACCCGATCGTCTGCGAGGCGGATCCGCAGTATGTAGGCGGCATCTCAAAGACGGTCAACTACAAGGGGAATCGCATCGATATCGGCGGACACCGCTTCTTCTCCAAATCCGACCGCGTGATGCAGTGGTGGGCCGAGATGCTGCCGGTGCGCATCGCCGAAGGCTCTTCGGCCGATATCACGTATCAGCGCTCTACGCGCGCGCTTACCGACGGACTCAAGCGTGCCACTGCCGAAGATGGCGACGACGTGCTCACCGTGCGCCCGCGCAAGACGCGCATCATCCACGGCGGCACGTTCTTCGCCTACCCCGTGGAGCTCTCTTGGGATACGGTGCGCAAGCTCGGAGTCATCAAGATGCTGCGCATTGCGATCACGTACGCCTGGGTGCGTTTCTTCCCCGTCCGTCCCGAGAAGACGCTCGAGGATTTTTTCATCAACCGCTTCGGCACCGAGCTGTATCAGACGTTCTTCAAGTCGTACACCGAGAAGGTGTGGGGTGTCTCGTGCAAAGAACTCTCTGCCGAATGGGGCGCACAGCGCGTAAAGGGGCTCTCGATCACCAAGGCGGTACAACACGCGATGCGCAAGATATTGCGCATCGGTGCCTTGAGCGGCAAGGGCGTGGAGACCTCGCTCATCGAGCAGTTTCTCTACCCCACCTTCGGTCCAGGCCAGATGTGGGAGAAGACAGCCCGTGAAGTCGTCGCACGGGGTGGCGAAGTGCTCATGGGCACGAGGGTGACGAGTCTCGAGATGGAGAACGGAGAAATAAGAAAAGCGAGATTAGAAACAAGAGATGGGATGCGAGAAGTAGAGGTCGAGTACGTGTTCTCCACGACCGATGTGCGCGGACTCCTCACGATGCTCGAGGCGCCCGCTGCTGCGCGCGAGGTGTCAGACAATCTCCAGTATCGTGATTTCCTCACCGTCGGACTTCTCTTAGACAAGAGACCGACTGAACCCGACGGCACTCCGCTTACCGATACCTGGATGTACATCCACGAAGAAGACGTGCATGTGGGTCGCGTACAGCTTTTCCACAACTGGCAACCCAAGCTCGTCGCCGACGAGTCGCATGGCTGGATCGGGCTCGAGTACTTCGTGAACGAGGGCGATGTACTCTGGAACATGCACGATGCCGACCTCGTAAAGCTCGGGACCAAGGAGCTCGAGCAGGTCGGCCTCTCCCATGGCGTGAAGGTGATCGACGGCACGGTGATCCGCCAGCCCAAGGCATACCCGGGCTATTTCGGCAGCTACGCGCACTTCGATACCGTCCGTGCGTTCCTCGATACCATCCCGAATCTCTTCCCCATCGGCCGCAACGGCATGCATCGGTATAACAACCAGGACCATTCGATGCTCGCCGCCATGACAGCCGTCGACAACATCCTGGCGGGCACGACAGACAAATCAAA
>CAYOHS010000075.1:0-3078 GCA_964403865.1 uncultured Candidatus Saccharibacteria bacterium
GCGGGTACAGGATCATCGGCCGATTGAGTATCGGGATGAGGTGCTTGTTCATCGCCCTGGTCGCCGGCAGAAGGCGGGTTCCCTTTCCGCCTGCGAGTATCACGCCTCTGAGCTTCTCGGCCATACGGTTATATCCACTCAGGATGCTTGAGGGCGAATTCGACGGTCTCCTTGAGCGACTCTTCGAAGGTGCGCGGCGGTTTCCAGCCGAGCTTCTTGAGCTTGGAGCCGTCGAGTGCGTACCGACGATCGTGGCCAGGGCGCGTCTTGTGGAAATCGACGAATTTATACTTGAGAGGCTTACCCGCGAACTGCGCAACCTTCTGCGCTATCTCGAGATTGGTGAGCTCGTCGAATCCGATCACGTTGTAGCTCTCGCCCGGGACGCCCTTCTTGAGGAGGAACAACACGGCCGACGCGGTGTTCTTCGCGTGCAGCCAGAAGCGTGAACCGACGCCCTGCAGCTTGCCGTTCTTGAGCTCGGCGCAGATAGCCATGGTCTCGCCCTTGATGACGCTGCGGATGGTGCGCGGGATGAGCTTTTCTGGATGCTGGCGCTCGCCGAAGTTGTTCATAGTGTAGGTCGTGATGACCGGCACCTTATAGGTGACGAAGTAGGCGTATCCCATCGATGCCGCGCCGGCCTTGGAAGCAGAGTACGGGTTCGATGGAAGATACGGGGCGTCTTCCTTGTGCGCGATCCCTTTCGGAGCAGGACCGAAGACCTCGTCGGTCGAGAAATTGATGAACGACTTGAGATGCGGCAGCGTGCGCGCGTACTGGAGCATGTTGGTCGTGCCGACGACATTGTCTTCGACGAACAGCATCGGATCTTCGATCGATCGATCGACATGGGTCGATGCGGCGAGATGCAGGATGTAATTCACATCACCCAGACGGGTCTTCACGTACTCGTTGAGCGGGGCGCGGAAATCGTGATACACGAACTTCACTCTCCCCTTCTCCTCGGCCCAATTCGGGAGGTCCGTGAGACGATTCAGCGTCCCCGAGACATCGAGCCTGTCGAGGATGACGATGTCCCAGTCCGTCTCATCGAGGATGTACTCGACGATGTGGTGGCCGATAAAGCCCGCCCCGCCGGTGATAAGGATGCGTTCGTGCTTCTTCGCGGTACCTGCTTTTTTTGCCTTCTGAGGAGTGCTTTTCATACCGTGCAGTTATAGCACGATGGGCGGCGCTTTGCGACAGTCGTAGAGCGTCGCGTGCATGTACTTATCGGCGTCTTGATATACCGGAACACATGTGGCGAAGTACTTCGCAAAGAAACTCGCCGGGTCGACCGGTGGAGCGTCGATCACCAGATAGTGACCCTTGAACGCATTCATCGTCTGGGCTTTCTGCTGCCAATCCCCAAAATCCGGTGTCGTGTAGAGACGCTTTTCGTATTTCCCTGTCGCCTGCACCTCGGCCCCGCCATTGTCGTTGTAGACGACGACGTGCTGCACGTCGGGATCGTTCGCGATGAATGTGGCAGCACGATATACGAGACCTGGCGCAAAGCCGTTGATGTTGCCATAGAGATACTCCTCTGCAAATGCTGCGTTGTACCCAAAGGCCATCGGGAGAAGGAGCGCGAGTATCGCCGATGTCCATCGGCGTCGGATACGTGATAGCAGGATCAGCGCTCCAGCGACTATCCAAGAAACGGCAAGGAAGAGGAACGACACGTAGAACGTGAGGGGGCCAGAACCGCCTGAAAACGGGTAGAGGAAGGTCCAGTGTAAGCTGGCGATACGCCCGAGCCAGGCGCTTTTGGGATACAGGGCGGGTACGGCATGCGGCGCACATTGCACGGCGAAGATCCCGAGCGCCGCTACTCCTCCGACGATGAGAATATAGCGATTCTCACGAAGTCTTCCTGTCAGGATCCGAGAAAGCACGACGGCCGCGAGAGACACGAGCGGGATGACGAGAAATTGTAGATACCGGTCGAGTGCTCCGACAGAGAAATCGAACAGGACCAGGTAGAAGAACAGGCCGAATACGGTGAAAAACACGAGTGGGCGGACCGCAGAATAATCTTCTGCTGACGCGACGAACGGCAGTAACACCAGGAGTGGTGAGAGATACAATGCCGCCTTCACGGTTTGGATCGCAATTTGGAACCAATTGTGATGCAGCGACGCGAAGTGCCCCCAGTATTGGAGAGAGTTCGCCAGATCGAAGAACGGGAAGATGCGCGACGCGACAACGAGTGCGAGTGCGAGAAATCCCAACACGCCGAGACCGTACAAGGCATAGCGGAACATGGCCCAGGTAAAGATGTGCTCTCGGCGTTGCCACAGCATATCTGCGGCGACCGCACCGATGACAAGGATAAAGCTCGTCTTGACGAGAAACCCGAGTACCGAGGCGAGCGCGACGACTCCCCACCAGCGGCGATCTACCTTGGCATGCTCATACGCGATCAGGGTGAGCAGCAAGAAGAACGGCATGATGGCGCCGTCGGTATCGACCATGAGCGATGCGAGAATAGAAAAATAAGAGACGGAAAACAAGAAAACTCCCCAGAGCGCGGCCCGATTTCCCCCGCGCACCCGAAGCCAGTACCAGAGGAGACAGAGATCCAGAAGACCGAAGACGAGCGGGACGAAGCGGAAGTGCACGTCATACCCCACAACTTTCCCCGCAGTACGGTATATGAATTCGCCAAGTGGCGGATGCGGGACATTGGTCCCTGTATTCGTGGCCGGGTTCGCGATGAGCGGCCATTTGTATTCGTCCTGATGCAATGGGAGGCCCGTGCCCGGAAGCCGCAGCGCTAAGAACAACACCGCACACGCGGCGAGAAGTACATACTGACGCACAGATTTAGTGATCACCATGATTTCGCGCGACGAGGAGTATCGATACACCGAACGGAAGATTGAGGAAGCTGAGAACCCTGCGTTCGATGGCGAATATCCCAGAGAATATCGCATCGATGAATGCAGTATTGAGATCAAAATCCGATTCGCGCCGAGAACGCAGGCCGAGTATCCAGGAACCGACCCGTACCAGCGCTATGAGCGGGAACAGTAGCGTATTGAAATAGCTCCGCTTTTCCAGCGTCATGAG
>CAYOHS010000076.1:0-3046 GCA_964403865.1 uncultured Candidatus Saccharibacteria bacterium
AAGGAATCTGCCGCCACGCGCGACGGATTCGGCACAGGTGTCGTCGAGGCGGCGCGCACCGATGCGCGTATCGTCGTCCTCACCGCCGATCTCGCCGAGAGCACCCGCGCCGAATGGTTCCAGAAAGAGTTTCCGGAGCGATTCGTCGAGATGGGTGTCGCCGAGCAGAACATGGCGGCCGTCGCGGCGGGTATGGCCGCAGCGGGGAAGATCCCCTTCGTCACCTCATACGCGATGTTCAATCCGGGCCGCAATTGGGAGCAGGTCCGTACCACGATAGCGCTCAATGAGATGCCGGTCGTCGTGTGTGGGATGCATGCGGGCGTGTCTGTCGGTCCCGATGGCGCGACCCACCAGGCGCTCGAAGACATCGCGCTCATGCGCGTGCTGCCCAATATGACCGTCATCTCGCCGTGTGATGCCGAAGAGGCTCGTAAGGCGACGATCGCAGCCGCGAAGTCTGGGCGCCCTACCTACCTGCGATTCGGTCGCTCTGCCACGCCGCTCATGACGACACCGGAGACGCCGTTCGAGATAGGGAAGTCGCTCACGCTCTGGCGTAGTCCATCACCGAAAGTCGCGCTCTTGGCCACCGGCTCGCTCGCGTATCAGACACTGCTCGCCGCGCGCGAGCTCGAGAACGCAGGGATCGGATCGCTGGTCATCGACGTCCACACCATCAAGCCGCTCGACGAGGCGGCCATAGTGGCCGCGGCGCGTGAGTGTGGGGCTGTGGTCACCATCGAAGAGCACCAGGTCGCGGGCGGATTCGGGAGCGCCGTCGCCGAGCTCCTTGCGCGTACTCAGCCTACACCGATGCGATTTGTCGGCGTGCACGATGCCTTCGGACAATCAGGCGAACCGGCGGAGCTGATCACTCACTATGAAATGGATGTTATGAGTATCGTCGTAGCAGCAAAGTCTCTCCTATAGCGTTTCGTCCAGGCCTTTGACAGGGTATAGCGCCAGCGGTAGTGTGACCCCGGCAACTTATAAAGGCTAGACAAGGCAGTATATGCATATCGATCATGCAAAGCATCGCCTCGTCCTTATCGCTCTTCTGGTCGTCTGGGCGCTCGGGTCGTGGTACTGGTACGTGTGTCCTATCAAGGGTTTTTGTGGCGCACGACCTGCGCCCACTCAGGCGGTAGTCCACGAAGCGGCTCCGTGTGCTGAGTATCTTACTGGCTCGATCCATCGCGGTTGGCAGAATGATGCCGCGGAGGTCGCGAAGCTCCAGACGTTCCTCAATACCTATGCCGGCGAAGATCTCTCTGTCACGGGCACGTACGGAGCTGCCGACGAGGCCGCTGTCCGTCGTTTCCAAGAGAAATACCGTGACGAGGTCCTGACGCCGTGGGGTAAGTCGCAACCGACGGGTTATGTCTATAGCACGACCCGCGCCAAGATAAACCAGCTCTATTGCGAGGGGCAGGCAACTATCCACTAACTAATAGCATCATCTATGAACGTATTCACGCATCCCATCACCGCGAACTACACCGGCGCAGACGCCTCACTCGAGATATTCGTCATGCTCCTCGGAGCCGCGCTTCTCGGGTACTTCATCCATTATCTCACGTGCGCTATGCGCGGCTGCTGCCATGGCGCAGGCTGTGAGAACTGTTCGACCAAGCCCGCGGCTGCTCCCGTCGCGAAGCGGGCCATCGTCGTGGCAGCCGCTCCGCAGCATCCTCACGACGATCTTGAGATCATCGAGGGCATCGGTCCGAAGGTAAAGCATCTTCTCAACGAACACAAAGTGTTCTCCTTCGCGCAGATCGCGTCGATGACGCCGGCAGCGATCCAAGTGATCCTGGATATGGGCGGCGATCGTTTCCGCATGCTTCCGCCGGACACGTGGCCCAAGCAGGCTGCGATGGCGCGCGATGGCAAGATGACCGAGCTGGAAAGCTACAAGAAGTACCTCATCAATGGCCGCGAGCCAGAGACGAAGTAAACAGCTTCAGTAGTACCGCAAAACCCCGGCAGATGCCGGGGTTTTGTCATAGGTGCAGGCTCAAAAAAAATCATCAAACCTTGCTACTCAGCGGTGCATCATGCCAGCATCGCGTCACTGTTGCGCTTCGCGTGGCGGATGGCACCATGTACCCTATGAACGCTGCCGATGATCTCGCCCCCATACTCGAAGGAGCCGGCATCACCCTCGACGGCCCGAAGCCATGGGACCCGCAGGTGCGCGATACGCGACTGTTCGACCGGATCTTTACCGACGGCATCATCGCGGTCGGCGAGAGCTACATGGATGGCTGGTGGGGCGCCGCAGACCTAGCGGAGTTTTGTGCACGCGCCGCCCGTGCAGATCTCGCCAAACATTTCTGGCACATCGGCATATGGATGCACATGCTGCGCGCCAGACTCACGAATCTCCAGAGTCGCTCACGCGCGTTTCAGGTAGGGGAGCAGCACTACGACATCGGCAACGATCTCTACGAGAAGATGCTCGATCCGCGCATGGTGTACTCGTGCGGATACTGGTCGGGCACGCCACGGGCAGCAGATCTCGCGCAGGCTCAGGAGGCCAAACTGGACCTCGTGTGTCGGAAGATCGGGCTCAAAGCAGGTGATCGAGTGCTCGATATCGGGTGCGGGTGGGGAAGCTTTGCCATCTACGCGGCGCAGAAGTATGGTGCGCGCGTCGTCGGTGTCACGGTATCCAAACGGCAGGCTGCACTTGCCCGAGAGCGCGCAGCAGGGCTCCCGATCGAGATACGTGTCCAGGATTATCGCGATATCGACGACGGGCCGTACGATCATGTCATCTCCATCGGCATGTTCGAGCATGTCGGACACAAGAACTACCGCACTTACATGGAGGTAGTGAAGCGGGTGCTCAAGGAAGACGGCTTGTTCCTCTTGCACACCATCGGCACGGATACCACGCCGAAGGCGCCCGACCCCTGGTTCCACAAGTATATCTTTCCCAATGGCATCCTGCCGTCGCCCGCGCTCATCGGCCAGGCGACAGATGGCCTGTTCGTCCTGGAGGATTGGCACGACTTCGGCGCCGACTACGACACGACGC
>CAYOHS010000077.1:0-2939 GCA_964403865.1 uncultured Candidatus Saccharibacteria bacterium
AGAAGGTCGTGCTCAAGATGAAGAACGAGAAGCGCAAATACCGCGCGGTGTTCTACTACCTCCTTAAGCAGATGGCAGGGAAGTAGGATCGAGAGTATCAAAATCAGGAGGGCCGGCTCGGAGACGAGTCGGCCCTTTTCGGTGCGTGTGCGGCTACTCGGCCGCCATCTGGGGAAGGCGCATCTGCAGTCTCTTCAGCGATTCGGCGAGTGCCGCCATCTTTCCTTCCGTGCATCCGAACACTCGGTCACGGGGAGGGGTCGTCTGCTGCATCGTTCCCTGGTGGGTACGAAGCGCTCCGACGATCGCCTTGAGCTCGCTCTGCGAAAGGACGAGATTCTCAGCCAGGGCCGCGAAGCTCGCAAGAATCGCCGCGGTCTGCTGGATGTTGTCGTGGCTGAGTGTGCGGATGTGAGCCGCAATCTTATGGCCATTCGTATCCATGGTGATCCCATCGGTTGGTTGAAACTGAGAGCACCGTAGCATGAAGCGCTTCAGTAGGGCAACCGGTGCGTGACCGCCATGTGGTTCGCATGAATGAGACTCCTCCTGCTAAGATGGCGCCATGGATATCCTCGGCATCGCCTATGCGCTCATCGCGCTCATCGGATGGGGGCTCGGGGATTTTTTTGCGCAACGGAGTACGCGCATCGCAGGAGTACATGAGACACTCTTTGCGATACGCATCTTCGTCGTCGCGGGGCTCCTCCCTTTCGTGTGGCATGAGATGCCGCTCCTGAGCATCGAGAACATCATAGATATCGGCGCACTGAGTCTCGTCTCACAGGTATACGCCGCGACGATCTACACCGCGTTCAAACGAGGGAAGATATCTGTGGTGGAATCGGTCGTCGGGCTCGAGCTGCCGCTTACGGTCGCGCTGAGCGTACTTATCGGCGGAGAGCGACTGAGCGGAGCTGGCCTCATCCTCTTCGTGTGTGTCACGGCGGGGATCCTCTTTGCGGTGACACGGACGTTTGATCCGGGCCGGAAATCGATCTTCGAGAAAGGGGCGTTCCTGGCACTCATCGCCGCAGTCCTCGCGGCGATCGCAAATTTCGGTGTCGGCACGTATGCGATTCACGTGGGGCCGCTCGTGACACTATGGCTCTTGCATGTGTTCTTGCTCGCGATGAGTGTCGCCTTGGCGCTGTACAAGGGAAAGCTCAACGCGTTCGTGGTGTCGTTCCCGCGACACCTTTCGGCATATGTGCCAGCAGCGGTGTTCGACACGATGGGTTCGCTCGGCTTCGTGCTCGCGGTACCGCTCATAACGATATCGCTCACGACGACCATCAGTGAGAGCTATCTCGCGCTTGCGGCGCTGCTCGGGGTCGTGGTCAATGGTGAGCGCCTGCGACGGCATCAGTATGTCGGCTCAGCGGTAGCGATAGGCAGCGTGATCATCTTCGCGCGCTTTTTCTCCGTATGAGCGAGGTGAAGATCGGTGGCGGATGGAAGGAGAAGCTCGAAGGGGAGTTTGGGCAGGCGTACTTCGAGGAACTGACGCGTTTCGTGAAAGAGGAGTATCAGAAGACCACCATCTACCCGCACCCGAAGAATATCTTCCGCGCGTTCGAGCTGTGTCCGTTTGAGAAAGTGAAGGTGGTGATACTCGGCCAAGATCCCTATCACGGCGCGGGACAGGCGAATGGCCTGTGTTTCGCCGTGAATCCGGGCGTGAACCCGCCGCCATCCTTGCAGAACATCTTCAAGGAGCTCGAGAGCGATCTGGGGCACCCTGTCTCGCACGATACCGATCTCTCGCGCTGGGCACAGCAGGGCGTGCTCCTCTTGAACGCGACACTCACCGTGCGCGCCGCACAGGCTGGTTCGCACCAGGGCAAAGGATGGGAGCAGTTTACTGATGCCGTGATACGTACGCTCAACGATGAGCGAGAGCACCTGGTTTTTATCCTCTGGGGCAACTACGCCAAGGCGAAAGGCGCGCACATCGATCGCAGCAAGCACTTCGTCATCGAATCAGCGCACCCGTCGCCCTTCTCGGCACACTCGGGGTTCTTCGGCTCTAAGCCGTTCTCGAAGACGAATTCATATCTGGAGGTGCACGGCGAGAAGGGAATCGAATGGTAGAGTGCTCATATGCCCGAATCATTCATCTCGAGCCGTGCAGAAATACTTCCGCCTGAGCATCCGCTCTCGCTACAGCATGTGGCGCGGGCGCAGGCCAGCATAGCGCCGGTGAAGGAGTATCGCGACATACCGCCCGGCGAATACTTCGATGCGCCGGCGCTCGACACATTTGCCGCACTGCCCGAGCGCCTTGAGTGGCCCGATGTGCCGGGAGTCTCGAAACGCGCGTTTCATGCGACCTACTGGGCGGATCCGGCGGCGTTTCGCATGCAGGGTGGAGAGCGAGTGTGGGACACAGAGGCAGTGGCGGCGATAAATGCGCGCACGGAAGCGGCTATCGCAAAGTATGGTGCGCGTCTTACGGAGAAGGACCCGGAGTCTGGCTTGTGGCTGAACCCGCTCCTTTTTGCGGGAACTGACGTACCGCTCATCGGCGGGCGCGGAGTGTTGGGGAAGTATGGTCTCAATGAGACTGTCGACCTGCGAATCGTCGCGCGCGACCCGCACGGTGCCTTCCACGTGCTCTCCTTCAAGCGACCTTTGAACGAAGATGTTCTCGCGATGCCAGGCGGCTATATCGACTATGGTGAGAGCGCCGAGCAAGCGGTGTTGCGTGAATTCGGCGAGGAGATAAAGGGGACGAAGATACCCGCAGAGGCATGGCAGACGATGCGACGCGTCGGTTCATTCATAGTAGCTGATCCCCGCGCGACGCGGCTAGCATTTAACGGCACGACCGTCTTCGAGATAGAAGTGCCGTGGAGTTTTGCTGAGACGGCACAGTTTGTCGATACGCCAGAAGCGAAAGATACGAGATTCCGACAGGTAGGGGAGGGCGGTGTCAC
>CAYOHS010000078.1:0-2859 GCA_964403865.1 uncultured Candidatus Saccharibacteria bacterium
CGGATGCCAGACGAATCGACCGCGTACACGCCGAATGTGTATGTTCCCACCGAGAGCCCGGTGAGTGAGACGGTGAACCGCGCATCAGGGCTCGCCGGCATCGAGGCCGCGATAGTGCCGTTCCTGAGTACGATCACGTTCGAACCAGGATACGCGATACCCTCGAATGAGACCGTCGGCGTCGGAATTCCTGGATAGATACCGCCCCCGCCTCCACCACCTCCGCCACCTCCACCGCCTGACGTCCCTCCGCCTGGATCCCCGCCAGAATTCCCGCCGCCACCGCCCGCGCCGGGCGTCGGAGCCGGCGGCGACGTCGCCATGCAGGGCGTGAGATTGACCGATGCGGCCCAAGTGCGTTCAGGAACGGATAAGCCGCACAAGGCGACCGCCAAGAGCACGGCACCAGTGCGGAAGTTCATTCATCGTTTGCGTACCGAGACGCTGAAGGAGACGCGTGATCGGATGAAGCGCAGGACGAGATAGATGATGATGAGGGTCGCGAAGAATGCGCCCATGTACCACAACGGCGCAGCATAAAAAGTGACCGCGCTCGAGGTAAGCTGATTCCCTTCTCCATCGACGACCGATGCCGATGCTGTGTATGCACCGACAAGAAACCCGCCCGGATTCCAATCGAACTGCATCTTCTTGACTCCGGTCGGCAAGACTACCTGGCCTTCGATCGGGACGATGCCCGCGATCTGGCCGAACATGTTGCGGATGGTGATCGTGCCCTTGGGCTCGAAGTGCACCGTACCGGTGTTCTCGAAGTTCATGGTGAACGGGACCGGACCGCCTTGTACGAATGCCGGCACGGCGAAATCGCGGATGACTCCCTTCTGGAGATGATTACCGGGGATAGTGACGAATATGAGGACGCCGACCTGGGTCCCGACGCGCAGTGACCCAGTAGCAGTACCCGGAACAGCCTTGAAGAAGGCCACGCCGAAGTGACCACCCGGTTCGGCGTTCGCGGGCGCATGGATCGTGTAGTGGACTTCTTTACGCTCATCGTGGCCGAGCGGAGACGTTGCGGGAAGATCGAGTGTTATCCAATCCCGGACCGTCGTCACACCCGGTGCACGACCGACGAACTGGATGGTGTCTGCGCCGGCAAGCGGGATGAAATCTTGCACGCTCGAATCGACTTGCACCGCCTCATCGCTCGCATTGGTGAGAAGTATCGTGCCTTCAGCGGTCTCGCCAGGGTTGAGCGTTACCGATACCTTGACCGGCTGGATCGAGAGACCGGTACCCGCAAAAGCGAGCATCGGAAACAGGAGAAATGCTGCAGCTGCGAATACGCGGATACGTGCCATCGCGACAACTATAGCATGCAAAATCTCCCTGACGAGACACTCTCGTACGGCACAGTGGACAAACGAAAGACCGCCCTGTCGGGCGGTCTTTCGGATTCGTCAGATATCGAGACTAGTTACCCGTCGCGGTATACGTGACCGGTGCCAAGTATTGACCAGTCGGCTGAGTCGCAGCGACGTTTACGTAGTAGAGGACGGTGTTGATGTGCGCTGATGCGCTATACGATCCGACACCCGCGTTGCCGATCGTGCGCTGCACGGAGGAGCTCGCGATACCCGACCAGAGCGTGTTTGCGCTTGTCGTGTAATTATCCTGCGTACCCCACCAGGCGGTCGAGTAGAACGGTGTTCCGTTTGTCGAAGACGCGGTCATCACGCGGAATGCCATAACGTTACCTGAGTTCGTGAGTGCAGACTGCTGCACGGCATTACCGGCGGATGTGGTCGCAGCACCCGGGATCCATTCGGTCTGGTCGGTGATCTGTGTCGTCGACGCGCCGATGAGCTGGAAGTTGTTGTTGGTCGTAGACTTCTGGTCGCCCGACAGAGAGGTGGTCCAGCCATTGGTGTCGTTGGTCGATACGGCGAGCGTCGTCGTAGCGAACTTTCCAGTACCCGGCGTGATGGTACCGAACTGATCGGACGCGCCGGTCGTCACCACGAAGGTGAGGGCCGTCGCGACGGTCGCATAGAGATTGCTCGTGCCTGTCGCCGCAGAGACCTGTGTCACACCAGCGAAGACATAGAACACGGATGTCGCGATGATGACGGAAGCGATGAGGGCTTCGACATCCTTGCGGACTGCTTGTGAGAACGAACGGACTGCTGAGGACATGACGTAAAGATTATGTAATAAGGCACAAGCTAACGGACCCATTCTACACCACATTTTTTATGACTGGGAAAGTTATCCACAGCCTCCGTTTTGAAACCTGCCGCTACTCACATCGCGACCCAGAAACACCGCAGATATGCGGTACAATCGCACTATGGGCAGAGTACGCTCTCGTCTTTTCAGACGCACATTCAATGTGCTCGCTTTCAGCATGCTCGTCGTGGTGTCGCTTGGAAGCGTCCGAGCGCTCGGCAGCGGGCGTATCGCGCATGCAGCGACGGCGACGTATAACCCCGCGTTCTGCCTCGGCGGCTGGGAGAAACCCAGGCATGCCAGTGGAGAGGTCGAGACGGGCGCCGGTGCCGATCTGTCCGCATTTACAGCGGATAATTCGGCATATCTCGCACCCGATGTCTCATCGCAGATCTTCTGCGGCTACTTCCCTGTCGAGGCACATGATAATCCGCCTGCTTCCGCCACGATCAGGCTCGTGTGGAACTTCGTAATGCCTGATACGACCAAGGCTCCGGCACCCGAGGTTCCTGTGACGACACCTGCTGCAACGTCTTCGCCGGACACGACGACCAGCGGCGCCGGGACGCTTGCGCCTGTCGATGAGTCTCCTGCCCCAGAAGTCATTCCTCCCGCGGCCCCATCGGATGCACCCGCAGCAGCGCCAGCGGATATCGTGCCGACACCGAC
>CAYOHS010000079.1:0-2375 GCA_964403865.1 uncultured Candidatus Saccharibacteria bacterium
TGTATCCGAAGACCGAATGGCTCCATCGACTGGTCTCATTCCATTGGCTCTTCCTGTTCCCGTTCATGGGTGGTTCGGGCCCCATCCCGATGTATGTATCCTTCTTGTTCATCGCGGCTGCATGGGCCGTCTCTGCCGCGTGCGTCATCGCGTCGCGCTGGTATCGCACCCTCATCCCGCTCGCCTTCGCCTGCGTCATGGCTATCGGTGTCGTGTACAACGCCTCGTTCATCGAAGAGTACCTCTGGGGCGGCATCAATGGCAGTTCAGCGGATCTCGCGCGCGAAGTGGCAGGTTATGTCGCGGATCACCCTGAGGTCACGGCGGTCACCGTCTACAACGACAATGGGGCGTACGAGATGATGCAGACCGGCAAGTACGACTACCGCCTGTACGTCGATCCGAAATTCGACATCGCGCAGAAGATTGACTACCTCAACACGCACAAAGAGTTCTATTCCGTGATCGACATACCGCATCTCGATCCGGGAACGGTCTACGCCCGTTTCTTCGGGCAATGCAAAGCAGTCTTCTCGAGCCGTTCGGAGACCATCGCCGCCTTCCTCTACGATTGCCGCGGTGCGTCCGACGTATCGCTCTGAGCGAGCGCAGTGCCACCGGTAAACACGAGGTGCCTGTATACGAAATAACTCCACACGCTCACGATTGCGGCACCAAAGGTCTGCGCGAGCAAGTAGTGCAGTCCGATCATGCTCACTCCGAGAAAGACGATCATGGTATTGAGCCCGAGATTGAACAGTGCCAAGGAGACATAGAGCGCGAGCTGGCGCGGCGCGTTCTTATGTTCACGCTCGGCGAATGTCCAGTACTTCTGCATCGAAAAACCGACTACCGTGGAAGCCGTAAACGCGAGCATCGAGCCCAATAGATAGTGAAGCCCGGCGTAGGCAACCAGGAGACGATACGTACCGAGATTGACTACCAGACCCGTGGCTCCAGAGGCGAGATACCGGCCTATATGACGGATGTCCATGTCAGAAGAAGAGTTTCGCGATACCGAGGATACCTTGTTTCCATGGCACGCGATGTGAGATGCCGCTCGCGCCCTTGAATTCTGCCCGGTGCGCCAGGTACCACTCGTAATTGCGCACGAGCGCTTGCTTGTTCGAGTACCGCGGCGCGTAGCCGAGCACTCGCTTCGCCTTCTCGATAGACACGAAGCTGTCTTTCGACGCAGTCTCATACACCCACTTGTACAGCGGCGAGATGTGCAGGAATTCGAGGACCCGCAAAGTCCAGATGGCAGGTGCTGCAGGCAGGCCGACGATCTTCTTTCCAAAACCTGCACGATCGAGCACTGCCTGATAGTCCTCGCGCATCGTCGTAAACTCCTGCGCGCCGATATTGAACGTGTCGTCCGCTTTCTCCGGTGCGACCGTCGAGCAGAGGTAGATCGCCTGACATAGGTCATCGACATCCATCAGCTGGTACCGATTGCTGCCATCGCCGAGCATCGGGAATCCGTGACCGTCCGCGGCCCAGTCGTAGAACAGCGCGAACACGCCCAGGCGCTCCGGTCCGACGAACGACTTTGGGCGGATGATGGTCACACAGAGTCCCTTTTCGCGATACTCCTTGCACAGCGCTTCCGCGGCAATCTTCGCCTTGCCGTACTCTCCCACCCCGTCGACAGGATCATCCTCGGCAAGCGGGTGGTGGTCGGGTACGCCATAGACCGCCGTGCTCGAGATATGGATGACGCGCGGCACCTTGTTCATGACCGCGGATTCGAGTACGTTGCGTGTGCCATCGATATCAGTCGAGCGGATATCTGCGACAGGATAGAGCGGCAGCGCCGCAGCCGTGTGGATGACGACATCACTGCCTTGCATCGCAGCACTGAGCGCAGCGAAATCGCGGATGTCTCCCACGACCGCAGTGACCCGATCACGTTCAGGATACTCGAACGGAGCGATGTCATAGGACACCACCTCGTGTCCGCGCTCCAGCAGATAGCGGGCCATGTTGATGCCGAGAAATCCTGCGCCGCCGGTGATGAAAAATCTCATGCAGCGACACTATACCACGTAAAATATGAGGAACGTGCAGAGGGCCCACGCGACGAAGGCTCCCAGGATCCAGCCGTCTTGGAAGACCAGGAGCTCGGGCGACTCGGCATCTTCCGGATGCGTATACATGCGATTCAGCATGCGGAAGAGCGCGAACGCGACGAACGCAGTCGAATAGACGAGATACGGCGAGGTGTGCCCGATCACGCTGTAGATGCCGTACGCCATGATAGCGAGCGAGGCGGATGCCACGAGCATGAAGTCGAGCGCCGACGACGAATACTCCTCGAGCACCGCGCGACGCTGTGCCCGATGTGCTTCCGCACGACGCTTCCCGATGATGAC
>CAYOHS010000080.1:0-2372 GCA_964403865.1 uncultured Candidatus Saccharibacteria bacterium
GCTGCATCGGGATATCGTACCAAAAGATCAGGCGGCGCTGGTGTGCGCCGCCCTTCGATGTTCCTGTCAGTGAAGCTGGGGCTTCAGTAGCCCCGGCCGGCCTTGCGGGCGATCTCGTCGTCCGGAATGCGGGCCGTGCCGCTGCTTCCACCCTCGGGAGCCCTGGTGATGCGCGTAGCGACGTCGATGGCGCCAGAGATACCGAGCTCGTTGAGCCGTGCTTGGTGAGCACTCATGTCGTTCTCCTTCGCAGACACTTCCTCTCTTCTGCCTGCCTGAGAGGAGTGGGTGAAGACACTGGCAGGTCTAAGACTCAGGATATAGAGATACGCGGCGCCGTCAAGACAGCGCCGCGTACAATGTTTTTACTCGCCCCAAGAATCGGGTTCGGTCGTAAAGGTCGAGATGTCGAAGAAGACCTGATTGACCAACTGACCCGTCTGTCCGCGAAGCTCCCAATTTGCCCAATCCATGAACAGCTGCACGAGCATGCTCGAGGACATCATCGCTGCGGTGCTCAGCGCAACACGCACTGCACCGCAGCCGGGCAACTCTTCTGGCACCTGTTCATCAGGCAGGTAGAAATCGTGCCAGCGAGCTACGTGGGTGTCGTTTCTCGGATTAAACGAGTGGATGAGAAAGTTTTTTGCGCTCATCCTTCCTTCGAAGACGCGACGTGGGGCCCTGTCGCCTAGGGCGACAATTTTCGCAAGAAGCTCTCGCTTCAGATCGTTCGAATCGACACAAAGAAAGACAGCGTCGCCGAACTCCTCCATCATCGATACGTCGCCATGGTGTGGTACGGGCTTTACGAACGTCTCTCGACGCAGTTTGCGCGCTGCCGCATTTACCTTCCGCGCTCCGATTTCTCCGCGACCGTACAGCGAGGTCCCAAGGTTTTCTGGCTCGACTTCCTGCCAATCGCAGACGAGCACATTCTCGATACCGAGCTTGGCGATGAGTAGTGCGATCGTGAGACCACCTCCGCCGACACCCAGCACGACGACTCGAGCCGGATTGAATCGCGCCGGGTCGAACACTGCGAGATGTCGCGCTAACGCTCTACGATCCATCGTGCGACCTCCTCTCCTGTGAGCTTCTCCCAATCTGCCGGACTGGCACACCAGCTATTGTCGCCGTACTGCTCGAAGAAGCGGATCATGAACAATCCCAGTTCTGCTGCCCTTCTTTTCCCGAACAACATCGTAAGAAGCGCCCTGTTTTCGTCTCCGAAACACGGGTCTCCTCCGGAGAATACGTGCGGATGTACGCGCCCAGATCCTTTGACACAGACGCACTTGATCGCCTTCGAGAGCAGGTTGATATGCGTCGCGATCGGCTCAAGACCGAGTGGTCCGAGATGGCCAGTCATGACGAGTCTCGATGTCGTAAATGCGAACGAGACACTGTCTACGGCTACACACATAACCTTCGGCGACCCGCAAAATCGATCGAAATCCATGCCAGCTTTCTTCCGATCTGCTTCGGTAGTAGATGTGGTGGCCACGAGGCCGAGATAACGTTCTCGCATCGCGGCGTACTCATCTTCCTGAGACATGTCTGTCTCTCCCTTTGTTTAGAGCTAACTCCCATCGGTATATCCCCTCTCAGGACCTTAGTCAAAGCCTGCTGAGCACCCAAACGAATCGGCCGTCCTCCAAGTAGAGGACGGCCGAAGCCATGTGATATGCCGCCGCAGTCAGCAGAGGCAGAAACCGCCGAACCGTGACCAGGCACCGATCCAGCACATCTCGTCGCCGCGGATGACCCGGACGAACGGATCTTCCGGGACGCAGTAGACCACCACGTCCGCGTCTGGCACGACTTCGCGAATGCGACCGACCTTCTTCACGATCGTAGCCGGAGGCGGCCCGCCGTAGTTCCGCTGATACTCCGTGTCTGTGCCGTACGTGCCGTAGTCGAAGATCGTCCACTCGTCATAGAAGAGGGTCGCACCGTTGCGGATGCTCTCCTCCAGCTCCTCGGCCGGCGTCTCCGGGTGGATCTGGTATGTGACCGCCTTCATCATGGTGGCGACCGCGTCATCGTCCAGCACCGTGATGCCGGCGGCCGCCAACGTCTCGGCGAGCGAGAGCGTGGGCGTAGCCATCTTCGTGCCGGTGGTACGAGCCTTGAGCGTACTCATCGATATACACTCCCTAGTCAATGTTACAAAAAGGACCCCTGCAGGTTCCTGAGCGATCCTGGAGCAAGGCTAGCACCGCTTCATCTTCTGCTCAACTGCCATGAATCCTTGCCATCATGACCTATTCCCGAGAACCTCTGCAGGCCGACGGGCCGAAGTGAGAAGCGAGTACGCGCAGCTTCGCAAGGCCGCAGGCGCGACGGCGCCGAGGCGGGGTCGCGCAATC
>CAYOHS010000081.1:0-2347 GCA_964403865.1 uncultured Candidatus Saccharibacteria bacterium
ATGAGCAATTCGACGCCTTCGTGCTGATAGAAGTACTGGAACATATCGACCCATCAAAAATGTCAGATTTTCTCGATACGCTTTCTCGGAATCTCAAGACCGGAGCGTTCGGCATCGTTACGACACCAAGCACTGTCATACCGACGAATATCAAGCACTATCAGCACTTCACAGAGGAGACTTTCAGGAAGACTCTCGGCTCACATTTTGAGGTCGAGCACATTGAGTTTGTGGGGACGGTCACCAGTGGGACGAGATTTATCCAACGCCTTCTCGCCAACAAATTTTTTATCCTCAATCATGCAGCTCTGATAGAGCGACTCTATCGCATATACGAGACTCGGTATTTCAAGGGAACACCGAGAACGGGGGCACAGGTTTTTGCCGTGGTGCGCAAAAAATAGCACGCGCTGGCTATCAGTGCTTTCGACAAACCAGGTAGATACCCGAAAAAAGCATATTGTCGACGACCTGAGTCTTGCCGATATCGCCGTATTGCTTCTTTATCAGCGGACTGAGTCCGTTTATCGCGAGCGCGAGGACGTAGACAAGACCTTTCGAGAGCTTCCCACCGCGCAGTTCCGTCTGGAATAGAATGCGCTGCAATAAGATCGCAACCGTGCCAAACGGATCTGCTTCGTACTCGAGCGCCTCGATCTCCCACGACGCGAAGACGCGGCGGAGCATGTATGGCGTATAGCGGAGAAAATCCCCTGGTGCGTCATGGATCGGAAAGGCGAAGCGTGTGGTGAGGATGAGCCTGCCGCCTGGCTTGAGCACGCGCTTAAGCTCTTTCGCGGCTGCGACAGGATCTGGGAGATGTTCGAACACCTCCGAACAGATGATCGCGTCAAAGTGATCGTCAGCAAACGGCATACTGACGATGTCCGCCACGACATCGGGCTTGCGTGCAGGATCGATATCGAGGGTCGTGCGATTTGGAAACGCTGTATCGTAATCATTTGCCGCCACCCCGATCTCGAGCACAAGACCGTCTGTGCCAAAACGCTTCACGAAGCTCCGTATCCGACCGCGTGTAAATTTTTTCATAGTCCTTTCAGGGCAGAGGCAGCCCGTGCGTCCCATGAGTATACCCCGATGCGCTTCTTGCATTCCTCCACAAGGCCCGTTGCCCGATCTGGATCGAGCGCCATTCTGATGGCATGAGCCAGAGAAATCGGATCATCCGGCGTAAAGAATATCGCCGTGTCCGCATCAAGTATCTCCTTCAATGATGGCAGATCCGAGGCTACGATCGGTCGCCCCGCTGCCATGTACTCAAAAAGCTTCAGCGGCGATGTGTGCCGCTCAGATATCGCTGTCCCCTTCGCGTTGGGGATCACGAGCACATCAGCTGCCGCGAGATACGCGGGCATCCGCGAAGCATCCTCAAAGCGACGTGCAGTGAGATTCGGCACCACCGCGGCTTTCGCGGCGATCCGCTGGTAATCATATTCGTCGGTGCCACCGACAAGTACCACCTGGACATCTGGGAGGAGCTTCGCCGCATCAGCAAGAGTATCGACACCTTTCCAGGCGTAGAAGTTTCCTGTATACGCGGCGATGGGATTTGCCTCAGGAAGACCGAGCATGCGGCGGGCATCGGTGCGCGGCATGTCTGTTGCGAATCGAGCTGCATCGACCGCGTCCGGTATGACAGCGATGTCTCGGCGCCTAGAAAATGAAGTGACATCTTCGGCAAGCCCGTGTGAGATCGCATTTACGCGCAGCAGAGACCTGATGAGATTCCGCATCAACCACGAGCGTACGGGAAGCGTATGTAATTCGAGAATCGTCTTGCGGCGTGGCATGAACAGCGCGAGGTAGGGCTCCCGCACGTAGATGATATCGGCATCTTTGAGTAACTTTCGACCAAATACCGCCAGGCCCAGCGCGTATGAGAGGAAATCGATCCAATAACTGAATGCGCCTTTGGAGTCGTGCCGATAGAGGAGGTCGAGAGAACGGACCCGCAGATGAGCAAACCGGTGAGTGATCCCGTAGTACCCAAAGAGGTCTTTACCCATGAACGATGACTTGTCTGGAGATACAAGAGTGACATCATGACCATTCTTTGCGAAGCTCTCACACATCTTCGCTACCGCGTACCCGTGGGGACGTTCGGTCGGCAATCGAAGCGACGTAACGTAACAGATCTTCATGGGAAGGATGGTACCGCAGGAATGGTCCCCATGCTATCCTCGTGCACATGACATCTTGGCGCTCGATAGCCCTCCTGGGCTTACTGGTCGCATCCATACAGATAGGCGCCTTCTGGACGGCCACAGCGGTCCTGCGCAGTCATGGCGCGAGCATGGAGGCCATGGTGGCCAAGATGGACCAGGTC
>CAYOHS010000082.1:0-2340 GCA_964403865.1 uncultured Candidatus Saccharibacteria bacterium
CCGGTGACAACGGTGCCACGGCCTTCGATCGAGAACACGTCTTCGATCGGCATGAGGAACGGCTTGTCGAGTTCGCGAGTCGGCTGCGGGATGTACTCATCGAGCGCCTTCGCGAGCTCCATGATCTTGCCCGACCACTCGTTGCCCGCCTCCGGGTTCTCGAGCGCCTTGAGGCCCGAACCACGGATGACCGGTGCGTTCTTGCCGTCGAAGCCCTGCTTGTCGAGCAAGTCGCGGACTTCCTCCTCGACGAGATCGACGAGGTCCTTGTCGTCCACCATGTCCACCTTGTTGAGGAAGACGATGATCTTCGGCACGCCGACCTGGCGAGCCAAGAGGATGTGCTCGCGCGTCTGCGGCATGACACCGTCAGTAGCGGCGACCACGAGGATGGCGCCGTCCATCTGGGCAGCACCCGTGATCATGTTCTTGATATAGTCCGCGTGACCAGGGGCGTCGACGTGGGCGTAGTGGCGAGCCGGGGTCTCGTACTCGGAGTGCGAGAGCGAGATCGTGACACCGCGCGCCTTCTCTTCTGGGGCCTTGTCGATATCATCGACGCCCTTCGTCTGTGCCGAGTAGCCATTTCCCGCCTTCGAGAGGACGTTGAGGATGGCTGCGGTGAGCGTGGTCTTACCGTGGTCGACGTGACCGATGGTACCGACGTTCACGTGCGGCTTCGTACGTGTAAATTCTCCTGCCATATGACTGTTTCTAATTACTGCTAATTAATGCCAACGCAGATTAGAGTGTCCGGCTGTGATCCCTCTTCTCTTTCCCTCCTGCTCGCTCCACGAGAGCCGCGGGTCGCTAATCCGCACAGAAGGCTAGAGCAAAGAAATACGCACCGGACGTGCGTGGGTGCATAGTAGCAATTTGAGGCGGAGAGTCAAACGCGGCCGGCTATACCGTACCCTCCCCCGGGCTGGGGATATGCTGTGGAAACCGCGGGGATAAGAGTGGGGATAGCCCTACTGGCACGATGCCGTATAGATATAATCGCCGCTTGCGCCGGTCGCCACCGCGGCGATCTTCGTACCGTCCGATGACATCGCGATGCTCTGCCACTGTTTGACAGGAACCGGCTCCACTGTCCAGGTAGTCCCGCCGTCTTCGGAGCGGTAGATCTGCTCATTGAGCGTCGCGGCCGCCATGCGCGTGCCATCGTCGGATATCGTCGCGCTGATCCATGCCTTGACCGGTCCTTGTGCCGTCCAGCTCACGCCGTTGTCGTGCGAGACGAAGAGCTGTCCGTTCGAGACCGGCGCGATCATGTGCACACCGTTGGCGGAGACGTCGGGCGCGTTCCACGCGCGGGCCGTTTCGGTCGTGGTCCAGGTCGTGCCGCCGTCTCGCGAGATATCGATCGGTATGCCGGCATTCGTCGCGATGATCGTGCTCCCGTCGGCGGACATCGCTGCTCCCGAGTGGCTATTCCCTTGGGTATACTGCCCCCAGCTCGCCGCGCCATCGTTGGAGATGTAGAAATTGCGGACGCCGTTCGTGGAAGGAGCCGCGAACGCCTTCGTGCCGTTCGAGGCGAGAGCGACCGCATAGAAATAGATCGAGCTCGTGCGAGAGATGACGGTCGTCCAATTGAACCCGCCATCGGTCGACCGTGAGACGACCGCGCCGGATCCGGAGCCGCTCCCGAAGACCGCAGTGAGGCCGTCGGCCGCAAGGCCAAGTCCGTAGAGCCCGCCACTGCTCGCACGCGCGAGGCTCCAGGAAGCGCCGCCGTCGGTCGAGCGGAAGATGCCGCTCCCCGCCTTAGTAACGGCAAGCAGCGTCATGCCGTTCGGGGTCATCGCGATGCTGCGCCATGGTTCAGGGCCGGCGCGCTGCGTCCATGTACAGGTGAGACTGCAGCTCGCGAGCATCACCCCCGCCGGCGGATGCGCGACGAAGCTCTGCCACTCGGCGACGCTCGTCGTCGGGATGTATTCGCTCAAGCCGGTCGCGGATGCGTTCGTCACCTTCTTGCAGACACCATCGGGACCGGTGATCGAGACAGGAGTATTGAGGAGTGCGGTGTATGAGTCGGAGGCGTAGAGCCACGCGGCACTAGAGAGAAGTATGCAAAATATTCCCAGCGGCAGAAGCGCTCTCTTCATGTCCAAATTTTAGCATTCCTCACCACCACGGCGTCACGAAGATGCCGACGAGCGCGGAAAACGGTACGCCCACGACCATCACGAGGATGCCGAGGAAGGAACCGTGGTCTTCCACTCCCTGGAGGTATGCCATCTCTTGTGCCCAGGGGTGGGCGAATGCGTAGACGAACATCGTGAAAGCATGGGAGCGTTGCATGAGAGAGACCACCGGGCGGGCCCAGGCGTG
>CAYOHS010000083.1:0-991 GCA_964403865.1 uncultured Candidatus Saccharibacteria bacterium
GCTCGGCAGGTATGACTACTTCGTGCAGATCGCTGCAGAAGATGTCGTCGCCTTCGATACCGTGCTCGACGACATCAAGGCGATGCAGCCTGGGGCCATCGCCGATATCGAGATCGCCAACATCATCGACGGCCTCAAGACAGATGATTTCAGCGGCATGTTGAGCTGACGCGCTCACGTCTCGGCGTATCGGGCTCGTGATATACGTTTAGCAAAGCCTATCGGCTAGTTTAAACGTAATTCAAGATGTTCGGGAGGCTCGTGGCTATGCGCGCCGGAGCTTGAAGTGCTGCCGGAGTCGTGCGTCGTTTTCTATCGTGTCGGCGATGATATAGAGCACCTCGTGGCGTATGCCGAGCTCGGTCTTGAGGAGCTGGAACACATCTTCGCACTCATAGGGATGCACCCAGACGCTATCTTGGAGCCGCACGAAACCGGCCTCGCGGAGTGTCGTAGTGAGGCGAATGCGCAGCGGGCGTTTGCGTTCGGGGACATCGAAGATAAGAACGCGCCATCTGCCGTCCCAGCGAAGCGGCACCTTGATTTGAAAATCACTTGCTTCGAACTGGGAGAGGGCGCGCTTGCCTCTGGGTGTGAGTTGTACGGATCCGCCGCGTGTCGAAAGGAGGTCCTGATCGATGAGGCGCTTGAGCGACGTACGGATATATTCTGCCTGACGACGCTTGGGGACGATACCGAGCTTCTGCAGTCCCGCTATGGTATTCGGAGCAATGAGGGCGAGCGATATGATCCCGGCCGCCTGCACAGTGCCGAGAATCACGCGGCCGATATCCTGCCTTCTCCTCCTTCCTGCACTTCTTGACTCCATCTCCCGCATACGTTTAGTATAACCTATCGGCAGAATTAACGTATTTGGTGAAAGGGGTCGCGCATAGGGGTGGGAGCGGTGTCGCGCGGCCGTGGTACGCTATCGGCATGGAATCTTCTCAGTCTATAGCGAGGCATTCGATAGTGTTCGTCATGGTAGCGG
>CAYOHS010000083.1:1001-2235 GCA_964403865.1 uncultured Candidatus Saccharibacteria bacterium
GCCTTTGCGGCGACCTTCGGCGCCCAGTACATCCGCGACATGCACAGTGCATCGATCGTGAATCCGGAGCAGGGTACGTTTGTGCCCGCACCGGGTTGCAACGTCGTGGGTGTACAGGTGCACGGCGAGATCGTCGCGACGCGGGCCGACATACCGCTCACCGATATCCAGCCTATCGCGCTTTCTGACGGCTCTACGTATCTTTCGGCTCCGAATTATGCGATTGCGGATGAGGTGGCCGATACGCTGCGCTTGGCCGCGGCAGATGATTCGATCAAGGGGCTCATCGTGGATGTCGAATCGCCGGGCGGCGGCGTAGTGTCGGGGCAGGAGATAGCGGCTGCAGTGCGTCGCTTCGGCAAACCATCCATCTCGGTGATACATGAACTCGGCGCATCGAGTGGCTACCTCGTGGCATCGGCGGCATCGCGCGTGTATGCGGCCGCGGATTCGAGTGTCGGCTCGATCGGAGTGACGGCGTCGTACCTCTCCCAAGTAGAGAAAGACAGAAAGGACGGGTACGCGTATCAGCAGCTGAGCATAGGAACGTATAAGGACAGGGGAAGCCCGGATAAGCCGCTCACCGATGCAGAAAGGGGGCTCATCATGCGTGATCTCGCGACGACCCGCGAACACTTCGTGGACCTGGTCGCACAGTATCGCGGGCTTGATCGGGCGGAGGTTGATGCGCTTGCTGATGGTTCCACGATGCTCGGCGCTTCCGCACTCGACAACAAGCTCATCGACCGCATCGGCGGATACGACGATGCGCTCTCGGATCTCGAAGACCAGATAGGCGAACCGGTATCGGTCTGCTGGCAGTAGAGATTCAATTCAGCTCGGACTTGACGGGACCTGTGTCCGGGCATACAACTGCAGCGGCACCAGAGAGGTGTCGGATTAGATAGCAATGGAGATACGAGATCATGCCTGGTTCATCGGGAAATGAGGTCGTCGGGACCGTGTTCAACGCCATCGGTTCCGGCTTCCAGCTCGTCGCCCCGTATGCCGGCTACATCGGCATCGGCTCGTGCGCGCTGATGGTCGTCCTGCTGATGTTCGCGAGCGGCGGCGGTTCGGCGCCGGAGAAGGCTAAGCCGGCTCCCTCGGCCGAGTGATCGGTCCGCCGAGACATCAGACTACCCGAAGCGGCGGCGCATCCTGCGCCGCCGCGACTTTTTATATGTACGCGACTAATTCAATGCCGCTCGAATCTTCTTGGCAATGTTCTCGG
>CAYOHS010000084.1:0-2156 GCA_964403865.1 uncultured Candidatus Saccharibacteria bacterium
GCGATGAACAAGCACCTCATCCCGATACTCAATCGGCCGATGATCCTGTACCCGCTCGAGACGCTGCGCGATGTCTTCGGCATCACTGATATCCTGATCGTCTCTGGTGGCGAGCATATCGGTGGCTTCGCCGAATTCCTCGGGGACGGCAAGGACCACAAGGTCTCGCTCACATACCGCGTACAGTCGGAGGCAGGCGGTATCGCCCAAGCGCTTGCGCTGGCGGAGGATTTCGCGGCAGGTCAGCCCATCGTGGTCATCCTCGGTGACAACATCTTCGACAATGCCATCTTGAAGAAAGGCCTCAAGAAGATCGATCGCAAGAAAGGTGACGCAGCACTCTTCCTGCGCGAAGTTCCCGACGCGAGTCGTTTCGGCGTCCCGACCTTCGACGCCAAGGGCCGCATCACGAAGATCATCGAGAAGCCGAGCGCGCCCGCATCGCCCTACGCCATCACCGGCCTGTATCTCTACCCGGCAGATGTGTTTGAGAAGATCCGCCGCATCAAGCCCTCGGCACGCGGAGAACTCGAGATAACCGACGTCAACGATGCCTATGTGAAATCTGGCAGGTGCCGCCACTGCATACTCGACGGATTCTGGTCTGATGCCGGCACGCCCTCGTCGCTCGCGCGCACCGTCGCCTGGGCGATGGAGAAGGCCGAACAGGCCTAAAGCGGTGTTACACTTCCTTTCCATGGACTCACTCGATGCGCGTTTCGCCAATGTGACACGTTCGCGGACATTCCGTCGTGCGCTCTCCGAACTCGGCCTCTCTCACAAGCGCGTGCTCGACATCGGCTGCGGCTACGGCGAATACCTCGCACACTTCGGCCCCGGCTCGGTCGGTATCACGACCACAGACGCAGAAGTCGTAGAAGGAACGCGCCGCGGACTCGATGTGCGCCGAGGCAACGCTGAGGCGCTCCAGGAATTGCCCTTCTCGACAGCCTTCGAGGCGGTATGGGCCAACAACCTCTTCGAGCACCTGCTCTCACCCCATGCCTTCCTGATGCGCCTACGGGGCTGTACGGCCCCAGACGCGACCATAGTGCTCGGCGTGCCCGTCGTACCCATCTTACCGTTCCTTATCCGTCTTCGGCCGTTCCGTGGGACGCTTGCGAGCAACCACATCAGTTTCTACACCGCCAAGACTCTGGCACTCACGGTCGCCTACGCTGGCTGGAAGGTCGTCGAAGTCCGCTCTCTCCTCGCGCCGCGCTTGGTAGACAGGCTCCTGCACCCGTTTGCACCGCATATCTACATCGTGGCGAAGAAAGACCCTGCGTTCGTATATCCCGACAAGAAAGTGAAAGAGTGGGAAGGGGAGCCCTACTACGCCGACATGCTCGCCCTGGGCGGCAGAGCGAAGGTTTGAGCAGGTGCGGGTACCGTGCTACCGTTCCGTCCATGAAGGCCGCTCGCAAAGTTACAGGATCCACTGACCGCTGGGTTGCTGTCTCCGGAGGTTTTGACCCGCTACACATCGGCCATGTGCGCATGTTCGAGGAAGCGCGCAAGCTCGGGGACAAACTCGTGGTCATACTCAACAACGACAACTGGTTGCGCGACAAGAAAGGCTTTGCGTTTATGCCGCAGCATGAGCGGAAGGAGCTCATCGAGGCGTTTCCGTTCGTCGATAAGGTGATCTACACGAAGCATCTACCGAATGAGTATCATCTCGATAAATCGGTCGTGAGAGAACTACGGGATCTGCGACCCGCGATATTCGCAAATGGTGGCGATCGCAAACCCGATGGTGACCCGGTCCCGGAAGTGGCGCTATGCGAAGAGCTCGGTATCGAGGTCGCGTATAACGTCGGTGCCGGCGGCAAAGTGCAATCGTCTTCGTGGATGATCGGCGCGGCAAGTCGCGATGTGCGCAGGTCTGTTCGCCCCTGGGGAGAGTTTTACAATTGGGATACCGGTACGGGATGGCACCTGAAGACCCTCTATATCAAGCCCGGCATGCGCTTGAGCCTCCAATACCATCATCATCGTGCTGAGCAATGGATCTTGCTCGAGGGTGATGCCACGGCGACGATCGGTCCCAAGAAGGGAAGTCTCAAGCGCGTCGCGCTCAAGAAGCATCAGGTCTTCGTGGTGCCCAAGGGGCACATACATCGCCTTGAATCAAAGAAGGGAGGCACGCTCGC
>CAYOHS010000085.1:0-2089 GCA_964403865.1 uncultured Candidatus Saccharibacteria bacterium
TGATCGAATCGAGATGCGCGAAGCGGGCGCAGTAGGCGCGGATCTCGTCGATATTGTGGAGTGCCGTGATGCGGCTCAAGAGGCCGGCTCGTTCGAACGCGGCGTGCACGGGGTATTTGAGATAGACCGTCGCGACCCGTATGTGGCGGCGCTCGAGTTCATGCACGAGAGAGTCGAAGATCTCGATGCCGCTCGCGTCGATGGTGTTCACGCCGGAGAAGCTGCAGATGAGCGTGCGTATCGGCTTTCCATCTTGCACCGCACGTTCGTCGATGCGGTGGAGTATCTCCTCTATCACCCGGTCCGCATTCGCATACACGAGCGAATAATCGATGCGCACGATGAGCACGCGCGGAAATCGCATGACCTCCGGATGCTTGTCTGCGCGCAAAAGCGTCTGCCATTCGGGATGCAGCCCTACTTCGGGCACCTCTGCCGACATCGCGCTGCCGAGGAATACCAGCAATGCCACGATGGCGCCGATAAGCACGGCATCCTGCGGCTGGAGAAGCAGAGTCGCGATACAGGTGAGCAGGGCGATAGAGCCATCGGTCTTAGAGAGCGCAAAAAGATGACGGATATCGCGAGGCCGTGCGAGCGAGAGGACCGATACGAGTATCACCGCGGCCAGGGTCGCGCGTGGCAAGAAGTATATGAGCGGCGACAGGAATATGATCGCGACGATGATACAGAGCGCCGCGACCACGCTCGCAAAGATGGTGCGACCGCCCACGTCGGCATTGAGTGCTGATATGGAGAATGAGCCGCTCACCGGATAGCCGCCGAAGATGCCAGAGGCGATGTTGGCCATCCCCTGCCCGATGAGTTCCTGATCGACATCGATGCGCTCATGCGTGCGGGCGGCGATCGAGCGCGCCACTGCGAGCGAGCCTAAGAACCCGACGAGCGCGAGTACGACGGAGGTCGTCCCGATACTCAAGACATCGGCGAGGCCGAAGTGCGTGATCGACGGCAGAGTATGCGGTATGGTGCCGACGATCGAGACGCCGTACTGCTGGAGAGAGAGCAGATAGCTCACGAGCGTGGCGAGAGCCATCGTCGCGAGTGCTGCCGGGAACACTCGTCCGAATCGGCGCAACAGCATGAGTGCGAGTACGGAGGCCAGACCTACGGCGGTCGTCAAGACACTCGCCCGAGGTACGGATCCTATCAGTGTCACGATGTCTTCGAAGAAGAACCGATGATGTGATGCGGCGACGCCAAGGAATTGTGGAAGCTGAGTCACGGCGATCACGATCGCGGCTCCGACCGAGAACCCGGCGAGTACGGTGTGCGGGACGAGGCGGACGAGAAAACCGAGCCGGAATGAGCCGAGCAGGAGCTGCATGACACCGACCGAGATAGCAGTGAGCGCGGCGATGACGATGAGTCGCGCCGGATCGCCCGAGAATGGCACGAGCACCGCGATCGTAAGCAGGCTCATGACACCCACGGGGCCGGTGATCATCAACCGGGAGCTTCCCCAGAGCGCACCCGCCAAGACGCCGAAGAGCGCAGCGTAGAGGCCATTGACCGGCGGGAGCCCGAGCAGGAGGGCGTAGCCGCATGCCTGGGGTATGAGGACTATCGCGACGGTGATGCCCGCCACGATATCGCCGCGCAACTGTGCTCTATCGGTCGAGAGCGGATTCAGGAAGACGGTCGGCGTGATGAGTCTCGGGAATGAAGCGATGACAGCGCGTGCGTACCCGAACATATCCTGAGTGTACCCTCTCCCAGCCGATGTGTAAAAAATGAAATGAGTATGGTACACTCATTTCGCTTCTCGCTAGGGCCCATATCAGAAAACCATATGGCCCCGGCGTTCGAGCAACATGTAAACACGTTTCCATTTCATCTCTCACTTGGGCCCATAGTATAGCGGTAGAACGACTCCATGGCATGGAGTAGGTCGGGGTTCGACTCCCCGTGGGTCCACAGATAGATCAAAGACGAATTCTCGCCTGAGGTTTTTTGTCGAGCCGATGAGAGAACTCATTGGTCGCCTTGCCGTATGCGTACTGCTTCGCCCACGACCTGCCCTGCGCGGCGATCTGTCTCAATGCGTCGAGGATGATACCGACTTCCC
>CAYOHS010000086.1:0-2027 GCA_964403865.1 uncultured Candidatus Saccharibacteria bacterium
TCTCGGTGGGAACATACACATTCGGCGTGTACGCGGTCGATTCGTCTGGCATCCGATCGGTCGTGCAAACGTTTACCATCACCGTGACGGGCGGGGTCAACACCGGCATCAGCGGGATATTCTTGCCGCCGACCATCTCCCTCGACAAATCCGCTGTTCGCCGCGGCGAGCCGATCACGATGCTTGGTGCCGCAGCGCCGTCGAGCGATATCACCGTCATGGTGCACTCCGACAATGACATCGTGGCGCACGCCACTTCGAGTGCTCAAGGCATATGGCGCTACGTGCTGGACACGACCTCGCTCGAGATGGGCGCACACAGCGCACAGGCGCAGGCGAAGCTGAGCGATAGCATCTCATCGTTGTCGAACACGGCACAATTCAGTGTCGGCACGACGACGGTCTTGGCTCCGAAGAAGACCTGCCCTGCGCGAGCAGACATGAATAGTGATTGCCGCGTGAATCTCGTCGATTTTTCTATCATGGCGTACTGGTACAAACGCTCACTGACCGAGGCCGCGAAGAACCTCATCGACCTCAATCACGACGGCAAGATCACCGTCATCGATTTCTCGATATTGGCATTCAACTGGACCGGCTGATCATATGCGCACCATCGGTATCTTCATATTCGGATTGCTCATGCCCGGGCTCGCTTCCGCGGCGACCCTCTATTTTGATCCGCAGGAGCGGACTGTCGGACTCGATACACCGTTCCAGATCGCCGTACTCTTAGATGCGCCGGCATCGGTGAATGCATTCGATGTCTCGATCAGTATCCCGAGAGGTCTTGAGCCTGTCGGCACGACCGACGGCGGCTCTCTTATCAACTATTGGATCGACGCGCCTCGATTCGACGCCGGAACGCGCGCGCTTCATTTCTCGGGCATCGTGCCCGGCGGGTTCCAGGGCACCGGGGCCCGATTACTCGCGATATCGTTCAAGGCGGTACGCACCGGCGAATCGGTCATACGATTTGATACGAACAGCCAAGTGAGGCGCAATACCGCCGACGCAGCGGCAGAACCCCTCACGCTCGCTCCACTCACGCTCTTGGTGCAAGAGGGAAGAGAGAATCTCGACAACACGATCCCCGATACTGATCCGCCGCTCGCGTTCATGCCTCAGATCGTGCGCGATCCGGCGCTCGGAGACGGTGCCCCGATGCTCGTCTTCGCAACACAAGACACGGGTTCGGGTGTCGCACGCTACGAAGTAGCAGAATCGCAGGACAGATATCCCACGTTCGCCACCTGGGTTCCCGCTGAAAGCCCGTATCATATCCACGACGCGAGCCTCTCAAGCTGGATGTTCGTGCGCGCTATCGATGCGGCAGGGAATGTGCGTATCGAGACAGTCCAGCCGCAGCGATACGATTCGTTCTCGGGACTTCTCCACCGGACCTTCGCCGCATTCGTGCTGCTGTGCCTTATACTTCTGGTATATGCCCGCATACGGCCGCGGCCGACTTTGTAGCGCACTCGCGATCTTACTGCTCTTCCCGGCATTCGCTTCTGCCGCGGACCTCTCGTTCGGCGGGGCCTCCTCGGTCAGTGTCGGGGAAAGCATATCGATACCGGTCGTCGTTTCGTCACCCGCGGCAGCGATAAACGCAGTTTCGGCAGACGTGAGTTATCCGACAGACCTCCTGGCGCTCAAATCGATCTCAAAAGGCTCGCTCATAAACTTCTGGACGCAGGAGCCATCATTTGCCGCGGCAGGGACGGCCTCATTTGAGGGCGTGATATTCAATCCGGGGTGGACAGGTCCGAAAGCGACGGTTGTCTCGCTCGTATTCACGCCGAAGAAGCCTGGAACGGCGACCATCTCATATTCACGTGGCTCCGTTTTGGCAAACGACGGTAGTGGTACCGAGGTGATCGGCACGATGTCGAGCAAGACCCTCACGATCGCTCCGGCACCCAAGCCGGTTGCTCCCGCTCCGGCAGCCGCGCCGGTAGTCGCTACCCCTGCTACGACTACCGCGACATCCACAGAGCCAGTCCTCACCGCTCCGGAGATCACCT
>CAYOHS010000087.1:0-2001 GCA_964403865.1 uncultured Candidatus Saccharibacteria bacterium
CCATGGTGATGATGAGTGCATCTGGGCCGTAGGTTTCGAGTGCGTCGCGGATACCATCGAACGAGAGCGGCGCTTGCGCCGGCGTGCCGAGCTTCTGGACCGCATCGGCGAGCCCCACGTGCGTGATGGACGGATCGAGCTTCTCGCGTGCCGCGTAGATGGGCGCGATGAGCACGTCGTCTGCGAGCGCGAGCGCCTGCGCAAATTCCTTAAAGAAGCTTCGCGTACGGCTATAGAGATGCGGGTGGAACGCGACCACGAGGCGCTTGCTCGGAAATTTCTTGCGTGCCGCTTCGATCGTACTGCGCACTTCTGTCGGGTGGTGGGCATAATCGTCGTAGACGGTCGCGCCCGCTTTGGTCTCTCCCTTGTATTCGAAGCGTCTCCACGAGCCGACGAAATGCGCCAGCACCTCATCACAGACCGTGTCGGTGATATCGGGGTACGCAGCCTTGGCTGCGGCCTTGGCAGCGCGGGCGTTCATGAGATTGAATTCACCCAAAAGCGCGAGCTCGGGCGCATTCTCTTTCGTGTAATCGACGAGGCGGACCGAAAGCCCCTCGATCACGGGCGCAATCGCATCATCGTTGGGATTGGTGATGATACAGCCGTGAGCCGGTACCTTCTCGACCGCCTTGCGGAACATCTCCTGCAACTGCCGTTCCGATTCGAAATAGTCGGTGTGATCGAGCTCGATGTTGGTGATGACGAGTATCTCCGGGCTGAGCTCCAAGACATGCGCACGGTACTCGCATGCTTCGACGACGAGCGTATCGCCGCCGTCGAGGAAGTTCGATCCGAAATCCCTGACGATAGACCCGACGATCGCCGTCGGCTCCTTGCCCGCACCCTTGAGTATCGCGGCGAGCATCGCGGTGGTGGTCGTCTTGCCGTGCGTCCCTGTGACCGCGAGCGTGCGCATATCTGCCGAGACCCTACCGAGTGCGTGGAAGTACGAGACCTGCTCGATACCCATCTCCGTGGCCCGCATGCGCTCAGGGTTGTCCTCATAGATGGCGTCGCTATAGACGACGAGGTCGGTGTTGGCCGGTATCAGGCAGCCGTCGTGCCCTATCGAGACCGAAACACCGCATTTCTCGAGGAGTTCGGTCGTCGGGGATTCTTCCCTATCCGAGCCGCTGACCGCCACGCCGCGTGAGACCAGGAGCTGCGCCAGGGCCGACATCCCGATCCCCCCGATTCCCACCATGTGCACGTGCTTGGGCAGCTTCATGACCTCACTGTACCACTTCGATCTCGTAGCGGGTATCCGGGAACATCGCTGCGACGAGCGCCCGAAACGTGTCCGAATCCTTCGTGATGACGAATCTGAGCGTGCCGTCTCCTGCTTCCCTCGGCCAGAATCGGCGCTCGATACGCTCCGCGACAGCATCGGCAGGGTCGAAGATGCCGACGCGCGCAGGTATCACTGCGCGAAACTGCTCGAGCGCGAGCGGATAATGCGTACACGCCAGGGTAGCGATATCGTAGTTATCCCACGCGATGGGAGCGCAGGCCTCGCGTACGATGGTCGCGATATCTGCCTGCGGAACTCCGGCTTCGATCGCGCCGGCGAGCGCAGGGATCGCGATACAGGTCACCTCTTTCCCTATCATCCGGAACCCGCTCTGGTAGATACCCGCATCGATAGTCGCCGGTGTCGCGAAGAGCACGACACGCTCTTTCGTATCCTTGAATGCGCTGACGGTCGGTCCGACCATCTCGATGAGATCGCTGGGGGCGAGCGAGAGTGCGTCGAAGAGCGAGACCGCGAGCGACGCCGAGACGCTGTTGCACGCGCTCACGATCGATCGTGCGCCATGCGCAGTGAGATAGCCTATCGCATCGATGGTGAGGTCCGAAAGCTCCGAGCGCGGCCGCGAGCCATAGGGCGCATTCTTGATGTCGCCGTAGTACAGCACGTCTGCAGACGGCAGCCGCTCGCGCATCGCTCGCAAGACGGTGAGACCTCCAGAACCTGAGTCGAACATGCCGATCATG
>CAYOHS010000088.1:0-1944 GCA_964403865.1 uncultured Candidatus Saccharibacteria bacterium
GGCCGACCACAAAAGTCATCCAGGCAGAAAAGGATGCGTACGTGGGGCAATAACACCACGTGATTTCGCCCAAGAGCCCCGCTCTTGCGGGGCTTTTCACATTCAGGTAGGGTGCGATGAGGAAAGGGGAGACACACCCATGTACGAATCACACGAAGCCATGCTCGCAGCTCAGCGAGCAGCCAATAAGGCTCGCAGATACTACATCCAATGCTTCTCAAAGCCGCCATGTGCACCGCATTGGAGCATCGTCGCCGAGGAAGTCTTCGTCGATGAGTATCGCTGCCGATTCATCAGGCAACGTGTCGACGCGCTTCTTGCGGCAGGAAAGGGACTCTTTCCCGCCGACGCGATCGGCATCGCGTTCAAGGAATATTTTGCATCGATAGTCCCGCGCAATCCCTTCAAGGAATTCGGCGAGCGCGCCAAGCGCGACTAGAGCCGTATTCCAGGCATCACCACGAAAGGCCTCGCTCCCGTGGGGCCTTTTCCTATGCCAGCCACTTCTTGTATGCGGTCACTATTCTTTCAGCCGTCTCATCGATAGAGTTGTTCGCCGTGTCTATCACGAAATCGTACTGCGACTCATCCATGTAATCGAGGTCGTAGAGCTTCTTGTAGCGCGCCTTCTCGCTCTCGATGCGTGCGAGGGTCTTCTGGTATACCTCGTCGACAGACGACGCGCTTTGGCTTGCACGCCCTTCCTGCTGAATCTGGCGAAACGTCCGCTCTGCGGCGATGTGTGGATCGAGGGTAAGGAAGACCTTGAAGGCATCGGGAATCCAGTGGAATGCGGTGCGCGAGTCGATGACTAGCTCGCTCTCTTCACCGGTCTTGCGCACTGCCTCATCCACCTCCGAATCGAGCTCGGGCATGGTTTCGGCCTTCTTGTTCCACTCTTCGATGGTGATGCCGTGGCTTGCCGCGACCTGTCGCGCGAAGTCGCCGGAGGAAAAACGCCGGTACCCAAGCATCTTAGCGACCGCGTTTGCGGTGCTCGATTTGCCGCTGCCGGGGAGGCCCGTGAGCGTGATGATGCTCTTTTTCATGCCGCGCATTGTAGCCTTTTTGGGTCAAAACAGCTATACTTTCCGCTATGAATCCGACCACCGTCCTCTTTTTCGGCCCCTCGGGGGCAGGGAAGGGCACCCAGATACAGATGCTCATGGACGCGCTCAAGGCGCGTAGTTCTGCCGAGATCGTCTATGTCGAGATGGGGGCGCTCTTGCGCGAGCAGGTGGCCGAGGGCGGCTACACGGCCGGGCTCACCAATGCCATCATCAGCACCGGCGGCCTCATGCCGGGCTTCATGCCGATCTACCTCATGACCAAGCGCCTGGTCGAGAGGTTCACCGGCGCCGAGCACATAATCGCCGATGGTGTCGTCCGCCGCGCATCGCAGGCAGAGGCGTTCGACGAGGCGATGCGATTCTATGGTCGCGCCGCGTACGATGTCGTCGTACTCGAACTTTCCGAAGAATCGACCCTCAAGCGCCTCCTCGCGCGCGGTCGCAACGACGACACCGAAGAGGGGATCAAGCGCCGCATTGCCTGGTACAAGGCCGATGTCGAGCCGGCGCTCGCCGTCTTGGAACAGAAAGGCGCACGCATCCATCGCGTGAGCGGCGAACCCGCTATCGAAGAAGTCCACCAGGGAATCCTTACGACGCTGGGTCTTGCGTAAAAATCCGCTTGTGCAAGTTAAACTTGCACAAGCACAAAATATCTCATAATTACCGTCAAATATGATTGCAAAGACCCCCGAAGACATCGCGACGATACGAGAGAGCGGCCGAAGGCTCGGCCATCATCTTGCGCGCTGGTCCCAGATGGTCGTCGTCGGTGAGACACCGCGCGGCATCGATGCAGCCGCAGCCAAGATGATCGAAGACGACGGCGACGAAGCGCCGTTCAGGGGCTATCCGTCCGGTCGCCAGGGTGAGA
>CAYOHS010000089.1:0-1918 GCA_964403865.1 uncultured Candidatus Saccharibacteria bacterium
CGGCGCAGATGCCGTAGAGACCGGCCTGCACCCTGGCGATAGCGGCATAGAGCTGGGGGAGGATCTTCGCACGCTTCAATCGAGCGTACGCAGCCTTCCCGCTCTCGCTGTCCGGATCAGCGACGCCGAGGTTCTCGTAGGTCCGGATACGGCTTCGCAGCCGTTCGAGGATAGCTTCCGAGGAAGCGTGACTGGCACACATGAAGACACCCATTTGTTATCTGGAGAAATCATACATCAAAGTCTATTTTAATCAAGTACTGGAAAAGGCCGCTCCTGGAAGCGGCCTTTGTCTAGTGATCGAAGCCTCGCGCGACCTGGTCATCGAGCCAGACGAGCGTCATCATCTTGGTGCGCGCATACTCTGCGACCTCCCGGTACCGGAGGCCTCCCTGGGTCGCGAAAACGAACTCGACGCTGCTGCCATGAAGTTCGGCGAGCCCATCCGGGAACGGGAAGAACGAATCGGTCGCAGCGACGATCTTCGGCCTGCCGTGCAGCGAATCCTCAGCGAGCATCGAGCCGGCAAGCCGGCACGCGCCAACCCGATCCACCGCGCTCGCGGCGTTCCCGAGCAGCTGTCCTCCTTGGACGATGCTCGCCGCGTTACTCTTCGTCTTCGCGCACACCGCCCAGGCGATGACGAGGTCCCGGCGCACGTCATCCGTGAGCCGATGCGGGCAGTCCGTCTCGATCCGGATGCGCTTGTCATTCAGGTCGAGGATGAAGGTATCCGCTTCCTCGGTGACGAACGAGCCGAGGATCGGCAGATGCGTGTACACGGGTTCTCGAGGGATATGCTCTGGCCCGAGTTCCGATAGGATCGGATTCTCGAGCAGTACGACCTGCCGCTCCTTCCTCCGAAGCGTCTCGGCAGCACCGTGCGAAATCTCGGGAGCCGCGACGCCGGCGATCATGCGCTTGCGCTTCACCAAGCGACGCCAGTGATTCCGCAACAGGTCGGCGATCACTTCATCGACTGCGAACGTGGTCACGACAGACGCGCCGAGAAGCGCGCCGGGGTGCCCTTCGATCATGCCGAGCGTCGCGACGACAGGGGTATCGCCGACACCCACCCCGCACGGGACGCCGTGCTTGACGGCGACGGCGACGCATGGCTTCTCCGAAAAATTCACGGCGAGCGCCGAACGTATCCAGAGCGTGACACGGAGCGCGCGCTCGAGATCGACGAGCGCGAGCTTCGATACGTCCCGCTCGAAACTGCCTTCCGGGTGGAGCTGCCAGCGCGAGAGCGAAAGCTCCCGACGAAGCCCTGCCTGTTCCGCGAGCGTTGCCGTAGCACGCTGATTCTCTCCGTGACGCAATGCGCTCCGTTCACGCAGGAACGGGCGGATGATACGCGGCGCGGACGGTGCGGGATTCTCTACTTTGCGCAGCATCGCTGCCTCCTCGTAATAACTAGGGTTCTGTCCTGACCCTATCAAAAGCGGCTTCTCGCGCAACTATTTCAGATACTTCCTTTTCTTCAGCTTGTCGGGAAGATAGGGCTCCTCGTCGTAGAGCTTGTAGCCCTTGTGATAATCCAGATCTTTCATTAGTTTCGTCGGCGCGTTCCGGATCTTTTTCGGTATCGGAAGGTTTCCTAATTGTTCGACATCGGCGACCGCCTCGAAATACGCATCGTATGATTTTCGACTTTTCTTCGCTTCCGAAAGATACGCGACGCCGTGCGCGAGATTGATCGCGCACTCGGGGTAGCCGACGGTCTCGCATGCGCGGAACACCGCGTTCGCGACGACGAGTGCCGTCGGCTGCGCGAGCCCCACATCTTCCGACGCGAACACGACCATGCGGCGCGCAATGAACAGCGGATCCTCGCCACTAGCTACCATGCGTGCGAGATAGTAGAGCGCGGCGTCTCCTTGCGACGCGCGCATCGATTTTATGAATGCGGAAA
>CAYOHS010000090.1:0-1917 GCA_964403865.1 uncultured Candidatus Saccharibacteria bacterium
CAACACCGCCTTGATGCGGCGCACTCCTGCGGAGGATGCTTCTTCTTTCAGTATCTTAAAGGTGCCGCTCTTGCTCAGTTCGCTGGTGTTGGTGACGTGCGGGCCGCCGCAGAATTCTTTGGAGAATGCTTGCGCGGCGCTTGCGGCGAAATCGTCGGGTACCACCTCGCCTACCATGTACACCGTCACCATATCGGGATACTTCGCACCGAATTCATGCTCGGCGCCGGTCGCCTCAGCCTCCTCTTTGGTCACTGACCATCGCGTCATCGGGAGCGCCGCCTGGATCTGTTCGTTGACGATATCCTCGGCCTTCTTTATCTCCTCTGGCGTCATCTTCGCTGTGTGCGAGAAGTCGATGCGCAATCGCTCTTTAGTTATGTTGCTGCCGCGCTGTTTTACGTGATCGCCGAGTACGATCTGGAGCGCGCGCAAGAGCAGGTGATGTGCGGTGTGCAGCCGCGTCGTCTCTTCAGAAGCATCGGCGAGCCCACCTTTGAACTTCTGTTCTGAGCCTGAGCGCGAGAGATCCTGGTGCGCCTTCATGCGTGCCTGGAAATCTTCGGTGTCGACGGTAAGACCGCGCTCGTGCGCCATCTCCTGCGTGAGCTCGAACGGAAACCCGTGCGTCGTGAAAAGGAGGAATGCCTGCTCCCCGGAGATCGAGCCTGCAGCCGCAGCCTTTTCGAACTCTTTGGTGCCTTCTGCCAATGTCTTTGCAAATTGCAGCTCTTCTTTGCGTAATTCTCCGGTGATGAATGTGAATTGCTCCTCGCCCTCGAGCTCCGGATATGCGTGCTTGTAGTACTCGATGATGAGCACCGCGGCGCGATGGAGCATCGAGTCCTCGGTATCCTTGTCCGCCACGTCGAGCTTCTGCGCATGCAAGGCGGCGCGACGGATGAGACGGCGCAGCACGTAGCCCTGTTCCGTGTTCGAGGGTCGTATCCCCTCTCCCATCATGAACACGGCTGCACGCATGTGATCGGCGATGATGCGGAAGCTGCGCGTGTAGCGCGAATCGTCGTACGACTTGCCGGAAAAGTGCGAGACGAGCGCGATGATGTCGGCTAATATGTCGACGGCGACGAACACGTCGGGCGTTCCGGCCGCCGCGGCCGCGATACGCTCCAAGCCGCCGCCGAAATCGACATTCTGTTTGGGCAAGAGCTCAAAACCGTCGGCGCGCTTGATGTACTGCATGAATACGGAGTTTCCGATCTCCATGAATCGTCCGCAGTCGCAATTCGGGTGGCACTCTGCGCCGAACTTCGCGTCGTGAGGCGTGCCGAAGTCGAAGAAGATCTCGGAGTCGGGACCACCAGGTTCGCCAGCCGGCATCTTGGCGGGCACGCCCGCGCGGCTCCACCAGTTTTTCTTCACGTCGTAGAAAAAGATACGTCCGCCGCGCATGCCGAGCCGTGCGCCGTCGGCTTCGCTGCCCATCACCATCGCTTCTGCCGCGATGCCTTTCTGTGCAAACAGTTCTTTCCAGATCGCGACGGACTCGTCGTCGCGCGCGATGCCGGTCGCTTCGTCGCCTTGGAAGACGGTCACGTACAGCTTGTTCGGATCGATACCGAGTTCGTCGACAAGAAAGCCGAAGAGCCACGGCAGCTGTTCCTTCTTGAAGTAGTCGCCCAGCGACCAGTTGCCAAGCATCTCGAAGAACGTCGTGTGGCGGTTGTCGCCCACCTCCTCGATGTCTTCGGCGCGGAAGCTCTTCTGGCTGTCGGTGAGCCGAGTGCCTTTCGGGTGTGCTTCGCCCAAGAGATACGGCATGAGCTGTTGCATACCGCTGCCGGTGAAGAGCGTCGTCGGATCGTTCTGAGGGACGAGGGATGACGATGGGATGACCTGGTGTCCCCTCTCCTGCATGTAGGCAAGATACTTCGCGCGGATGTCGTTGATGGTCAT
>CAYOHS010000091.1:0-1890 GCA_964403865.1 uncultured Candidatus Saccharibacteria bacterium
CGGTCTTGGCGGCACTGCGCCGCCATGCGCCGCACGCCGATGCCGTGTACTACGGCGACACGCTGCGTGGTGCTGGCTCGGCCGGGCACCCTGAGGAGGCCTTGGCTCGCATCGCGACCGAAGGACTCCAAACCTTGCGCATGTTTGGAGCACAAGAGATCGTCTCGGCGAGCGATACCGTCGCTCCCGCCGAACTCGCGCATGCGAGCTTGGGCGCACGCGTTATCGAGATGACCGGTCCGGCAGCACGTGCACTCCAACCACATCGCGGCAAGCGTGTCCTTCTGCTCGCAACCCCTGCTACCGTCATCACTGGTATCTACGAACGAGTCTTGCAGCCGATCGTCGAGCTCGAACAATTGCCTATATCGAACCTTGCCAGCGCGATCGAATTCGACGAAGGAGATGCATCGGTACGCAGTATCGTGCGTCGCGCCCTCATGCCGCTGGGAGGGAGGAAATTCGACATCGTCGTCCTGGGTTGTACGCATTTTCCGTTCGTCCGTGACATCATGGAAGAAGAGATCCTCTCGCACCTCGGTGCTGTCGAGATCATGGATCCTGCCGACGCCGTAGCAAAAGAAGTGTCGACACAGTTCGTCACTGCGGGCTCGGGCTCCTCCTACTTCTACTTGTCCCAAGATTCGGACATCTTCCGCAAGCGTGTCGAGGCGATGTTCCCGCAGAAGACGCAGGTGCGCGTTCTATGACCCCGTGGGAAGCCTTCTTCCGCGGTAAACGCGTGACGCTCCTCGGACTCGGACTCCTGGGCCGCGGCATAGGCGATGCGCGCTTCATGAGTCATTGCGGCGCACAGGTGACCGTGACCGACAAGAAGACGGAGGCGCAGCTTACCGGATCGCTCGCGGCACTGAAAGACGTTCCGGGACTGACATTTCATCTTGGCGGACACCGACGCGAAGATTTTACCGATACCGATATGGTGATCAAAGGCGCTGGGGTACGGCTTGATTCGCCGGAGGTGGCCGCAGCCCGGGAAGCGGGCGTGCCCGTGTACATGTCCACAGCACTCGCGGCTAGATTTGCGCGCGAACTCGGTGTACGGATCGTCGGCATGACGGGAACGCGCGGCAAGAGCACGGTCACGCAGATGATCGCGCACACGCTTTCGACTGCCGGGCGTCGCGCGCTCGTAGGCGGGAATATCCGCGGGCTTTCGACGCTCGAACTCCTGCCGCAGCTCAACGCGGGAGACATCCTCGTGCTCGAACTCGATTCGTGGCAGCTGCAGGGATTCGGCGATCTCACCTTGAGCCCCGACATCGCTGTCTTCACGAACCTCATGCCAGATCACCAGAATTATTATGTCGACATGGAGAGCTATTTTGCCGATAAGGCGAACATCTTTCGTTACCAGCGGACCGGCGATGCGCTCATCTGCGGCGCAGAGATCCTGCCGCGCATCGAGGCCGTGCGGTCTATCGTCGAGCCGAGCGTCCCAGATGCGTTAGCAGACGGCTGGGTTTTGAAAGTGATAGGGGAACATAACCGAGAGAATGCCGCACTCGCCCGGGATGCACTCCGCGCGCTCGGGCTGTCGGATGACGAGATACACAGCGGACTGGAATCGTTCGAGCCGGTCGAAGGCAGGCTGCAGCTCGTGCGCGAAGTGAACGGGGTCAAGATCTACAATGACAACAACGCGACCACGCCGGAGGCGACGATAGCCGCGCTTAGGGCGCTCGATACCGGAAAGAAGGACATCGTATTGATCATGGGAGGCGCCGATAAATTCCTCGATATGAGCGCGCTTCTTTACGAGGTCGCGAAGACCTGCAAGCGAGTGATTCTCCTTTCAGGTACGGGGACCGACCGGATCGCGCCCTTGATGCAGGACTATTCGATATTCGACGAGCTCGGATCGGCAGT
>CAYOHS010000092.1:0-1417 GCA_964403865.1 uncultured Candidatus Saccharibacteria bacterium
CCATCAGCACATCTGCGTAACGACGTCTTTGAGGCCAAGGAATCTGCCGCCACGCGCGACGGATTCGGCAAAGGCGTTGTCGAGGCGGCGCGTACTGATGCGCGGATCGTCGTACTCACCGCCGATCTCGCCGAGAGCACCCGCGCCGAATGGTTCCAGAAAGAATTCCCCGAACGCTTCGTCGAGATGGGCGTCGCCGAGCAGAACATGGCAGCTGTCGCCTCCGGCATGGCCGCAGCGGGGAAGATCCCCTTCGTCACCTCATACGCGATGTTCAACCCGGGTCGCAACTGGGAGCAGGTGCGTACCACGATAGCACTCAACGAGATGCCTGTGATCATCTGCGGAATGCATGCAGGGGTGTCTGTCGGCCCCGACGGCGCGACGCACCAAGCGCTCGAAGACATGGCGCTCATGCGCGTACTGCCGAATATGACCGTCATCTCGCCATGTGATTCCGAAGAGGCTCGTAAGGCGACGATCGCAGCCGCGAAGTCTGGTCGTCCCATGTACCTGCGATTCGGCCGCTCAACTACACCGCTCATGACGACACCGGAGACGCCGTTCGAGATAGGGAAGTCGCTCACGCTCTGGCGTAGTCCATCACCGAAAGTCGCGCTCTTGGCCACCGGCTCGCTCGCGTATCAGGCGCTGCTCGCGGCGCGCGAGCTCGAGACCGCAGGAATAGGATCGCTCGTCATCGATGTTCATACCATAAAGCCGCTCGACGAGGCAGCTATAGTAGCAGCGGCACGCGAGTGCGGGGCGGTGGTCACCATCGAAGAACACCAGGTTGCGGGCGGATTCGGGAGCGCGGTGGCAGAACTCCTTGCGCGCAGCGCGCCGACCCCGATGCGATTCGTCGGCGTGCACGATGCCTTCGGACAATCCGGCGAACCGGCGCAGCTTCTCGAAGAATATGGCATGACGGCGCACGATATCGTGCTCGCTGCACGCGACATCGTGACTTCACGTCAGACGTGACAGTATCCCGCATATGAGCGTTGCCGATGATCTCGCCCCCATACTCGAAGAAGCCGGCATTACACTCGACGGCCCAAATCCATGGGATCCGCAGGTGCGCGATGTGCGATTGTTCGACCGGATCTTTACCGACGGCATCATCGCGGTCGGCGAAACCTATACGGACGGGTGGTGGGATGTCGAAGACCTCGCGGGATTCTGTGCACGCGCTACGCGAGCGGATCTTGCCAAGCATTTCTGGCACATCGGTATATGGATGCACGTGCTGCGCGCAAGATTCACGAATCTCCAGAGTCGCTCACGCGCGTTTCAGGTAGGGGAGCGGCACTACGATATCGGCAATGATCTCTACGAGAAGATGCTCGATCCGCGCATGGTGTATTCGTGCGGATACTGGTCGGGCACGCCGCGAGCGACGGATCTCGCACACGCG
>CAYOHS010000092.1:1519-1856 GCA_964403865.1 uncultured Candidatus Saccharibacteria bacterium
GCGGCGGGATTGCCTATCGAGATACGCCTGCAGGATTATCGCGATGTACACGACGGGCCGTACGACCATGTCATCTCGATCGGCATGTTCGAGCACGTGGGACATAAGAATTACCGCACCTACATGGAGGTCGTGAGGCGCGTGCTCAAGGAAGACGGTCTATTTCTCTTGCACACCATCGGCACGGATAAGACCCCGAAAGCCCCGGACCCCTGGTTCCACAAGTACATCTTTCCCAATGGTATCCTGCCGTCGCCCGCGCTCATCGGCCAGGCGACAGACGGCCTGTTCGTCCTGGAGGATTGGCACGACTTCGGCGCCGACTACGACACGACGC
>CAYOHS010000093.1:0-1835 GCA_964403865.1 uncultured Candidatus Saccharibacteria bacterium
GGGCAGCACAAAGGGGCGCTCCAGTAGGAGTGCCCCTCAGATTCATGCATACGCGATCTGTGCGCGCCGGCCGTCGTCGATGGTGTCGCCATTGAGACGGGTGATGTGATGCCGTTCACGCGGGAGCCACATCCGGACCTGTCCTGAGACAGGTATCGTCATGACGGCTTCGCCTCGCGCCAGAACTTTCGACCGACATTCGACGGCAAAGGCGGAATCGAGACCTCCCGCAAAGAGCTCCATGATGACCATGGTCCTGCCCGTGTCTGGGTAGTGGTAGAAACAGCATAGGACGCCCGACGTATCGGGACGATCTGTTTCAGAACCAGCTCCCGCGAGCCACGCACACGCATACCGACGGCAGGTGCGGGGGCGTTTTTCGTACGCGCCACACCCCGTGCCCTGGATGCAGAAGCGGCACCATTCGCCATAGCCCTTCTCGAAGCCTTTGTCGGATATAGGCGGAAGCTTACAGCAGGCTGTGCAGCCGCCGCAGGTTCTCTCAGTCTTTTGCATGTGCAATCCTCCTCTGCGCCTACCCTACCCGAACAGTGCCGCCTGCGCAACGCTAGAGCCCGAGCTGTGTGCGGGCTTCTTCGAGCGTTGAGAATGTCGGCACATCGAGCACATCTTCTTCGGGCGGGAACTTCTTGCCATCGGCACGCTTGATGCGGATCATGCGCGCTTCTGGATAGCGCGCGGCGAGCGCGCGGATCTCGTTGGGGTTGTCGTTGATGAACACCCACTCGCGCTGCCGCTCCGAAAGTTCGAGATCGGCGGTACCCTTGGCCTCGCTCGTGATGACGACTTTCGTGAGATACGAGCTGATGCCGAGGCCTTTTACCTTGGCCTCTTGGTGCTCCGGATTCGCCCACGTGAAAAGCACCGCCGGTACGTGCTTCTCCTTAAGAAACTTGAGAAACGGCAATGAGTCAGGATAGAGGAACGAGGGAAGTATCTCGTACACGCTCGTGAGGCGACGCAAGACTTCTGTCTCGTCGTATCCGTACTTCTCGTGTAACAGCTTGGCCTGTGCCTCGAAACTGTAGCCATGCTGGCCAGGGATCGCGTGCGCCACGACGCCGTAGGTCTCAAAAAATTGATCGGTGGTGACGCCGAGCGGTTCGAGACTCGCGGTGAGCGCTCGCTTGAACGCTGTGGTGTCCAAGAGCGTGTAGTCGAGATCGAGGATCGCCAACATAGTGCTAATTGTCGCGCGTCAGGATCTCGGGGCCCTCTTTGGTGATGAGGACCGTGTGCTCTGCATGCACCGAGCGCGAGCCGTCCTTGGTGCGATAGGAAAAGCCGTCTTTGTCGATGTAGAGATCATCCTTGCCGAGCATGAACATCGGCTCGATTGCGATGACCATCCCCTCGACGAGCTTGTCGCCCTTGCCCTTGTCGCCATAGTTCGGGACGTGCGGTTCCTCGTGGATGGAGAGCCCGACGCCGTGGCCTGAGAGGTGCTTGGGGTAGCCGTAGCCGTAGCGCTCTGCAAACTGTTGGACCGCGAAGCCGATGTCGCCGGTCGTATTGCCGACACGTGCCTGATCGATGCCTGCTTGCAAGGCTTCGTACGCGACACTCACGAGCTGCGCTTCTTCGGGATTGCGCGGCGAGCCCACGATGACCGTGCGTGCGGAATCGGTGATAAGGCCCTTGTGCTGGACGCCGAAATCGATCGACACGACGTCGCCCTCGGCAAACGGCGTGTCGTTCCAGGTGCCGGGGGCATGCACGATGGTGTCGTTGACGGAGACACAGATGACGCCCGGAAACTTCTCACCCTGGCGACCGGACGGATAGCCCCTGAACGGCGCTTCGTCGCCGTCGTC
>CAYOHS010000094.1:0-1747 GCA_964403865.1 uncultured Candidatus Saccharibacteria bacterium
ATCGCGCCTCATTATACCGGCCCCAACGTGGTGTTTTTGTGGGGTTACCCACAGCCGGCGGCTCCTTGTCTTGCCTGAGCCGGCGGCATACAGTAAAGGCTCATGCCCACGATACGGATCCGCGTGCGCTGGGCGATCGCCGTGTCTGCGGTCGTCGCGTCACTCCTCATATTCCCGTATCTCGGGAGCACTCCTTTTTGGGATTACGACGAGGGGATCTACGCCCGCATCACGCACGATACACACGCGAGTGGGAACAGCTTCTTGCTCCAGCATATGGGGCAGCCCTTCTTCGAGAAGCCACCACTCTATTTCTGGACCAGCATGGGTCTTGATGCGTTGCTCCATGCTCCCGAATGGTCGTACCGCCTGACATCCGCTATTGCAGGGGTCGCCTGTGTTATCGCTGTCGTATTGCTCGCGTGGGAGATGAGCGGCTCCGCGTTCGTGGCGCTGCTCTCAGGACTCATCCTGGCGACCATGGGAGCATTCATCGAAGCCGCGCGCGAGATGCGTCTCGATGTGCCCACGGTGGCCGCCATCATCGCTGCGACGTATTGCTTTACGCGCGGGCGGCGAGATGAGCGATGGCTTATGGGTGTGGGTATCGCCGTCGCCATCGGTTTCCTTTTCAAGAGCGTGATCGCACTCTTGGCGGGGGTCTATGTGCTGACATGGAGCATCACGCGCGGCGATTGGAGCTGGATACGAAGCAGGGCGTTCTGGCTCGGCGCGGGAATAGGGTTCGCGCTCCTCGTGCCGTGGCATGTGTATGAATCGCTCCACTTCGGCGGCGCGTTCTGGGACGGCTATCTCTGGCACAATGTCGTCGGCAGGGTCTCGAGCGATGTGTTGGGTGGCACGCAGACTATAGGCGAGATGATCCGTTTCTTCTTCGCGTTCGGCGCTCCCTGGAGCATCATCCTCGTGCTCACAGCACTCTTCGTGTGTGTCGGTGGCGATCCGCGCCGAAGGACTCGCGATGAACAGATGCTCTTCATCAGTACGCTGACCGCTGTCGTCATCATCGCGCTCTTTACCGCCTCTTCGACCCGCATCTTCTATTACCTCCTACCCGCGTACCCGTTTGTGGCGATCGCCGTCGCACTCGCTGCGCGCGAGGTAGCGAGGCGCGCGCCGGTGGCATTGGCATATGCCGTGATCATCGCGCTCCTGGCGGCTGGATCGTGGGTGACCTACAACTATGCGTGGCATCGTTTCGGCATCATGCATACGGGTGATCTCATCGCGGCAGATGAAAAAGCGGCTGCGGTGAGTATCGCGGATGAGCCGATGGATGTGCCAGTCTATGCCTATGCGTATGATTATTGGGACACCTTCGGCTACTACAGCGGGCGCACCATCGCGGCCATGACCGATGACGCGGTCCTCGACCGGCCCTTCTTCCTCGTGGTCTCGACACCGTTCATGCAGGGCCACTCGTTCGATCCCGAACTCGCCAAGCACCTCACGCCGCGCTATCAGGGCCCGGTGGTCACGTTGTTCGAGTTCAGACCCTGATGACTAGGAGCACTACTGCAACGATGCTGCTCCCTGCGAGACGGTGACGACGGGGATGCCCTTTTGCTTCACGTAGTCCACGACCTGATTGAAGAGCGTCGGGGTCATCGAGTACTGATCGCCCGAGGTCTCGATGCCGTGGAATTCCATGATGAGCCAGACGTGATTGGCGGCGGCACTATCCACCCACTGCTTCACCTGTGCGAGCGTGGTCGAGTTTTGGATA